>VSNR01000123.1 GCA_009774345.1 Lachnospiraceae bacterium | reverse complement strand
GTAATATATTATGTAAATTCATTATGGCAATGATGAACTGCATGGGAGTAGATCTGAAGAAGAAGGAGGAGTATAAATGTTAAACAATTCAGGTGTGTTTGATTACATTAACGCATTGGGTACTTCACTGGATGCAACAGCGACGAGAAATAATATTATCAACAATAATATTGCAAATGTGAATACCCCCAATTATAAGCGAAAGGACATTCGCTTTGAGACAGAGCTGAAACATGCTTTTGCCAGAGCAGGTGAGAAGACAGTGGATGCGAGAGTCAAGAATCTTGATCTGGACGCGCTCGACCCACAGATTTATACAGATTATGAGGAGCTTTCTTACCGGTATGATGGCAACAATGTGAGCATCCAGAATGAGCTGGGCATTCTTGCAAAGAACCAGACAAAGTATAACGGATTGCAGGAGCTGGTGAACCAGAACTTCAAACAGCTCATGTCCGTGATGAAGTAGGAGGAATGAGCGATGGGAATTTTTGACTCGTTTGATATCAGTGCATCGGGAATGTCCGCAGAGCAGTACCGCATGGATATCATCTCACAGAATATGGCAAATGCACATACGACAAGAACAGAGGATGGCACACCGTATGTCAGAAAGGTTGTCACCTTTCAGGAAAAGACAAATACAAAAGAGAGAAACTTTAAGCATATGCTGGATACCGCATTTAGCAATCTGAGCGGCAGGCCGCTTGGCAGCACCAACTCTGCGAGACTTTCAAGTCCGGGCTCTGGTGTCAAGATCGGCGGACTCTACGAGGATACTTGGACAGAGGAAGTGATGGCGTATGACCCAGAGCATCCAGATGCGGACGAAAATGGTTATGTGCATTATCCGAATGTCAACGTTATCACAGAGATGACAAACATGATTGATGCAAGCCGCGGATATGAGGCAAACCAAGCAGCATTTGAGGCGACAAAAGCAATGGCGAACAAAGGTTTGGAAATGAATTTCTAGGAAATATAGGGGAGTTTAGGGGGAAGAACACATGACGATAACATCGGCAAATGATATCAACAGATTGTATAATGTAAATTCGGACGCAGTCAGAAACAGTCTGTACAGCGCAGCAGCAGACAGCACTGAACAAAAAAATGAGAATCTATTCGGTTCCATCCTTGATGCGGCAGTGAACAATATCAATGATACCAACAATCTGCTCTCGACACAGGAGAACGAGGAATTGAAATGGATGATGGGCATCTCAGAAAATACACACGACCTTACGATTGCCGTAGGAAAAGCGCAGACAGCGCTCAACTACACAGTCGCAGTCAGGGATAAGCTCCTTGAAGCATATAAGGAAATTATGCAGATGCAGATTTAAGTTACTGTTTACTGGAGGAGTGAACAATAACCGGTTTAATAAACTGATTGAAAAGAGTAAAGGATTACGCTGGGGAAGATTTGGGAGAAGGAGATACTTGATATGGTTGACAAGGTAATGGATTTTGGGAAAAAGCTATTTGAGCGAATTAAAGAGTGGTGGAATAAGTTTCAGCCAAAGCAGAAGACACTGATTATCGGCGTTATGGTGGTGATTCTGCTTGCCATCGCAATACTGGTGGCGGTACTTACTAGAAAGCAGTATGTGAAGGATTTTGTTGTGTGTGAGTCCACAAAAGAGGCATCTTCTGTCAAGGAGCTGCTCGATGGGCAGGGCATCCTGTACAATATATCATCAGACGGACTCCGTTTTGATGTACTGGAATCACAGCAGTCCGATGCAAACCTGCTGCTTGGCGCAAATAACATACCGACAGCGGCATACACCATTGATGATGTGCTGAACGGAAGTTTCTCTACGACAGAGGCAGATAAGCAGAAGCGCTATAAACTCTATCTCGAGACACAGATCGAGGAAGACATCAAGAACATGAAGGCAGTCAAGACAGCTTCCTGCCAGTTGACAATTCCTGACGACAATGGCACGCTTATCGCACAGAACCTTGAGACTTACGCAAGTATTTTTGTCGAACTTGAAGATGGCGCAAACTTTACAGAAGAGAATGCGGCAGCGATCGCAAGAATGGTTGCGACAGGACTTGGAAACGCGACGACAGACAATGTGGCAATCACAGATACAAACGGAAAGACATGGTTCCCGGTTGAGCAGACTTACTCCTCGATCGAGAAAGCAGACAATATGATGATGCTCAAGCAGGAGGCGGAGAGCCTGATCAAGAGCGAAGTAAGACAGGTGCTTTTTGGCACAAACCAGTTCAACCAGATAGAGGTTGCAATCAACGCTGCGATGGATTTCTCACAGAAGAAGATCACACGGCACAATTATTCCACACCGGATGCAAACCATGAACAGGGACTGCTCGCAAGCGAGGAGGTATACCAGTCCAATGCCAGCGACGGCGTGGGCGGCGTGCCCGGCACAGATTCCAACTCTGAGACAGACATGATGATCAGCGAGCAGGAAGGCACGAACAGCAGCAGCTATGAGAGAAAGAGCAAATATCTTCCAAATGAGGAAATTATCGAGGAGATCGGTGCGACAGGAACTGTTGTGTACAGTGACAGTACTGTGTCCGTGGCAGCAGTCAGATACAAAGTCGTGCGCGAGGAGGATGTGAGACTTCAGGGACTGCTTGACGGAATCACATGGGAAGAGTATAAACTTGCAAACAATGAGAAGACAAAACTTGAAGTGGATGAAGATTTTGTCAGCATGGTGGCAAATGCCACAGGGATTCCGTCAAAGAATGTAAGCTTTGTAGCATTCGAGGAAGTACAGTTTATCGACGAGATGACGGAGCCTGTAGTAGTAAAAGATATCGTACAGATTGTATTAATCATCATTATTCTTGCACTTCTGGCATTTGTGGTAATCATGAGCCTGAGAACCAAGAAAGAAGTCGAGGAAGAGGAAGAGCTTGCAGTGGAGGATTTGCTGCAATCCAATGTAGAAGAGCTTGAGGGCATCGAGACAGAGCAGAAGTCCGAAGCGAGAAAACTGATAGAAAACTTTGTCGAGGAAAATCCAGAAGCAGTCGCTACGCTTTTGCGAAATTGGCTTGATGAGGATTGGGGGTAACTTTTAATGGCTAGTAATGAGGAGTTAAAGGGAATACAGAAAGCGGCAATCTTACTGATTGCCCTTGGACCTGAGAAATCTTCCCTGATATTTAAACATTTAAAGGAAGAGGAAATCGAGGACCTCACACTTGAAATTGCGAATACCAAAAGCGTTACACCACAAGTTAAAGAGAAAGTCATCAACGAGTTTTATGAGGTCTGTCTGGCACAGCAGTACATAGCAGAGGGCGGTATCGGTTATGCCAAGGAGCTTCTGGAGAAGGCGCTTGGCGCAGACAAGGCGATGGACGTGATCGGCAAGCTGACTGCATCTTTACAGGTAAAGCCGTTCGAGTTTGTCAAAAAGACCGACGCGTCACAGCTTTTGAACTTTATACAGGATGAGCATCCTCAGACGATCGCTCTTATTCTCTCCTATCTGTCAGCAGGGCAGGCGGCGACCATCCTTGGCGCGCTCGTGCCAGAGAAGCAGGCAGAGGTTGCGAGGCGAATCGCGACGATGGACAGAACAAGCCCGGATGTTATCAAGGAAGTGGAGCGTGTGCTCGAGTCAAAACTGTCATCGCTTGTCAATCAGGATTACACGATTATCGGCGGCGTGGACGCAGTGGTAGAGATCTTGAACACAGTAGACAGAGGAACAGAGAAGCATATCATGGAGACCCTCGAAGTCGAAGAGCCAGAGCTTGCAGACGAGATCAGAAAGAAGATGTTCGTATTCGAAGATATCCTGCTGCTCGACGACCGTGCAATCCAGCGTGTGCTCAGGGATGTTGACAACAACGACCTTGCCATCGCATGCAAAGGCTCGACAGAGGAAGTGCAGAATGCGATCTTCAGCAACATGTCAAAGCGTCTTGCTGAGATGATCAGAGAAGATATGGAATTTATGGGTCCTGTCAGAATGAAGGACGTTGAGGAAGCACAGCAGAAGATTGTAAATATTATCAGAAAGCTTGAGGATTCTGCGGAGATCGTTATTTCAAGAGGCGGAGGTGACGAGATTGTTGTCTAATGGCGGCGGCATATTGAAATCAGGCTGGGTGAAAGTGGACCCAGCCAACACAAGGATTATAGATACCAACGCAAGAGCAGAGGCAAGACTTCGGGAAATGGCAGTAGAGCTCGCAAGAGAGTGCGGCGAGGAACCTGATTTTGCAGATGGTTTCACACAGGGAATCAGCGCCGTGGAAGTGTCCCAGCTCATCCGGGAAGGCGGAGAGAATATCATCGGAGAAAATCAGGGCTTTGACACAGAACCTGCCTTTGAGGACAACAGTTTCGCGCCGCAGCCCGGCCCCATGCAGGAGGAGCTGATCGCAGATGCGCAGGCACAGATCGAACAGATGCGGGAGGAAGCACTCGCAGAGATCGAGCAGGTAAAGACGCAGGCACTTGAGGAGGCGCGCAGCCAAGGATATCAGGAAGGTTTTGAACAGGGGCAGAATGACGGCTTTGCACAGGGACACCGCGACGGGTTAAACAGCGTGGCGGAGGAGCGCAAGCAGGTACATACAGAGGCGGAGCAGAAGATGGCGGCGCTCGAGGAGGAATACCAGCAGAAGATCAAAGAATTAGAGCCGGTATTTATCAGTACACTGACAGGTATTTATGAGCATATTTTCCATGTGAACCTCAAAAATTCAAGAGAACTCATCGTGTATCTGATTCAGAATACCATGCGCAATATCGAGACAGGCAGCAGCTATTTGATCCATGTGTCAAAAGAGGATTATCCTTTTGCAAGTATGCAGAAGAGGGAGCTGATCAAGGGGACGAATATTGCAATTGAGAATGTAGAGCTTCTCGAAGATGTCACACTCGGCAAAAATGAGTGTATGATAGAAACAGGGAACGGCGTGTTTGACTGTAGTCTAGGAACGCAGTTAGAGGCACTGAACGAGGAATTAAGGCTTTTGTCCTACGAGCCATAAAAGGGGTTGGAACATGGAAAGTTGTATTTCCTTTGACAAATATAAGACAGTATTGAATAAAAGTTTTTTTAAGAAGCTTGGCAAAGTGGAAAATGTCGTAGGACTCACAATTGAGTCCTCTGGGCCCGATGCAAAGCTCGGTGATATGTGCAAGATTTACACAGATACGGAAAAGCAGCACGGGATTCTGGCAGAGGTCGTTGGCTTCAAGGACAAAAAAACACTGCTCATGCCCTATGAAGACACAGAGGGCATCGGACTTGGCTGTATCGTCGAGAACATGAATTATCCGTTAAGCGTGTCGGTGGGCGACAGCCTGCTTGGCAAAACGCTGGACGGATTGGGCAGATGCATAGACGGCTTTGTGCCAGAACCAACGACTGTCAAGCGCTATCCGCTTGAGGCGATGCCGCCTGACCCGATGAGCCGGACGATCATCAGTGAGGTGCTGCCGCTTGGCGTAAAGGCGGTAGACGGGCTGATCACGGTCGGAAAAGGCCAGCGTATCGGCATCTTTGCAGGTTCCGGCGTAGGCAAATCAACCCTCATGGGCATGTTTGCGAGAAACACCAAGGCAGATATCAATGTGATCGCACTGATCGGAGAGCGCGGCCGTGAGGTCCGCGAATTTATCGAGCGCGATCTGGGTGAGGAAGGTATGCGCCGTTCGATCGTGGTGGTTGCGACTTCGGACAGACCCGCGCTAGAGCGCAACAAGGCTGCAAAGACCGCGACGGCGATCGCAGAGTATTTCAGAGATCAGGGAAAGGATGTACTCTTGATGATGGACTCTCTGACACGTTTTTCGATGGCGCAAAGAGAGATCGGTCTGGCGACAGGAGAACCGCCGGTGACAAGAGGATACCCGCCCAGCGTGTACTCGGAGATGCCAAAACTCCTTGAGCGTGCAGGATGCTCTGAGAGCGGCTCGATCACCGGTCTGTATACCGTTCTGGTAGAAGGTGAAGATTTCAATGAGCCGATCACAGATACGGCGAGAAGCATTCTTGACGGGCATATTATGCTGACAAGAAAGCTTGCCAACAGAAACCATTACCCAGCAGTCGATGTGCTGCAAAGCATCTCGAGATGTATGTCGATGATTGCATCCAGAGAGCACAAGGCAGCAGCAGGAAAACTAAAGAATATCATGGCTACGTACAATGAGGCGGAGGATTTGATCAATATCGGGGCGTACAAGAGGGGAAGCAATCCGAATATTGACCGCGCAATCAACAAGATTGATGAGGTCAACCAATATTTGCTGCAGGATACAGATGCGAAATTCACGTTTGAGGAATCCGTAGAGCAGTTAGAGGCGATGTTTCAGGAGTAGCAATTTCAGGTAAAAGGGTGGTAAGCGTATGGCAGTTTTTCGTTATAAAATGCAGGGGATTCTCGATATCAAGGAGAAGCTGGAGGACAAGGCAAAGCAGGAGTTTGCAGAGGCAAACATGCGACTGGATGCAGAGAAAAAGAAGCTGGATGAATTTCACGCAAGAAAGCTTTATTATATGCAGGAGGGCGTAAAACTCCGCACAGAGCTGATTGATGTGCGCAAGATCCGTGAGAACAAGATGGCAGTCCTCAAGATGGACGAATACATCGCAGATCAGATGAAAGAAGTAGCGCGCGCTGCGAAGCTGGTAGAAAAGGCAAGGGCGGCATTACAGGAGCTGATGCAGGAGCGCAAAGCGCATGAAAAGCTCAAGGAGAATGCGTTTGAGGAGTTTATGAAGGATGAACTGGCGGCGGAGAGCAAGGAGATAGACCAGCTTACCTCATATACATACGGACAGAAACTGATGGAAGAACAACAGAGCGTGAGAAATTAGGGAAAGGCATGGTTAAAGCAATATGGCACGTAAGGACGAAAATTTAAGCCCCGACGCACCGGAGATGCAGTTAAAACAGCTAAAAGAGAGTCAGAAGGCGTTTAAAAAAGAACAGAAAAATCAGAGAAAGGAAGCCAAGAAACGCGCGAAGGAGCTGGAAAATCAGGAGCGGGAATTAGACGAACAGATTGATGGAACCAATGCTTCGGTGGTGGTAGTTACCTTATTTATCATTGTGATCTGGCTTGGAATCTTATGTCTGCTGGTCAAGATGGATGTCGGCGGGTTTGGCTCGAATGTACTGACACCGATGCTCAAGGATATACCTGTGATCAACAAGATTCTTCCGGCAGAGAATGGGATAGAGTCGCCCAAAGAGAAGGCTTACGGCGGCTACAACAGCATCAAGGATGCCGTGGACTATGCGACGGATTTGGAAAAACAGTTAGAGCAGGTGAAAAATACAAACACTGCATATTCAGAGCAGATTGAGGCGCTCAAGGCAGAGGTAAAACGTTTGCAGACTTTCGAGAAAAATCAGGTGGATTTCCAGCGCATTAAGGAACAATTCTATGAGGAAGTTGTCTACGCGGACAATGGTCCCGGGGCAGAGGAATACCGCATATATTATGAAGAGATGGATCCCACGACGGCGGAGGCGCTGTACAAACAGGTGATTCAAGAGGAAGCGGTCAATAATAAAATGAAAGATTATGTAGCGACATACAGCAACATGGACGCAAAGAAAGCAGCGGGTATCCTTGGCGCTATGACAGATAATCTTGATTTGGCAGCAGAGATTCTCTCGAATCTACCAGCGGCGACAAGAGGAGCGATCATGGGTGAGATGGATGCAGCAGTGGCGGCGAGGATTACCAGAATTATGAATCCTGGAAATTAAAAACAATGACTAAAGTTTTCTGACAATTTACCGATATATGTTATGAGATTATGTAACTATATAATATATTTTTCATGTTATATAGGTTTTATACATAATAAAAGCACTTTGAAAATTAAAGAGAGGAGGATGGAAAGAGAATGACAACGACGGAAACAACCGTAAAAAACGCGTTTTTCAATGGTAAACCTGAATCGAAAACGCCAAATCCACGGAAAGCGGATGATCAATCAAAAGTGCAAAGTTTTGGCGATGTGCTGGGAAAGACAGCACAAAAGTTCGAGGCGCCTAAGCAGACGACGGCGCAGGCGATCACAAGCAGCGAAAAAACCCAGACACAGCAGCCTGACAAGAAGAATTTTGATGAATCTAAGAACACCAATGTTGTGAAGGACACGTCTGAGCAGGATACATCTGTGAAGGACACTGCTTCTGAAACAGTGGACACATCCACAGAACCTGTGGAAACAGTAACCGAGGAGATCACAGATACAGCGCAGACTACAGAGCCGATGGAGGAAGCGTCTGTGGACGAGATGACCATCGATGAGATCGCAAATGCGCTAGAGCAGATTATTGGGCAGATCAAAGAAATTCTGGGCATTACCGACGAGGAATTAATGAGTGGTATGGAGGCATTGGGAATGCAGCCATATGACCTGTTGAATCTGGACAATATGGCACAGCTAGTGACAGCCATATCAGGTGAAGATTCTGCACTCAGTCTGATTGCAGACGAAGGGCTTTATACCATGTTGCAGGATGTCACCAAAATGGTGGGGACACAGGTAGAGAATTTGCTTGAGAACACCGGGCTGACCAGTGAGGAACTTGATGCTGTATTGCAGAAGTTACAGGAAATGCAGAGTCAGAACCTTGAGAATCAGGTACAAGAGGCAGAAGTACTTCCGGTGGATGATCAGAATGCTTTTGTTGCGACAGCGGCAGATGACGGGCAGGAAGTCCAGGAACCAGTGGTTATCATGCAGGACAATACCAAATCAGATGATAAGACCGTCCAGCAAAATGATACACAGCCAGAAAGCCAACAGGATCAAACAGTGGAAGCTGCGAATCAGCAGACACAAAATACCGGCCGCGAATCGAGAGAAGGCGACGGTAAGGAGCCGAAAGAGTTTGGACAGCAAGGCACAGCACAGAACTTTCAGAACAACCTGAATGAAATTACGAACACAGCAGCCGCAGAGGGCGTTGAGAAGTTTACTTCGGAGAACACAGAGAACATTATGCGGCAGATCGCTGATATGGTCAAGATTGTCAAAAATGAAAACTTGACAGAGATGGAGCTGCAACTGCATCCCGCTAGCCTTGGCACAGTCAATGTATCGCTGACGACAAAGGGCGGTATCGTGACAGCAGAGTTTACGACGCAGAACGAGGCAGTGAAGGCAGCAATCGAAGCGCAGGCATCTCAATTGAGAGCAAATCTTGAGGAGCAGGGTGTCAAGATTGAAGCAATCGAAGTATCAGTGGAAAGTCATCAGATGGAGCGGGATCTTGATAAGAACGGTCAGGATCAACAAAGACAGTCGCAGGAGCAGGAGTCACAGCGCATTCAGGGATTGCGCAGACGCAGCAGCATCAATCTCAGAGCATTTGCCAATGGGGAGGAAATGGAAGGAGAGATGCAGGGCGCGGACGATGCGACAAGGATTGCCATGGAAATGATGGCAGCAAACGGAAATACGATGGATTTACTTGCATAATATTGAAATGAAGAAGAAAAAAGAGAGGTGAACATATGGGAAGTTTAATAGCACCAATCGGTGAGGACGGCAAATTACAGACTCATACCACATCGGGAGATTCCCTTAGAAAAAATGCAAAAAACAAGAATGCAGTGGACAGTGATATGTTCCTGACCCTTCTGGTAGCCGAGATGCAGAATCAGGACCCGCTGGAGCCTACGAGCAATACGGAATGGGTATCACAGTATGCGACTTTCACGCAGGTTCAGAAGATGGGTGAAGTGGCTGAGGCAGTTGATGTGCTGCGGGCAAACAGTTTGATCGGCAAGGAAGTTCTCATGACAACAACGAGTGAGAGTACTGGAGAAGTAAATACGATACAGGGTGTCGTTGATTATGTCGTTATGGAGGAAGGAAAGCCATTGCTCGTGATTAATGACGCGAAGTATTCGCTCAGTGATTTGGATACGATCGTCAGTGCAGAATACTCTCAGGCACACGAGAAGTACAGCACACTCAAGGGAATGATCGATGCATTGCCAAATGTGGCATGGGCAGATAAATCATACCAGAATGTAGTTCAGGGAGCACTTGATTTCTACAACACCATGAATGATTATGAGAAGAACTATATGGATATATATGGTCATGAACAAATGGAGAAGTTTACAGAGTGGAAACTAGAACTCGAGAAGCTCGGTGTGAAATTTGAGGACACATCAGAAGAGGATAAAAAGACTTCACTGGATGATATTTTAGACAGCTTTAACAACAAGATGAATGCAATTCTCGACAAACTCAATACATTGACAGAAAACAAGACAGAGAAGCCAAGTGAGGGCTCCGATGACAAGAAGGATGAGGACTCAGAGGGCGAGGAAGATAAGACAGATAAGACAGATAAGACAGAGACTGCATAGCATCTTGAGAACAGAGGCGTTATGGCGAGGAGGAATGCATGATGAATATTAACAATAGTCAGTTCCTTTCCATTGAACAGCTACAAAATCAATATCTCAAACAGCAGAAGGTCAATTCACAGAGCAGCACCGCTCAGCAGGGTATGAGCTTTGGCGAAATCCTTCACAAGCAGCAGTCACAGGGGATGCAGAGTACAGAATCGGTGAGATTCTCAAAACATGCAGCAAACAGACTGAGCGACAGAAAGATTGAACTGACCGATGAACAACTGGAAAGGTTGAATGATGGGACGAAGAAGGCAGGCGAGAAGGGAATCCGTGATTCTCTGGTGCTGGTAGACCAGCTTGCGTTTATCGTAAATACAAAGAGCAACACAGTCATCACTGCGATGGATCAGACAGAAGCAGATGAAAATATTTATACAAACATTGATGGAGCCGTGATTATCTAATACAGGATGTTGAGACAGAGCCGGACCTTTTAAGGAGGCTTACAGATCCCCGGAATGACGGATGGGGAAGATAATGAAGACGGTAATAAGATTTAGGAGGTCACTTAATTATGATGAGATCACTTTATTCTGGTGTATCAGGTCTGAGGACCCACCAGACAAGAATGGACGTTATCGGTAACAATATCGCAAACGTAAATACAACAGCATACAAGGCAAAGACAATGAACTTTTCCGATATGCTCTATCAGACGACACAGGCAGGTACTGCGGCAAACCCTTCCAACAATACAGGTGGTACGAATCCCAGACAGATCGGTCTTGGTGTAAAGGGTGCGGCCATTAACACCAGCATCACGCAGGAGGGTGCAAACCAGTCTACTGGTAATCCTTTCGACCTGAAAATTTCAGGTGAAGCATTCTTCGTGGTAAGTGACGGTACGAGCACTTATTATACAAGAGATGGGTCTTTTGACGTAGATGATGATGGAAACCTTGTTATGTCAAGCACTGGATTTATCGTGCAGGGCTGGGGCGTAGATAAAGAAGGCAAAATCGTACAGACCGTAGGTCCTCTGAATGTTATGGGTGACAACGAGGCGGCGCCTGCTGCTACAACGTCAGCTAGGATCACAGGTATCGTGGATGCAGAAGATTCGAAACTGGAGACGGACGAGGGCTATCAGTTGAGCGTGGAGCTGTATGATAAGGCAGGCTATCTCTATAATTTGCAGTTTGGCGTGCTTCCTACGATGGCTGAGAGTACGACGACAATATCAACCAACAATACAGAAACAGAGTATGCACTTCCAAGTGAACTTTTCAAAGTAGATATGTCAGAGCTTACCTATACCTATACAGATGCTGCGGACAACAATACGAAAAAAACACTCAAATCTACGGAAATGCCGAAAACATTGCTCAGAAAGCTGGAGCAGGCGGCAAGGGATGCAGCGTATGGTGGAACGGTAGCAAAAGGAGTAGCTGTCAATGGTACGCCTGAACTGGGGCAGAAGGGAGATCTGGTTACAATAAACCTCAAAAAATTTATTGCGGCAGACCCCGACTTGCAGCAAGAAGTCCTTGAGAATGGTAAATTGAATGAGATCACTGAGTTAGTGGTTAATTTCTCCGGCGGAGTAGGTTTTGTTAAGACAAAACCGGATTCTTATCCTGTTAAGGATGCTTTGGTCGTATCGGAAGAAGCTGTCGAGAAACTTGGCTATACGGCAGGAGGAACGGGATCTGTTATGTCTTATACTCGCGCAGATACTTCTTCAATCACAGCGATTGTGCAGACCTACACAGATGTAAACGGCGATGCAGTCACAAAGTATGTGTTTAAGAATGGTGCGGGTGCAGAGATTGATCCAGGAGAGTTCACGAATGATATAAGTAAGATACTAGAACTATTCAAAACGGGCGAAGGTAAGAAAAACACATACGTCACGAACTCGCCGCAGACGGGGACGACAGCAGTGCCAAAAGAATATAAGCTGACGCTGCTGCGAATGTTGGATAATGAAAAGAATGAAGTGAATATAGATGCCTTGAAGAACAATGGTACAACTTCATGGAATTTAATCTTCAATAAAGAAGATGGTCAGTTTAGATATGTAGGATCCGAAGGAAACGATACTTTTACAGTCAACCTGTCTGCAATTGATCAGAAATTTGAGAACCTCACAATAGATGCATCAAAGACACAGAACGTAGGAAATGAGAAGAAATCGACACTCTCCGGCAAAAAGATTGACGGTTATAAAGTGGGTAAGCTGACAGGTGTGTCTGTAGGAACAGATGGTTTGATCACAGCGCTGTACAGCAATGGCGTACAGAAGACGCTCGGTCAGGTCTGTGTAGGAAAGTTCCCGAATGCCATGGGTCTTGAGAACGCAGGTGACAACCTTTATCAAGTAACAGCAAGCTCAGGTGATGTACAGATCTGCGATATCAAAGCAGAAGGTATTGGAGCCATTACCACAGGTGTTCTTGAGATGTCAAACGTAGATCTCTCTCAGCAGTTTACCGACATGATTACCACCCAGAGAGGTTTCCAGGCAAACAGCCGTATCATTACCACCTCAGACTCACTGCTTGAGGAGCTCGTAAACCTCAAGAGATAATAAATTCATATTATAATTGTGCATAAAAATAAACTGGACAGATT
>VSNR01000122.1 GCA_009774345.1 Lachnospiraceae bacterium | reverse complement strand
TACCGCTGTATAATATAACAGATTATTTTTGTTCTCATGGTATAAAAGGACAGCATATATTAGAAACTCTAAAAGATAAAAAATGATTAATATTTCTAATGTTTTTCCATTAAAATCTTTTGGTTGAATATACCAGCCAATCCCTCCAACACCTGTATTGCCATTTGTGGCAGAATTACATTGAAAGAAAAAGAGAAATACAGTAAAAATTGTGATAATTGCCGCAATATTTGGAACACTAAAAATCAAGCGCAATAATTCTTTATTTTCTCCCTTTTTCATTTTTTTCAACATTTCTGGAATTGCCCAGACAACAGCTAATATAAAGAACCCTATGAACGGAAACGGTGCATATGGCAGCACACATAAACCAAGAAAAGCCAAAACCTCAATTCGTTTATCCTGCAAAAATAATGGAATGGCAATCCACGGTACAATCGTCTGATTAAATACCCATTCCAACAAGGCATTATTCGGTGTATATTGATATCCCGTAACAGCATCAGGCCAGCCAAATCCTCCGCCTAATATGCCATAATCCGCATATCCTCTTGCATTTACATAGAATATCCCCAATATATTTAATCCACCCCAAAAAATGTACACAAATACCATGGTTGCTATCTTTTTTGTTGTATTCAAATTCAGCAATTTACACATAAGCAACATAGATATCAATATTCCTAAATATGTCCAGATATACAATGCCAAATTTGCCAATTCCCATCCACAGACTTTGCCAACCAACGCAGGAATCATCCAATATACAAAATAATAAACCAACGCATTCCCTGTTTCTGGATAAATAACGGGCCATGTATAATCAATCAAATCTCTTAAAACTGCATTTCTTCCATGCCAATCCCATCTCTGAAAGAAATAACCTCCCATTCCTGACAAAAATACCCAAATACATATTGCTGCTGTTATTATTAGAAGCCCTCTTAATTCGATATAGAAATATTCATCTTCTCTATATCTTTTCTTTATAAAATAATATAACCCATATGCTAATATAATTGAGAAAAACACTCCCAAAAAAATTTTCAGCCATCCAACAAAAAATATAATAATTGGAATTACCATATACAAGTATGCTGTTAATATTAACTTTTTACATGAAATCTTTATTTGCCTGTCCTGTGCTATCTCCTTCTCCATTTTACACCCCCAAATACCTCTTCCAAAACGCCAGTGTCCTCAGCTTCTTTCCTTCTGCCCTGTACTTCTCCTGTGCTTTTTTCAACCGAAGCGAGACAAGGAGCAGCATTCCAATCGTCCTAATAATATATTTGATAGATGCTCTCACACTCCTTTTTGTGATAAATGCCTTTTTTGTAGCAGCATCATAATGCATGACTCTCTTTTTTCGATAGAACTGTACCGTCTTGGGAGATGCCATCTGGACAATGCTCTCTCCCTTCGCCGGCAGAAACAGTCCGTTGAATGTCAGGTTCCGCTTGATTTTAGAGCGTTTTGTGTGCTGTATTTCGAAGCTTCTGCAATACGTCGGATAATTGAACCGCATATCCAGCTCATCAAGGCTCACTGCCTGATACCCTGCTGCCATCACCTGCTGGTGCAGTGCTTCCCCATCTTGCCGCATCAGCCACTCCGGGCCTTTTAAGAAATCCTTGATGCCCTGAAAATATAAGTCAATATTTTTGTATCTGTAAAACATGATTTCCTGTATACAATGCTTAAACAGGGCATGATTCAGCTTTTTCGCGTCATACTCTGGATAGTGAAAGGCATTGTCGATCAAGAGATTGCGGATAATATAATATTCCAGATAGGACGAATATTTATTTTCGAAAGGCTCATGCCACACACAGATTCCATTCATTAAAATCAAGTGTTTCATATTGCGCAAACCATATTCCAGATCATCCCCACGGATAAAAATGGGCAACGGCAGGTTGTCCGATGTGACAATCTGCATCGGAAAACAGCAATACCACCATGCATTGTATTCCGAAAACTCCTCCGTCTCGTTGTACAGACATGCCTCACACTGGCGCAGGTCCAGATTCATTTTGAGCGGATCCAGACAGCCGGCATCCCACACTGCACCTGCTTCCACCTGAATATACTGTCTGTCCAGCCGCAGCATCGCGCCGCCCACAAACGCGTCAAGATACTCCTCTCTCAACAGACACAGCAGCATAAAGGTCTTGACCAATGATTCTGGTTCAATCACAATGTCATCATCCATCAGCAGGATATGCGTAATCTGAAAAAGATCATTGTGCTCTAAGATCTCTATTAAATCTCTGGTAAAGCCGCCCGCACCGCCCACATTGCGGTTTGGATAAAGGTGGATTTGAGGCGTCAAAAGTTCCCCCGCCTCCAGTGTCCTGCCGTTATCTGCTATAAAAACCTCCATATGACCATATAGCGGCGACCTTTTATTTTCCAGAATGCTCTCTCTTAGAATTTTTAAATTCTTCCTGACAAACGCCTCACGCCGAAAAGTACAGATGCCAATGCCAATTTTAATATCACGCACTGCATCCTTTGCGATCTCGCTGCAATAAGCTCCACCATAAAAGACACTGTTATCGCTCAATGCTTCCAGTCCAAAGGTATACATGCCTTTTTCATTCCCGTCTGCATATGTAAATTCACACACCTGCTGCATCTTCGTCTCAATCGTTGCCGCACAGATTATTTTCTCATAGATTTCATTGTTTACTTTTTCCTTACTCAGCAGTATCACCTTGAATTTTCCTGCCAGTTCCAGCCTGAGCGTCAGATGACCAAGAATCGTATACTTTTTCCATTTTTCGATCGAAAATCCGTTAAAATAGGTGTCAAACCAAACCTTTTCTCCTGTGCGAAATAAAATTGTCTGTTTTTCATTGTCATAAAACAGCATTTGGTTGCTGCCAAAACCTGACTTTTCCAATCGAAAGTACATTTCCCTGTCCGTACAGCGTCCTACCTGCGGAAACAGTATTTTCTGTATCTCCATTTTCTCCTCCGTCCCAAAATGACCACAATTTCTTATTACAGATTCTTTCTTACAGATTCTTTCTTGCAGATTTCTTATCGCTGCCAATGATGTGTAAAAGTACATGGTCCAAACTCATCATGCACATACGCGCGCACTGTGATCTGCATAATATTGCGCACACTGTCATACAACTCACCCGCCGGGCCATTGATACCCACATCCAGATAATACTTTCCGGGAAGCAGCATTAAGGCATCAATCACAAGTGTCACCTCTCCGCTCTCGTCAAGCACTGGCAGCTCATCTCCCGGCTTGGCAAGACAACAGCCATAACAGTACTGCCAGTTTTCCTTCACAAAATCCATATTAAAATTAACCCGTGGATGATTCAGACTGGTCTTGTATGCCAGTTTCAAAATCACCCGATCTCCTGTATCAAAGCTCTGACAGCTCTTATTCTTGTTGTCAAGCAGTGATATCGCGGTGAAATATACCTCCTGCGATCCGTCCCTGCGCGCGTCCGGGTGGACGTTTGCGGTGAGTTCCAAAATCGAATGCCTGCCTGTATCCTGAAACAGGCTACGGCTCTTGTCATTCAACTTTTTGAGCCGCTCATCCTCTATAAAATCCAAATAATGCATTGCAACAGGCTTTGGCATCCCATCCTCCCGAACCGTTCCTCCTTCTATCCAGATCAGGCGGTCACAAATTCCATACATTTGTTCCATAGCATGTGATACGATCACGATCGTCGTCCCCTGCTCCTTTATTTCGCGCAGACGCTGGAAACACTTTTTCTGAAACCCGGCATCCCCAACAGCAAGAATCTCATCAATCAGCAAAATGTCAGCATTGACATTGATTGCTACTGCAAATGCAAGCCGCATATACATTCCAGAAGAATATGTTCTAACAGGATTGTCAATAAACTCCTCCAACTCTGCAAAACGGATAATCTCCGACAGCCGCCTGTCAATCTCCCCTCTTTTCAAGCCAAAAATTGTCGCATTGATATAGATATTTTCCCGCCCGCTCATGTCCGGGTGAAACCCCGCTCCCAGCTCAATCAGGCTTGATACCCTGCCCCGCACCGCAATCCTGCCGGCGTTTGGTTTTAATATCCTTGTCATCATCTTTAAAATCGTGCTTTTCCCACAGCCATTTTTCCCAATCAATCCAACCGCCTGTCCTCTTGGCACCTGAAAAGTGATATCTCTTAAAACCTCCCGGATCTCATATTGGCTGCGGCTGGCAGACAGTACACGCTCCTTGAGCATGGTCCCCTTGTCTGCATAGACTTTAAACTGTTTCCTCACATGCTCTACGTTAATCACACACTCCTGTTCCATCACAGTTCCTCCGCAAAATGATCGCTTAATTTCACAAACACAGCCTCACTAACCGCAAGCAGCACCACACCAAACAAAAACGCATAGAAAAGCGGCAAACCGTCAGGTGATTTTTTCCAATACAACACGGCATGGTATGCCTCTATGACTGCGGTCATCGGATTGATTCGAAAAATCCACAATATTGTTTCAGGAATCATGCTGACAGGATACATAATCGGCGTAAGATAAATCCATGCCATCAGAATTACCGAAACGATATGTTCCAAATCCTTTAGATAAACTGTCCCTGCCGACACCAGCAATGCAAATCCCAATGTCAGCAGATATTCAATCCCCATCACAAGCGGCAGCCAGACAAGGACCTCCAGACGCACGCCAACACCCGAGATGATCAACACCATAAACACGATCAGAAAACAAAACAGCATATTCATAAAGTTCGATGTCACGCACGCAAGCGGCAGGACTTCTCTTGGAAAATATATTTTCTTCACCAGCTCTCCCTGATAGCGCACACAACATGCCCCCTGCCGCAGTGCCATATCAAAAAACAGCCATGGCACCATCCCTGTAATCATATACACATAAAACTGTTCCAGCTCACTGCGTATAATCACGGAAAATACCACCGTATACACGATCATCTGGCACAGTGGATTGATAAACGTCCACAGAAACCCCATCACAGACCCTTTGTATTTCCCCCTCAAGTCCCGTCGGACTAAGCTGTTTACCATATCCTGATAATCAAAAATTTCCTTTAAGTGCTCTTTCATGATGATACCCTTCTGATACTCGTATTTTTAATTGTATGTATTTTTTCTCCTTGCTGCCGTGTGCATCCCTGATTGCTGCTTTGACAATCGCTTTTTCATACTGCCAGTCATAGCCATCCTTTTTCATGAGTCCAAACACCCAATTTCGAATGATGACACGCAGCAATAAATCCGCTCCATTTACCAGTCTGTCAAGCATTGTCCCGTGTTCCATCACATACCAGATTCGATTCCTGACCGCATAATAATCATGCCAGTCATACCTTCTGGGGTAACGCTTTGCGGCACCTCTCTCTGTCTTATGATGCAGTACTGCACTGGGAACCACCAAAAACTTACTGAATTGATTGATTCTGATCGAATACTCTACATCATCATGAAAAATAAAGTACTCTGCATTGGGCAGCCCGATTTTGTCCATAATAATCTTATCCACAAGCATTCCGCAAAAAGAGGCCGTTTCACACACAAAATACGCATTCTGATATAATGCTTCTTTACAGTTTCTAAATAACATCCCTGCTTTGGAAAAGTTTTTCCTGTGATGGGTATCAATCTTCCCATCAACCAGCACACAGCCTGCAAAAGCGCCATATTGAGGATTTCTGTCTCTTGCCGCCAAGAGCCACTCCATATAATCCGCACTCAGCATTGCATCATCATCAATCAGCAGTACACAGTCCACACTGCTGTTCATCGCACATGCCATCCCTTTTGCAAAACCGCCCGCTCCTCCAAGATTTCTGCTGCATTGTATTATCTGATATACATTGTCCCGTTTCGCTAACTCCTCCAAATATGCTGTTGTTCCATCTGTGGAGGCATTGTTGACCACAATGATCTTTGACGCCGGCACGGTCTGCTTTTCGACCTGACTGACACATTCACGCAATAATGCTGCCCGGTTATAGGTCACAATGACAACCGCATAATCCGCCTTTATCATATGAAATCCTCTCCTGCTGTGTCTCTACTGTAAACCGCATCAAAACGCATTGACACGGCTTATGCCAATAATTTACAATTTCTGATTATACCGAACAAATCGGTATAAGTCAATATAAATTACCGATTAAAATAGTAATATTACAAATTTAATCGGTATATGCTATACAAAAACGAGGTATGGCATCATGAATGAAACATTTATCCGAGAGCGGATTACAGAATTGCGCATCCAGAAAAACATCTCCGAATACAAAATGAGTCTTGATCTGGGACACAGCAAAAGTTATATCCAGAGCATTTCTTCGGGCAAAGCACTGCCCTCCATGTCTGAATTTCTCTATATTTGTGATTATTTGGAGATTACGCCCAAAGAATTTTTTGATGTGAATAATACAGAAACCTTGAAGCTGCACCAGCTCTTTCTCTCCGCCAAGGACCTTCCTGCGGAAGATTTAGATGCACTGATTTATCTGGCAAACCGTTTGCAGCCCAAAAAAGAGAGTGCCACTCCTTGACACTCTCTCTAAAAACTTTTATATATTTTATCTTAGATTTTATCCTAGATTCTATCTTAGCTACGCCACAACAAATTTTTCAATTCTGGACATGAATTCTGCCCGTTCTTCCAGTTCGGCATGGACATGCAGAAGCAAGGGCTTTCTGCAATCGCAGCTCAACACTCCCAGAAGTGATTTTGCGTCGAGATATGTATTTCTGCCGCTGATCAAGTCAATGTCATACGGCGCACTCCTCGTAATATCAATAAAATCGCGAACTTTTTCTACTGAATCAAGCAAAACTTTTACTCCCATGATAAACTTCCTTTCTTTTTCTTTTACTTTTACTTTCAATCGCTTATCTCTATATGCTTTGTCATATAATAAGGCTGCTACTCTTCCTATTATCGCGTAAATTCCTATCGTAATCAAGTATTTCCTTTCTTTTCTCTGTTTCAGTGTATTTCAATGATTTTTTGCATCTATTTTTATGCATATATAACATATGCGATATAAGTTTTTATTTTAAAGAACCTTGTATGCACATATTTGCATTGTTATATGTGCATATTTTTACATTAAATTCCATCCACGCCGTTTAAGATGGTGAAATCGTTTGCTGATTCAGTTCGTCTTTGATTCTATTCTTCTTTCTGTGTCCGCAGCTTCTCAAAATGACGCTCCAAGAGCGCTACCACTTCGTCTCTGTCTTCCATTTTATCCAGTATCACACAGGTGCCAAATACATCATCATACTGATAAATCAATTTGTACGGATCGCCCTTTATCATATACTGCGCATCGCCCTCATAGGGCTGAAACACTTCCTTTCCCATCTCCTTTGCAACGCTCTGTACGAGCAGGCGGACAGGCTCAGATGCCCATCCGTTTGTATCTATCACGATCCATCCGTCCTCTTCGGTAATCATATTAATCTGATATAACATTGGTTTTTCCTCCTGTTGAAAAGCACTTTTCGTACCGCAAAAATGTACATAAAGAGGCATCACATGTACTGTGATACCTCTTTCTTCTATAATGATATTCCTTATTTCTGCACAAGATGAACTGCAAATCCGCCGATCTCCTCGTCCATATAAATTGCAGTAAGCTTTCCGTTCTTTACCACTGCGGAGTCCTCTATGAACTTCACATTTTTGACGGATTCCAGATAATTCTTCGCGCGCGCTACACTGTTTGTGCCGATCGCAATGTGTCCTTTTGCGCCGCGTCCGATTTGCTTCATCGCCTCGACTGCAATCCCTGCAAAGATGGAGCTGTTTCCTGCTTTTTTGGTAAATCCAAACAATTCATCATATCTGGAAGCCACGGCATCCGCCGCTGCCTCATCCTCACAGTTCACCCCGATATGTCTGAGCTCGAATCCAAGCATCGTCCTGACTGCTTCCTCGGTGAGCGCCTGAATCTCCTCATACTTTCCGGCTGCCACAAGGTCTTTCTTCACCATCCATGAACCGCCGCACGCGATAATCTTGTCAAACGCAAGATACTCACAGATATTTTTCGCAGATATCCCACCTGTGGGCATGAATTTCATCTGCGTGTAGGGCGCTGCCATAGACTTGATCATATTTAAGCCGCCCGCTGCCTCCGCCGGGAAGAACTTCACCACTTCAAGCCCCAGTTCGATCGCCTGCTCCACGTCCGACGGATTGGATGTACCCGGTGTCACAGGAACGCCCTTCTCAATGCAGTACTTCACCACCTTGGGATTTAATCCGGGGCTGACGATAAACTTTGCACCCGCATTCACTGCGCGGTCAACCTGCTCTGTCGTGAGCACCGTGCCTGCGCCGACCAGCATCTCGGGAAATTCCTCTGCCATGATGCGTATGGATTCCTCTGCCGCTGCGGTTCGGAATGTGACCTCCGCACAGGGCAGTCCGCCCTTGATTAGAGCCTCCGCCAGCGGTTTTGCATCCTTTGCATCGTCCAGTACAACGACAGGCACAATGCCTATTTTGCTGATTTTTTCCAATACCTCGTTCATATTTTCCCTCTTTCCATCTTATTTAGGCTGTTTGCCTATGTAAGCAAGGATTCCCCCGTCAACATACAGTATATGTCCATTTACGCCATTTGATGCTTCTGATGCAAGGAAAACAGCAGGGCCGCCAAGCTCCTCCGGCTGTAACCATCTGTTTGCCGGTGTCTTTGCACAGATAAAGGTGTCAAACGGGTGTCTGCTTCCGTCCGGCTGGCGCTCGCGCAATGGCGCTGTCTGAGGGGTTTCGATATACCCCGGTCCGATGCCGTTGCACTGAATATTGTACTCACCATACTCAGAACAGATATTCTTTGTCAGCATTTTCAGACCGCCCTTTGCCGCCGCATAAGCAGAGACAGTCTCGCGTCCAAGCTCTGACATCATTGAGCAGATGTTGATGATCTTGCCGTGTCCCTTCTTAATCATGGAAGGAATCACTGCCTTGGATACGATAAACGGCGCATTCAAGTCCACATCTATCACCTGTCTGAACTCTGCCGCGGTCATCTCGCACATGGGGATTCTCTTAATGATGCCTGCGTTATTGACGAGAATGTCAATCACGCCGACCTCCTTCTCGATCGCTGCAACCATGCCATTGACAGCATCCTCATTGGTGACATCACATACATATCCATGCGCGTCAATGCCTTCTTCCTTGTATGCCGCAACGCCCTTGTCCACAAGCTCCTGCTTGATATCGTTAAATACAATGGTTGCACCTGCGTCTGCCATCGCTTTTGCGATCGCAAAGCCTATGCCATAGGATGCACCTGTCACCAGAGCAATCTTTCCTTCGAGTGAAAACGGATTTGTGTTTGCCATGATTCATTTCCTCCTAATAAACGATAATGCTATTTGATCTGTAAAGATTATGTATTTTCCCGGGAACAAACATCTGTTTATTCCCGAAAAATTTAACGCTGTACGCGCCCTGATGCGTCTCCGCCTGCGAGGGTCTCCACTTCTTTTCTTGACACAAGGTTAAAGTCCCCCGGAATCGTGTGCTTGAGCGCGGATGCCGCCACACCAAACTCCAATGCCGATCTGAAGTCCTTGCCGTCCAGCAGCCCGCAGATCACGCCACCCGCAAAGGAATCACCGCCGCCCACACGGTCTACAATAGGATGGATGCGGTACTCTTTAGAATGATAAAATTCTTTGGTGTCTCTGGCGTAAATACATGCAGACCAGCCATTGTCCGAAGCCGAATGGCTCACTCTAAGAGAAGAGATACAGTACTCAAAGTTGTAATCTGCAACCATCTGCTCGAAGATGGACTTGTATCCTGCAAGCTCGAGATCTCCGCTCGTGACATCGGTATTGCCCGGCTTATATCCCAGCACAAGCTCCGCATCCTCCTCATTTCCAATGCAGACATCCACATACTGCATCAGGTTTTTCATCACCTTCTGCGCCTTCTCTGAGGACCACAGTTTCTTTCTGAAATTCAGATCTACAGAAACTTTTACGCCATGTTTTTTGGCTGCCTTTAACGCCTCCTCTGTGAGCACTGCCGCCGCATCGGATACCGCAGGTGTGATTCCTGTAAAATGGAACCAGTCTGCCCCCGCAAAGATCTTATCAAAATCAAAATCTGCCGCAGTTGCCGTAGAAATGGATGAGTGCGCCCTGTCATACACCACCTTCGAAGGTCTCATCGCAGAACCGGTTTCCAGAAAGTAAATGCCTAAGCGCTCCCCGCATTTTGCAATGTTTGAAGTGCCTACGCCATACTTTCTCAAAGCTGCGACTGCGCACGCTCCCAGCTCATTGTCTGGAACTGCTGTCACAAAGTCTGCATCATGTCCATAGTTTGCCAGCGATACCGCCACATTGGCCTCACCGCCGCCATAGTTGATGTCAAACTCGTCCGCCTGAATAAACTTCTCATTGTTGGGTGTAGAGAGTCTCAGCATAATCTCTCCCATCGTTACTACTTTTTTTGCCATGATATCATTCCTCCATTTATATCCGCTTCTATTAACACGCTTATAGCGTTGAAAAAACATTTCCCTGTAAGTGCTTACATTATGAATTTTAAACCGTTTTTCGCAAGAAGTCAACTGTCTTTTCTCGTTATTTCTGGTCTATTTTAGTGTTTTTATGAAAATGGTTACATTTCACCGGTCAATGTTCCATCCGCTGCCTGACTTTCTCGAACGCTTTCCATCGTCTGATGCGCTCCTGCTGGTCTTTGGCAAGCACCTCTATCATAAATCCTCCGATCTCCCAGAATACTTGTTTGGTCTCCTCGTTCATTCCCGCATACTCCTGTATCATTGTGTGGAGCTTCTTGGCAATCTCTCCCCCTTTCACATTCTTTAAATCTGTCAGCGTCTTTGCCTCCGTGATCTCTATCATTTTGAACAGACTTTCGATAAAATCTCCTACCTGCTCGATTTCCAGCGCAAAGATCCAATTGTTAATGCGGTCATACAGCTCCTTTCTCTTGGGCTGCTGTGCCTGTGAGCGCTCAAAGTGATCGCCCTCGACACACCATGAGAAACAAATGTGCTGCTGCACGCCGATCTCTGTACTTCTGATCAGCTCATAGTCCTCCTTCTGCTCCATCAGCATTCCCACAAAGGACTCATCTGGAACAATCTTTAAGATTTTATCTTTCACGCCGTCATAATCCAGTGTATCCATAAAATCAGGTCGAAATCCCGGTCCGTCCATATTATATATTTTCCCAATTCTGCGCTTTACATCCTCATCGCAGGTCATTGCTGCATATACCGCCAGATTTCCGCCCTTCGAATGTCCTCCCAGATAAAATCTAAGATTCCTTTTTCTGGCAAGCAGCTTTGCCACTTGATGAAGATACTCTGTGCTTCGGAGCTGGGCGCCTACTGGCGTGCGGTATGCCATATAGAAATCCTCTTTCCACCCGATCAGCGCATCGTCTGTCCCGCGAAAGGATACAAATGTATCTCCGTTTCCCAAGAGAAATGTCACCGCGCAAAACTGTACGCCCTCCTTGACATTCATCTCCTCCACAAAAAAATTGGCCTTTGTATTGCGATAGCGCCGCGAGAAAGCCACTTTATAAAAAAGCTCCCGGTTCTTGTCCAGCTCCCACTTGACAGAGATAAAATGATGCCAGTCCATCCGCTGTGCCACATCGCACAGCGCAATAGCCGGCATATTGTCATTGATTCCGGGAACAATCCCGCCAAACATAAAATAAGAAAGATGGGCAAAAACAAGTCCATCAATCTCACAAAATGGTTTCTCCGTAAAGGTGAAACCGCCAAATTCATATACATATGAGATCAGATCTCCCATAATTTCCTCCCTTTTGCCGGTGCCCGGCATCAGCATTCATTTTTTATGCACACGGGCACCCAGATGAAATTTGTCAGCAGAAGCTGACGGGTGCCCGGCGCGCGAGCAGGAGAAGATAAATCTTCTCTACTCGATTGCATAGTCAGTACAGTTCTCCGTCGTAGTACTGCAAAAGCAATCCTACAACATTGTTATACTGAAGTACGCCCTCCTCCACGCCGTTTAATTTCAGCGTGGTATCCATCAGTTTGTTTGAGACTTTCTTCACGGTGGATGTCTTGACAACCGCCTTCTTCTCGACAGCCTGCCACTCCTCTCTTGTCAAAATTATATTATCGTCCGCAACGGCATCCCGAATCCTCACATGCCTTTGATATGCACTTTGATTCTTGCCAAGGGATTCATAAAAATCACTATTGACATAACTGAGCACACTCAGATAACCACAATACTGCAAAAACGGGTCATCTGAATTGATACATGCCAGAAAACCAATCATATTCGCATCGTCTTCATAGATAAAACCCTTTGTATGTGCAAGCTCGTGACAGACTGTCGGAGCCACATTGGTGATATACATGATTGAGTTAATGTTTGCTTCCATAGAGAATGGAAAATAATACCCCATTATGTACTGCTGGCTGAAAAATTCAGAAAAGCTAAGATATTTGGGCGTTACATAAAATCCTGCAAGCTGGTCATACTCTTCGCCGAGGTTCATCATCGCCTGCCGCGAAGCCTCGATCAAATCTCCATCATAATAGAGATCTCCATGATCGTCATGAACCATCTGTTTTTCAAGCTCATTGCATCTCTCGACGATATAGTCTCTGAGGACTGCAAGCTCTCTCTTGGTATACTTTTTACCCGCCTGTGTGACCGCATGCTCGGAATTGCTGACCACCATGATTTTGTCCTCGAGATCTTTTACCAGATATTTCTCGGCAAAGCTAGAGCTGTGATACAGGATAAAACAATTCAGGGTCATCACATAACATACAGCCAGTACTGTCCAAGCATAAAATTTTCCAAAACCGCAGACTGCCCGCTGAAATCTCTTGCGGCAGATCAGATTGACCAAGCCAAACAGAATGCCGGACAATGTAATCGCCACCGCAAGAATCAACATGATCTCTCCGACGCTGAAGGGAAGCTTGCTGGTGAGGCGCGCATAGGTATTCAGCCAGATTGGAAAAATCGTTTTGATATACCAATCGCTAAAAGTTACGCTCTGCCACGACGCGATATTGAGTCCTGCGACACCCGCCACGCCGGCCGCAAACATGATTTTGTGCATTTTGACTTTTTGGTTCGTATTTTTTCCATTTTTATCCATATTTTCCCCTCCAGCAAATGCTTTTACCCATAACTTATTATTCATAATAGCATATTAAT
>VSNR01000121.1 GCA_009774345.1 Lachnospiraceae bacterium | reverse complement strand
CGTTCAGGCTGTACACCCCTGCATATTCGATATAAAACACAGGCTCCGTTTCCAGCATCATCATCCCCGCAATGTAATCCGCTATCCCGTCCTCACTGCCAAGTTTCCTGCCGGACGTGGTGGACGCTTTGTTTAAGTCTGTCTCCACAAAAACGCTGTAATACCCCAGTCCGTCATACGGATAATAAGAATTGTATTCTTCCTGTGTTATCTTCCCCTCTGACAGAAGGTTTGCGAGGTTGTCCGTGGTGGTTATCATCCCGCCCGCCTGACACTTTGCAACTGCCTGACTGCATACGGATACGGGATTGTATGGCGATACGGTCACTGTCTGTTCCTGCTGTTTGATTTCTTCCGGTTTTGTCTCTTCCGGTTTTGTTTCTTCCGGCTTTGCTTCACACTCCGTCTCTTCCGGTCCTGTTTCTTCCTGCCCTGCTTCTTCCTGTTTTGGCACATCTGCACTGTTTGGTGCAGGTTCCGTTTCGGTTTTCTGCTCCGGCTGGCTTACAGGCTGCGGTTCAGGCGTTTCTGCTGCTTTCACATCCCCCTCTTCCGTTTCTGTTTCTTCCGGCGTTTCCTTTTCGGTCTGCCGCTTTTCTGTTTCCCCCTCCCCGGTCTGCACCGCCGCAGGTTTATTTGTGTTCCCTGCTATATCCGTTTCCTCAGTGTCTCTCACTGTTTCGGTCTTTTCCGTCTCCATATCAGCCATAAGATTGTCCTTATTGCCGCATCCGGCAAAAAGCATGATACCTACGGATAAAATCAGAAATAATCTCTTTTTCATATGAATCGCCTATCCTTTCCTCATAAGGGAAAGGCAGGCTGTGTCCGTGTGCCGCTGTTCTTTCCCTTATGAAAAGACTCTGCATGGTCTGCACGGGACACATATCAGTTTAGGACTGTCCCGTATTCTGTGCATTGTTTCCTCCTATCATTTTGCTTTGTTAAACTTACCCCAGTATGCAAGCATCCTTTTCAGCTTCTTGTCGCTTGCATATGCCTTGTAGAATTTCAATCTCCACATACCCATCACCTCCTTTCAATGCTGCCCTTTTTCGCCGGATCTCCTTGCTTTATCTTCAAGGATCAGCCGTTTCAGATAAGCGCCGCTTTTATTGTTCTTCTCAAACCATTCCCTAGCTTCTTTATCTGTTGTGGGATTGAATTGCAGTGTAAATCTCAATACTTTCTTGCGGTATGCCTCTGACATTTCATACCTATGTATTTTTCTTTCTTCTTCCGTCATCTTTGCTCTTTTCATTCGCAAACTCCTCTCACCGTCTGCCTATGGAAACGCCGACCATTATCAGCATAATCCTCATAACCAGAGCAAGCAGAAGCAGGAACAGCTTTACGATACCAAACACCAGCTTCAATGCCGCAAGCACCACCTGTAATATCCATTTCAATATGGTAAGCAATACCACCCCGGTCTTTCTTAAAACTATCCCTGCCATAAAACATTCCTCCTTGTTTTCCGTAGGAAAATGCGACTGCCCTTGCAGGAGCAGAGGAATTTTCCTCCTATCCCCAGTTATCAACCAGTTCCATCATGGTTGGATCTGTGGTTTCTTCTGTGCTATCGGCTAGTGTTTCCTTTGCCACGCTTTCCATGACCATCCTTCCCATGCTGCCCTCCGCCACCCGTGCCGCCCCGCCTCCGAGGGCAGCACCGAGCAGCATGATGATCTCATTCTTAACATCATTCTTTAGTTCTTCACGGATACCATCAAGGTCACTCTTTGAGATATACTGTTCTTCCTTTTTCTTCCGTTCCGCTGTCTCTTTCAGCAGATCTTCATTCTCAAAACTGTTTGCATAGAAGTCTATGGCATCCGTTATGAACTGGTTTACAGACTTATGGATCTCTGTATTCAGTTCCGCAAGCACCTTGTTTACCCTGCGCTGCTGCTCATTGTCAAGGTTGAGGCGGTAACTTCGGTAGACAATATTTGACTTTGCCATATACCCCACCCCTATCCTATCTGGTTACGGTGCTTTGCAAGGAAAACCCTGCCGAGCTGCTCATACCCCTTTGCATTTGCTTTGATGTCCTCAATGTAACGGATATTCCCACCGTCATGTGAGCCGAACAGCCGCATGACCGCTGCACCCCCGCCCACGAACACAATCGGTATCACATCAAGGTTGTAACCGTGTTCTTTCAGGGTATTGTAGACTTTTTGTGCGAAATCACGCAGGCAGTCCCTTACAATGTTCATGTACTTATCCGGCAGCGCCGCTTCTCCGGTTGCCATGACCTGCTGTATCACGTTTTCTTCAAGCTCCTGTCCGATCTGCCTGTTACATTCCTCATTGATTGTCCTCATGCAGCGGATAAGCCCCTGCTGGCTTGTGATACACTCTGCCTCATTCGGCTTGCCGTTCTGTATCGGCATGATGTCAATCGTCCAACTGCCTATATCTACCACCACCACACGCTCCGGCAGGGTTTTCAACTGTTCTGCAACCGCCGCATAACATTGTGGGAACACGGACACCCTTGCTATCCTTGCCGTATACTTCTCTTTCTCAAAGAAGTAACTGACTTCTTTATTCTTTGACAGATAATCAATGAAGTCCTGCTTCTCTGCGCCGAACCTTGTCAACGGAAGTCCTACCGATAAAAGGATATCTGTATTCCTCATTCCACGCCTGTTCAGCTCCTTTGCAACTGCCGCAAGGGTAAGCAGGTAGAAGTTATCATTCTCAACTTTTGTATCCCTGACTTCAAGACGTTTCCCGCCTACCTTGTAATACCTTCCGTCCAGTTCCACCAAATCATCATAAAATGCAGGTTCTGTCGTTATTTCCTTTACTCCTGTCGTAAAAATCTGCGTTGCTGTTTTCATGTTCGACCAGCCATGATCGATCCCGATTACTTCAATATGTTTTTCCATCGTGTTCTTCCTCCATATTTTTTTCATGTAGACTTATCTCCTTAATATCTTTTTCATGCAGGGAAAGCAGTACTTATCTGACTGTCTGTACGGGCATCCAAAGCACATATCTTCTTTGTCCTGCACCGTAATTTCAGGCTTGCTTTCTTCCTTAACACATTTCTTAGCGAGACACTGACGGTTGTTTCCGTGAAAGAATTGACAGCGCATACAGCTTCTTAAATCGTTTTCCAACTTTACCTGTGCCGTAATAATTCCATCCGGTTTTGGAGCGTTCTGCATCCTTACGTTAATTCCCATCCACGCCACCCGCCTCTCTTGCGGCGGAAAGCCTGTATATCTCTTCTAATTTCCTGTCTGCCATCCCTGCTGATCTTGCAAGGGAAAAGTATAACAAAAGTACTACTGCTACAATGATTACTGCTCCTATCATCTTCCGCTCCTCCTTTTCTGTTCCGATTTCTTTCTCTGTTCCGCCTCCATCTGCCTGACATACTCACGAATATCAATCAGATCCTCCAAGTCATAAATTTTGGAACCCATAGCACGGTCAACATTTTCAGGAGTGCATTCGCCATGTTCTGTTAATGCTGCTATTACTTTCTGCTTAATTTCTTCCTGCACAGAGTCCGGCATTGCTACTATATAGTGTGGCGGCAGCTTTGAAACTTCTGTTATTACCTCCTTTTCATATCCATAACTCTTTTCAAAGTCACTTAGAAACTGTTCTTTTACCAAGACTGCATTTGCCTTGTTTTCCTCACTGGCTAACTCCACCAGTCCGTCTAGGAACTCAACTAGCTCTCTCTTTGTAAAACCCATCTGTTAATCCTCCTTCTCCCAAAATAAAAAGGCAGGAACAGATTAGCGATACACAAACGGAATATCCGTTTTAAGAGCTAATTTAGTCCTACCTAAATAATCGTTGTATTAAGTTTTCACCTCTCATTCCACTAAAAGCCAAAGCCCGACCATATTTGTATCGACCATATTTGACTTCCGTAATGTAGGTTTTGAATTGTTCAGCGCTGCCCATTCTTAACCCCAATTAGGTATAAAAAATAGGACTAAATTAGGCTTAACCCCTTGATTTTACTGGGTTTCTTCTAACTTAGCCCTATTATAACACGGGCATCAACATGATCTGTTTGCAGCCGCTTCAACTGCTCTGCAAAAATGCGCTCCACATCCGCGATGTTTCTGACCTCCCACACTGGCAGCTTTGTCGCCAGATAATACGAGTCTCTTGGATAGCGCGCAAGCGCCTTTCCAGTCACCACCTCGCTCGTACCGCCATGATAAGGATACGCGGTATCAAAATATGTAACGCCTGACTGATACGCGGTATCAATCATGGCAAGCGCCTCCTTCTCATCAATGCTGCCGTCCTCAGTAGTCGGAAACCGCATACATCCAAATCCCAAAAGCGAGGTGCTGATTCCAAGGTTTTCCATTTTTCTGTACTCCATAATTTTCTCCTTTTTATCTTGTATTTATTTTATTACTGAGATGTACCTGAGGCGTCATATAATGCCTCAAAATCCGCCAGTACCTGACTGGTATACGCCATCATCTGCTCTGCCTCTTTTTCTATCAGACCATATTTTTTGTATTTCAGCACGAAATTCGGCGTCCCCTTCGCGGAAAATTCCAGCACGCCCCGGTACTTTGCCATGAGTTCTGGCAGCCGCTCGACATGCACTGGCGCATAGGGTTCCATAAAAAATGTGATCTGTCCCGTCTTTCCTTTGATCTCTGTCACATAACGCCGGTGCGCCATGACACGTATCAATGAGATCTGTATCAGATTTTCGACAGATTTTGGCACTGTCCCAAAGCGGTCCTTGAGCTCTTTTCTCATATCGTCGCATTCCGCCTCATTCTCAAGGCTTGCGATGCGCTTGTAGATCTCAAGCTTCTGAACCTCATTAACAATGTATTCCGGCGGGATAAACGCATCGACATCCATATCGACATACGTGCCAAAATCGTCCTCCACCTTCTTCATCCCTTTGAGCGTCTTGACTGCCTCATTGAGCATCTTGCAGTACAGATCATAGCCGACCGCCTCCATATGGCCATGCTGGCGCTCGCCCAGCAGATTGCCGGCACCCCGGATTTCCAAATCCTTCATCGCAATCTTGAACCCGCTGCCCAAATCCGTAAACTCGCGGATTGCCTGTAGCCGCTTCTCCGCAATCTCCTTTAGCATTTTGTCCTTCTTGTACATTAGAAATGCATAGGAAGTACGGTTCGAGCGCCCCACGCGCCCTCTGAGCTGGTAGAGCTGGGAGAGTCCCATCGCATCCGAGTCATGGATAATCATCGTATTGACATTGGAGATATCCAGCCCCGTCTCTATGATCGTCGTCGCCACCAGCACATCAATCTCCCCATTGATAAACTGAAACATAATCTTCTCAAGCTCATGCTCCTTCATCTGGCCATGTGCATACGCCACATTTGCCTCCGGCACCAGATGGGCAACCTGACTGGTGACATCCTCAATATTGCTGACACGGTTGTATACATAATACACCTGTCCCTGTCTGGACAGCTCCCGCACAATCGCCTCCCGCACCATCTCCTCGTTGTACTCCATGACGTAGGTCTGTATCGGCTGGCGCTCGCCGGGCGCTTCCTCCAGCACACTCATATCGCGGATTCCCACAAGGCTCATGTGCAGCGTCCTTGGGATTGGCGTCGCAGTCAGCGTCAGCACATCCACATCGTCCTTGATCTGCTTGATCTTCTCCTTGTGGCGCACGCCAAAGCGCTGCTCCTCGTCGATCACAAGCAGTCCCAGATCTTTGTAAACCACATCTGCTGACAGCAGCCTGTGCGTGCCAATCACGATGTCCACAAGCCCCTTTTTTAACCCTTCGATCGTTTTCTTGATCTCTCCTGCTGTCCGAAAGCGCGACATCATCTCCACACGAACCGGAAAATCCTTCATGCGCTGCAAGAAAGTATTATAGTGCTGCTGCGCGAGGATCGTCGTCGGCACGAGAAACGCCACCTGCTTGCCATCCTGCACCGCTTTAAACGCTGCGCGAATGGCAATCTCCGTCTTGCCATACCCCACATCCCCGCAGATCAGGCGGTCCATGATGCGTGGACTCTCCATGTCGCTCTTGGTCGCCTCTATGGCAAGAAGCTGGTCGCCTGTCTCCTCAAAAGGAAACATCTCCTCAAACTCCTGCTGCCAGACCGTGTCCTTGCTAAAGATAAAACCCTCCTTTTGCTGACGGACCGCATAGAGCTCCACCAAATCCTTTGCAACCTCATTGACTGCCGCCTTGACCCGCGACTTGGTCTTTGTCCATTCCTGTGTCCCTAGTTTGTTGAGCTTGGGCTTTTTGGCTGCGTCGGAGGAAGCATATTTCTGAATGACGTCAAGCCCCGTCGCAAGGACATAGAGATTGCCACCGTCACGGTACTCGATCTTGATATAATCCTTCACGATCTTGTCTACCGCAACTTTCTCTATCCCCTTGTAGACGCCAAGACCATGACTCTCATGTACGACATAATCCCCAACCTTGAGATCGGAAAAATTCTGGATTTTCTGCCCTTCATAGGTCTTTTTCTTCCGCTTGCGCTGCTGCCTGCCAAAGATATCCGTCTCCGAAATCACGACAAACTTTAACAGCGGATACTCAAAGCCTTTGAGAACAGCGCCGTGATACGTCATGATCTCTCCGGGCTGCAGCACTCTGTCTGAATCCTCAGAATAAAACGCCGTCAGCCCCTCATCCATCAAGTCGGACGCAAGACGCTTTGCGCGCGTCGCAGATGCCGACAACAGAAGCACTCGGTACCCCTGTTTTTTATAGTGATTTAAGTCCTTCACAAGTTCTGCAAAGCTATTATTATAGGAAGAGATATTTCTCGCACTGACTGCAAAGCGCTGCGAAAACTTGATGCCAAAGTTCTTAAACTCCATTGTGGACAGTGCAAGAATGCGTTCGCCCTCAAGCTTTGCCAGAATCTCCTGCACAGAAAACAGCACCTCCATCTGCTTTGGCAGGATATAGCCCTTCTCTGCGCGGTTTGTCATACTCTCCCGAAATTCCAGCTCTACAGCCCTTGCGTGCTCCTCGATGCGCAGCGGTTCATCCAGATAAATACAACACCGCCGGTTTCGAAACAAGTCCGTAAACGACATGGTATCCTCATAAAAATAATTGATATAGCTGTCAAGATTCACCAGATTCTGAAACTGTGTCACCTGCTCTCTCAAATCCGAAACTGCCGTCTCTAACCGATAGGCCTCCTCCGGCTTCGTCTGTTCCCGGAACTGTTTCGCCTGCGCCTTACAGTCCAGCTCAATCCTGTGAAAGCCTCCGTCCATCACAGACTGCGGCAGAATCAGCTCCGCCGCCGGATAGATCGACACCTGTGTCATATTTTCCTCGATGGAACGCTGGCTCAGCACGTCAAAGGTGCGCATCGACTCCACAGCATCCCCCCACAGCTCGATACGGACAGGATTCTCCGCCGTCAGGTCAAAGATATCGACAATGCCCCCGCGGATGGAAAACTGCCCCGGCGCCTCCACCTGATAATTTTTCTCATACCCCATTGCCACAAGCCTGCGCGCAAGCGCCCGCTCCTCGATCACACTGTCTTTGTCAATACAGATCACATTGTCCTCAATGACCGACAACGGTAACTGGTGCGCCATCAGCGCGGCAAAGGTCGTGACGATCGTGACCGGTTTGCCCTCCAAAATCCTGCGCTGCACGCCAATGCGCTCCTTGGAGAGCTGGTTGCCGTGTACATCCGCCTGATAAAATATCAAATCCTTCGCCGGATAAAAATACGACTCACGGCAGTACAGGCGGCAGTCCTCGAGAAGTTCCCGCGCTTTGATGTCGCTGTAGGTCACGATCAGTTTCACCTCATAGTCCTTGTCCGTACCAAATATCATATGAAGCTTCTGTGAATCCACACAGCCGCTGACGCTCGCCTTCCCGCCCTTTTTATCCAGCTCCCGTGTGATCTCCCCGTACTCGCCAAGCTCTGTAAGCGGTGCCAATAATGTATTCATATCTATTCACCTTTAGACTTCTTATTATATTGATTCATTGCCGCGTCCACCTTGTCCTCCAGCATCAGGCTGACCGCTCCGTCCACTTTCTCAAGGCTCTCCCTCATCACTTCCAGCTCCTCCTTGCTAAAATGTCCCAGCACATAATCTACCAAGTCATACTCCTTGGGTTTCTCTCCCACGCCAATCTTGATGCGCAGAAAGGTGTCGCTTTTCAGATTCGCAATGATATTCTTGATGCCGTTGTGTCCGCCTGCACTGCCCTTCTTGCGGATGCGCAGCTGTCCCACATCGAGGCTGATATCGTCATAAATGACAATCAGCTCGCTCTCCGCATCCACCTTATAATAATCCACCACCGCGCGAATCGCTTCGCCGCTTAGATTCATATAGGTGAGCGGCTTCACCAGCACCACCTTTGTGCCGCCAATCACACCCTTGCCAACCAGCGCCTTGTGCTTGCAGTCCATCACATTGATATGATATTTGTCGGCCAGCGCGTCGATTGCCATAAAGCCGATATTGTGGCGTGTATTTTCGTATTCTTTCGTTGGGTTGCCAAGCCCTGCTATGATTACCATCTTCATTCCCCGTTCCTGTGTGTCTGACTCCTGCTTTGTCTCTGTCTCTGATGCCGCTTGTATCTGCTCTGGCACATCCGCCCTTTTATCCCGTTGTCTGCCAAATATTTTAAATCTGTTTCCGAACCACTGCATACTCATCCCCGTTTCTAATAGAATATTGCGCCGGGCGTCCGTCAGCGAACCGATTTATCGGTTTGATGACATATTCCTTTGGACACCCGTGTGCATAAAAAGGACATGACCTATATTGGCGCTCCATCATGCGCACCGCATCGTCCTCATCCATATTCGCCTCGCAATAATAACATGCGTCGTCCTCGTCATATACATTATATGCACAAGTGTCGCAATTTGAACTTTCCATTTTATTCCACGCTCCTGTTTTTTATAATATTACAAAACCTTCAAAAGCTGTATCAAAGTATGTGTTCCCGCCATAGCTGATTTCGTTTCTTTCGTATTAAACCGTTTAAATCCATTCTTTTTTTCATAAAAATCCATTAATTTTTCATTTTCTTCTGCTTCCAGAAAGACCACCATACCTCCAGCCATATATTGTAAATCCCTTATTTTCTCAAATGCCAGCTCCAACAGTTCCTGTCCCGTAATCGTTCCTTTTAAATCATTTTCAAAGTTTCTGCCAAGCTGTGCGATCAGATACGCAGACAGAGAATAATTTCCACTATCTTCATTCTGCTCACTGACTCTTGCTATTTTTCTTTTCACTGTATTACTAAAATAATCTGCATTTACAGATATTGGTTTAATAGTGATCGTAAAATATCCTAAAATCTGCCCTTCCTCCGGCGAAAGAACTACATATGTAACGGACTGGTTCTTTTTCGTAAAGTTTATCGCCTGCTCCCGCAAAAATCGCTCTACATCCAAATTCTTACTACATGAAAAAGTGGAGAAAATCTGTTTTAAAATGTTTTCTCCACTCTCACCTTGTTTCAGATATTCCCTGATATTCAGGATTAAAAACTCATCATTCATGTATTTTCTTCCATTTCTCCATCATTCTATTTAATTCATCAGGCTCTTGCAAATCCCTGTATTTTAACGGAATGGTATTCTGCGTTCTCGACAGAGACTCCTTATAGGATTCCTCAAGAGCATTCGCGAACATCTCTGCCTGCTCAGTACCAGAGACAATAAAATTTTTGGTAATACTTGAAGTTGCCATATAATACACCTCCTCGATTCTTTCCATTTTTTCAATTCATGTACAGTTATATTTTATACTTTATATCCCAAATTTGCAATATGTTCTTTATTACCGCCCTCTCTGCTCTGCTGTCCACTTTGCCTCCTGTAGATACGCAACATACCTGTCCGCCTCCTCCACAGCCTTTTTCCCTTCATCAGAACGAAGATGAATTACATGGTCATCTATGGCAGCCGTGTACATACTGACTTTCTTTCCATCCAATTCAAATACATAGCGGATGCCAAATATCGGGGAAGCGATCGTCCTTGCTTTGTCCACGCGGGCTGCACTGAAGATCTGAATCTTAAACGGATTGAATGCCGAGATAAACACGATCATGCCATCCTCCACATCAATAAACAACTGTCCGCCGTTCGCATCCCCCTTATGGGAATCATCAAAATGAAACGGCAGCCCGCAAACCTTCTTTGCCGTATGCTGCACAATGGACGATAAGATCAGCCCATGTCCAAGAATCAGTGCCAGTATACCATAGATAAAGAAAAAAAGCACAATCACCCCAATCAAAAAGGAACTTAGCGAGAACTCCTCCCATGAAGCACTCGCAATCGCCATAACCACAAACGGCAGCAGCAGCGCCCCGCCCACCAAGGGCACAAACAGCTTTCCATACTTTTCAAATTTCTCTGTCTCCTGATACAATGTTTTATCCTCCGCAGCTTCTTCGCAGAATCCTACTTTCATTATGAAACAATACCAGCATACCATACATACGGTCTCTTTTCAACCCGAACATGAAAAAGCCACCCGCTATGAACGGATGGCTTTCTTACCCACATTTTATTTGAATATCCTAAGAAACCGGCTCCTCGTCCGGCTCCAAGAGCGCTTTCTCGTAGCTTTCGAGAATCGTCTTCTGGATCGTATCCCTTGTGTTGGAGTTAATTGGATGTGCTATATCCCTATACTCTCCGTCTGCGGATTTCTTGCTTGGCATCGCGATGAAAAGCCCCTTCTCACCCTCGATGACCTTGATGTCATGAACTACAAATTCATCATCAAGCGTAATAGAAACCACTGCTTTCATTTTTCCCTCTTTTGTTATTTTGCGAACGCGAACATCTGTTATTCTCATTCTTTTGTCCCCCTTTTGCAAGTCGTTGAATCATTTTTTAAAGAACATACCTCTCATTCTTCTCCACCACAACCTTGATGCCAGTCTCCCCGACATGGTGTGAGTTTGCGCGAATGGTATCACGGCTTTCTACAATACAGTTTTCAATGTGGGTATTATCGCCTAGATACACATCATTTAAAATGATGGAGTTTTTAATAGTACAGTTGTTGCCGACAAACACCTCTTTGAACAAAATGGAATTTTCCACTGTTCCGTTGATGATACAACCGCTCGATACCAGACTGTTTCTGACATGAGCCCCCGGGTTGTACTTTGCTGGCGGCAGGTCGTCAACCTTGGAATATACATCTGGATACTGTTTGAAGAAATAATCGCGAATCTCTTTCTTGAGGAAATCCATATTGGTTCCATAGTAATCCTCGACTGTCGCGATGTTTCTCCAGTAAGATTCAATCTTGTACCCGTATATCCGCTTGACATCTTTATAGCGTATCAGGATATCCTGCACGAGATCGTGCCTTCCCTCCTCAGCGCTCTTCTCAATCAGTTCGATGAGCTGCCTGCGCCGAATCACATAGATTCCGCATGAAACCGTCTTAGACCGCGCCACCATCGGCTTCTCCTCGAACTCCTCAATACGGCCGTCATCATTCATCCTGACAACACCGTATCTGTCCACATCCGCATCCTCCGGCATCTCTTTTACGACCACCGTAATATCTGCCTTCTTTGCAATGTGGTACTCTAACACTTTATTAAAATCCATCTTGTAGACACAGTCGCCCGTGGCGATGACTACATATGGCTCGTGACTTCTTTTTAAAAATAAGAGATTCTGGTAAATACTGTCCGCTGTCCCCTGATACCAGTTGCTGTTCTCCGGCGTGACCGTCGGTGTAAATGTGTACAGACCTCCCTGTTTTCGTCCAAAATCCCACCATTTCGAAGAGCTCAGATGCTCATGAAGGCTTCTTGAATTGTACTGCGTGATCACCGCAACCTTCTGAATGTGAGAGTTGGACATATTGCTCAATACAAAATCAATGCTCCGATAACTGCCTGCAATCGGCATGGCCGAGATCGCCCTCTTGTGGGAGAGTGCTCCCATCTTTCTGCTGTTTCCACCTGCTAATACAATACCTAATGCTCTCATATCACTCACCCACCTTTATCAATGTCTTGCCGCTGTCTAAAACGCCGTTTGGATAATCCGACTCTGTGGTTTCACCCATCACGACTGCATTCTTACCGATCTTGACATTGGCGGGAACAATCGTTTTTTCGCCGATTGTGACGAGTCCGCTGTTGTAGATATCAGGTCTTGTGTCATTCTCCTTCTCCGGGAGTGTGCCAAGCTGTGTGCCGCTGCCAATCCGCGCGTACTCATCAATGATCGCTTTCTCTATCGTACATTTACCGCCGATCTGCGTCTGGTTCATGATAATCGAGTTTCGAACTACCGTTCCCTCTCCAATCGTGACGCCGCAGCCGATCACAGAATTGAAAACTTGTCCATAAATCTCAGAACCCTCGCCGATAATGCTGCGCTCCACCACGCTGTCCGGCGCGATGTACTGGGGCGGCAGGACTTCGCTCTTGGTGTAGATCTTCCAGTATTCCTCATAGAGATTAAACTCCGGCACAATATCAATGAGCTCCATATTGGCTTCCCAGTAAGAACTGAGCGTCCCGACATCCTTCCAGTATCCGTTAAACTCATAAGAATACATCGGGCAGCCCTTTTCGTGGCAGTACGGAATGACATGTTTTCCAAAATCAAGCGCAGGCTGGTCTGCTTTGGCAATCAGTGCCTCCTTGAGTGTTCTCCAATTAAATATGTAAATTCCCATCGAAGCGAGATTGCTCCTCGGGTTCTCTGGTTTCTCTTCAAAGTCAATGATCTTCTTGTTCTCATCTGTGATCACAATGCCAAAACGCTTCGCCTCATCAATTGGGACAGGCATGGATGCGATGGTCACTTCCGATCCGCTCTCCTTGTGAAAGTCCAGCATCACCTCGTAATCCATCTTATAAATGTGATCCCCTGAAAGGATCAGCACATAGTCAGGGTTGTAGTTCTCCATATATTCAAGATTCTGAAATATAGCATTGGCAGTTCCAGTATACCATTCACTCTCACTGCTCTTCTCATAGGGCGGTAATACCGTCACACCACCGACATTGCGGTCCAAATCCCAAGGAATACCGATACCGATGTGTGTGTTCAGCTTTAGCGGCTGATACTGTGTAAGCACTCCGACTGTGTCGATACCGGAATTAATACAGTTGCTGAGCGGGAAATCAATAATTCGGTACTTTCCGCCGAAAGCAACAGCCGGTTTTGCCATTTTCGATGTCAGGACCCCCAGTCTCGAACCCTGTCCACCTGCTAAAAGCATGGCGATCATTTCTTTTTTAATCATGTTGTCACCCCTACTTGCTTAATAATGGGTTTCAGACCCTACTATATTATAACATACA
>VSNR01000120.1 GCA_009774345.1 Lachnospiraceae bacterium | reverse complement strand
ATTTAATAAGGTTAATATTAGATGTAACATTTGGTGGGCGAAAGGAGTCGCCTATGACCGTTGCAAGGTGAGGAGTCGCCGCGCAACAATTACAAGGAGGTAATTTTATGGTAGTACAGCACAATCTTAGAGCAATGAACGCAAACAGAATGTTAGGAATCACAAATAGTGGATTATCAAAGTCTTCAGAGAAGCTTTCTTCAGGATATAAAGTAAACCGTGCAGCAGACGATGCAGCAGGACTCTCTATTTCAGAGAAAATGAGAAAGCAGATCAGAGGTCTTACACAGGCTTCTGTAAATGCTGAGGATGGCATTAGTGCAGTTCAGACAGCAGAAGGTGCTTTGACAGAAGTACATGATATGTTACAGAGAATGAACGAGCTTGCAGTTAAGGCAGCGAACGGAACAAATTCCGTTTCAGACCGTCAGACAATTCAGGATGAGGTTGACCAGCTTTTAACTGAAATTGATAGAGTAGCAGAGACAACCAAGTTCAACGAGCTTTACTTGTTAAAGGGTCAGGCAGAGAAGATTGATGTTTATTTGTCAGCAAAGGATGCCGGTCTCAAGGGAACACTCATGAATGGTGCAACATCCGCAACATTTATGATGGATGAGTTAAAGTTTGGCGACAAGATCACAATTGCAGGCAAGGTATATTCGATTGGTATACCGGCAGAAGATGGCGTTACAGCAGCTTCAGTTGCAATCGCAGGCGCTAAGGCAGGCGAGTTGATCACAATTGACGGTGTACAGTATACAGTGACAGATGGCATCGAGAATGAGGATAAGAATCTTCTGAGTATCTCACATATTCAGGGAAGAATCTCAGTTCAGAGCAAGATCCTGTATAATGGAACAACATATAATGTCATGAAAGACGAAGATGGCAATGGTATCGCAGATACGGATGCAGCGATTGTTACAACTTTTAGAGCATATCAGATGATTCAGCGTGAGCTGGAGCTCGCAAACAGTGTGGGTGCAAACAAGAGCAGCGCAAGCGTTTTGGCAGTACAGATGAAAGCGACTGCAACCGTTGCATCAACGAAAGTGAACACGACAGGCGGCGCGGCTGGTGCTTCACAGGTGACAACTGTGACAAAAGCGGTATTTACGATTGCAGTAAAGGGTCTTTCAGAAGTCAGAGAAGAGTTAAATTTCAGCCTTCATGTAGGTGCTGATGCAGATATGACAAACAAGATTGGTGTATCTATTGATGCGCTGGATACCAAGGGATTAGGCATCTATGGTCTAAATGTAAAGGACGATTCAGGATCAGCAGCGACATATGCAATTGATGCAATTGCAGATGCAGTAGCACATGTTTCCGCACAGAGATCACTTCTCGGTGCAGTCCAGAACAGGTTAGAGCATACCATTAACAATTTGGATAACGTTGTAGAGAATACGACGGCAGCAGAGAGCACAATTCGTGATACGGATATGGCTACAGAAATGGTTAAGTTTTCAAATTCAAACATTCTTGCACAGGCAGGCCAGTCAATGCTGGCACAGTCTAATCAGGCAAATCAGGGTGTACTTAGCTTATTGCAGTAGTCACAGATTCCGCAGGAGTGACAGTTCAATCTACCATGATAGAGGGATTCCCGGTAAAACGGGGGTCCCTTTTGGCGTTGATATCATCTGGCAATTGTGATATACTACTTTTATTCCAGAAAAGGAGTGCATCTCTCAATGACAAAAATAAGTAAAACGAAATCAACGATGGTACTGGCGGTAATCATAGGGATTTTTACAATTTTGTATTGTTCTCTGATATTCAATCAAAATATCTGGACGGACGAGGCGTTTACGATTGATCTGACCCGCAAAAATAACCTGCTGGACATAATCCGGCAAACGGCAATCGACGTACATCCGCCGCTATATTATGTGATTGTAAAATGTTTCATTTCTTTGTTCGGTTCGTCTTTTCAAGTATATAAATTAGTAAGTATTCTTCCCATGCTGTTAACGATGCTTTTGTCTGTGACCCATATCAAACGGTGGTTTGGCGTGACACAAGCTGGTTTGTTCTTAGTTTTCCTAAATGCCATTCCCTGCGTGATGGAGTACAGTGTCCAGATCAGAATGTACAGCTGGTGCATTTTTTTCATAACGCTTGCAGGACTGTCCGCGTATGGAGTCTATACGCAGGGAACTTTCAGACAGTATTGCGCTCTAACCTTGTCTGCGCTGTGTGCCTGCTATACGCACAATTTTGCGATGATTAGCGCAGTGATGCTTTATTTCCTGCTTGGAACTGCGTTAATTATTCATCATAAAAAGTTTCCGCTGCGCTGGCTGCTTTCAGGGGTGGTTGTTGGCGCTGGCTATCTCCCGTGGCTGCCGGTCTTGCTGCGCCAGACAGGAAGCCGTGTTGGAAATTACTGGATAGCGCCAGTGACCATGGAAACAATACTTGGATATTTCAGTGATTTATTTGGCTCACGGCTGCCATATACGGCAGTTTTGTTTGGGATTCTCCTGATACTAGGGCTTTGTTGTTTCAAGGATACCCGCAGGGAGGAGCGTTTTGTGGTTCTGCTGGCTTTGGTGCCTGTTCTGACTGCCTTGGCTGGTATCCTGGTATCGGTTCTGGTCACGCCGTTTTTTATAGCGCGATATCTGCTTCCCTGCATGGGGCTCGCCGCCCTGTTCCTTGCCGTTGGATTTGGCAGAGCGCTGCAAAGGCGCGTTTCTCTTGTCTTGCTCAGTGCGTTCCTGGCTGTTATGGCTGCCAATGCCTACTATACAAATGTGCTTTCAGAATACTACAGCACACACACGGGTGAGCTGCTTTGCTATTTGGAGGAAGCCATGGAAGAAAACGATTTGATTTTATATAACAATCAGGAGTATGGCTTTATCTATGAATGTTATTTTTCGACGGACCAGCTGTGTTTTTTGGACGATATGGATTTTGATGCAGCGTATCATCAGATTTGGTATTTCGACAGCTGCGTGAGTCCATGGCTTCCTGATGATGTATTACAGGCACATGGACTCACCAAAGAGTACATTGCGACACTCGGCATTGAACAGAATGACTTCATATTATATAGGATTTTTAGGAAAGAAGGTGTCCTGTGAAAAAAATCTATCTATCCGCAACAGTTCTGAGCGCTGCAGCGGCCATCCTGTTTTTGTATATAGCACCACAGTTAATACGAACGGATATTCTATCTGAAAATAAGGTTTCCTATGAGCAGCCTGTGCCCAGTGTTGCCTGCGGACGCATCCTGTCACAGCAGTTTGTGCCTCAGTATGAGCAGATAAAAAGCATTGATGTTTATATCAATGCCTTGTCATGCAGCAGAGATGAAGGGGCTCTTCATGTCAAAATAACGGACAGCAGTGAAGAAGTGCTGTATGACCAGAACCTTCCGCTGTCAATGCTTCCTGCGTATGGAATGACGCCCGTCGTGAAAAATGTCACGCTGGCTGTGGGAAATACGTATCACCTTTCCATTGAAGCCGTTGACACGCTTGACGATGGCCCGGCAATCTCGTTCTTTCCAAATGAAATTGCCGCAAACAAGGAGGAGAGCGGCGGGCGTTTAACTTATGCGGGACAGTGCCTGACAAATTCTGTGCTGAGGGCAGCTTTCCGTTACAGCGTGCCGCTTGCGCCGGTGAATTATCTGGCGTATTGTCTTTTTATCGCATTTTTTATCTTTTTATGTTTGGAAGGTGTGGCTTTCAGGGTCAAAAAATGAAGTAGCATTCTCCTGCAAACCACATATAGTACATGAGACCTGTCACAAGGATACAGACATTTGCAGCCACGTTTTTTGCCAGCGGCCTGTTTCGAAGCAGCATATACAATGCAAGATAGACTGCGAAATTTCCCATGATATACCGCGCGACCGCGATGGCGTCCGTCCTCAGTGAGATTCCTACCGCGAGAATGCCAAATACCGCCGCCGCAAATTCTTTTTTGTAACACAGATAGGCAAAGAGCAGGATGCCAAAGAGCGCATATAATGCCCAGTATTGTGAGGAAGTACCGCTGCCTGAATCCAGCAGATTGTAGAATAAAGTGCGCAGCACGCCATGGTAGGAGGTATGCCACGCTACTTGGATGTGCGCGCTTGCCCACACATCGCCCACAAGCCGGTACAGATAATAAAAGTAGCCAAAGATTCCCAGCGGACACAGGAGCAGTCCGAGCAGACGAAGCGGGTTGACAAAAATACTTTTGATAAAGCCTGCCAGATTCGAGCGGTTGAACTGCCAGCCATAGTCCGCTTCATACATATATAATAGAAGCGAAAAAACCAGAAAAACGCCGGCAATTCTTGTAAATGCAGCAAAAAAGGCAGCGATGGCAGCCGCGAAAAAACGCTTCTTGCAGCAAAAGTAAAAGAAGCATGCCGTAAACATCAAAAACATTGCCTCGGTATAGGTCATGGAAAAATAAATGGTATGCGGGGCAAAGAAGATTAAAAATGCGATAAAATATCCATCGTCCTTGGGGGATTTGGTGCGCACTGTTACAACAGCTATCCAGCCGGCAGCCAATGTACACAGATTGGATACCAGAATACCAATCTGGTTTGTCGTAAATCTGTCAGGCAGGAAGGATTTCACGAAGCGAAGCACCATAGGGTAAAAAGGATAAAATGCATAGTTGGCATATCCTGTCACACTGTTTGGCACAGACTGGTATCCGTTTTCAGCGATATCTACATACCAGAGTGCATCAAATTTATAGAGCAAATCCCACGTCTTGGCATACCCCTGTGTCATATAATTGTAGACACAGGCCGCAAACGTCAGCAGCAGCCGTGACAAAATAAATAATAGAAGTACATAAAAAACAGTCTGAGTATTCTTTTTCATAGAAGCCCCCTATTCCGGCCACACTGGGATCGTATGGTCAATGTAGTATGCGCGGTACTGGTCTGACACATGCGGATGAAATCCCAAGATCAGCACATAGAGATAAAAGGCAATGAGCAGCAGGCAGGGCACATACAGCAAAATCTTTAACACTGGTTTCATCGTAATTCCTCTTTTTTTATAAAAATTTTATGCAAACTTTAGCACAGGCTTATTTTCTTGTCAAGGGAACGGCGGCGTTCTTCATAAAAAATTAATCATTGTCCTAAAAAGCGAAGTTTGATGGAAAAGACGGTTGTATTTTACGGCATTTTCATATAAAATATAAGCATACCCATTAATTTTTCAAATTGAAGTGACGATATAATAATTGAAAAGATTGATTGTAGTCTAAAAATGTTCAGTATGCAAGGGGCTGCATGAGATTATGCACATGCGTGACATGGAGGTGATTAGCATGTATATAGAGGCTTTAACAAATACATATACTCAGCCAGTCAATCAGGCAGCAAATCAGCGGGTGGAGATGCCTAAGACTGCTGAGGCAAGCAAAGCAGAATCCACGGATGGAGGCGTAAATGTTTCGATTGCAAAGGAAGCAGATGAATCGGTAACATTGTCAATTATGGCGGATGAGCGTCTGGTTGACGAACAAAAAAATGTCGATATGGATAGGCTGAAGAAAGTTATGGAGCAAGTGACCTCAGCATGGCCGCATTCAGCAGCGAAATTTGGTATCCATGAGAAAACGAACCGCATAACCATCAAGCTTGTGGATAAAGAGACACAAAAAGTAATCAAGGAAATCCCACCCGAAAGAACCCTTGATCTGCTGGCAAAGAGAATGGAGCTTGCGGGCGTTATGGTCGATGCGAAACTATAAATAAAGCAATACCAGCAAAAATTAATGGGAGGGACCACAATGTCAGATTTATTGAGAATGACAGGCATGTATTCCGGCATGGATACAGAGTCAATCATACAGCAGTTAGTCAAGGCGAAAGCAACAAAGGTTACAAACCTTAAAAACGACCAGAAGAAACTTGAGTGGAAGCAGACCTTATGGCAGGATTTAAATAAGAGAATTTACAAGCTCTATACAGGCACATTGTCCAATATGCGACTGACGGGCAGTTATTCTAAGAAAAAGTCCACGATTTCAGACCCGACGAAAGCTACCATCGTAGCGGGAGACGGGGCTGTCAATGGCGTGCAGTCGCTCGAAGTCAAGAAGATTGCCAAGTCTGGATATTTGACAGGTGCCGTGGTTTCCAAGAAATCATCGAAGGTTACGAAAGAGACGAAGCTGTCTGATTTGGGGGTTAAAGCAGGATCGACGTTGAAACTGACGATCAATGGCAGCGAGGTAGATACTGGGATGTCTGTCAATGCGGATGATACCATTGATGAGTTTATGACGAAATTTAATAATCAATATGGTTCAACTGGTGTGAAAATGTCCTTTGCCAGCGGCAAGGTAACAGTGGAAGGTCCAACTGCTGGTGGCACATTTGGTCTGTCAACGGCGAATGCCACAGCACCAACCGTTGTAGGTGCATTAGGTCTGTCAAACTGTACACCGAGCGACAATGTAAGCGGTACTTTTACAGGTGACAAGATCCGTTTCCCGGGTGATAACAGCCAAGTAGATCTGACAACAACTTTGGAGGATCTCAACATCAAGGGCGGCAAACTGACCGTCAAGGTAGGCAGTACCACGCATACCATCGTGATTGATAAATCAAAGACTGTCAACAGCTTTATGACAGAGTTCAACAAGCAGACGGGGCTTACGATGAGTCTTGACCACGGCAAGATTTCTGTGGAAGGGCCAAGCGGCACAGACTTTACGCTTCAGAGTGAAAATGATGGATTTAGCGGTGTCACGGTTCTGGCTGGTCTGGGCTTAGGTAATATCAGCGGCGATTCACAGTCTGGTAAAGTGACAGGTAATCTTGTTTCCCAGCTGCTCAATGCATCAGAAAATTATCAGGATGAGACCACAGTCACACTAGAGGATCTCAAAATAGGTGATGGAGAGCTGCACATCAAGAGACCCGGACAGTCTGACCTTGTCGTAAAATATGATAAATCCATGACTGTCGAGCAGCTGATGGATAAATTCAACGAGGAGAACCGCAATAACAATACAGGTCTGAGCATGAGCATCGAGGATGGTAAGATTTCAGTGAACTCAGACGCGTCCTCTGGAAAGTACACGCTGGAATCTGTTCAGTATGGCGCCAGCGGCAATACGCTTTTGCAGGGACTTGGCTTGGAGAAGTTTGAGAAAGTGGAGCAGGACGGAGGCGGTGCTTCCATCACGGGAGACATGGTCTCCAAATTAAATCCAGTCCTGATCTCAAATGATTTTTCAATGGAATCAACGCTTGGACAGATTGATCCCTCTCTTGCAGGGCAGACCATCACTGTCACGGTGGGCGCGGGGCTGAATGCAAAGACAACCTCGATAGAACTGACAGCAGATATGAAGATCAGTGAGTTTGTCAGTGCACTGAAGGACAGCGGCGTTGGCGCGTCATTTGATGCGACAAACCAGCGGTTTTTTATCAATTCAACAGGCACAGGCGAGGCAAAGGAGTTTAAGCTCACCGCGTCTGGAAAGGCATTGGAGTCACTTGGTCTTGATCCCGATGCGAAATATGCAAACGGTTCTACAAGTACGAGAGTTTACGCGGAGGATGCACAGATTATACTAAACGGTGCGACATTTACCTCCGATACCAATACATTTAATGTGAACGGACTCAGCATTACGACTCAGGCAGTGACAGATGAGCCGATCACGATCACGACAGATACGGACTATGACGGCATCTACAACATGATTAAGGACTTCGTCGCAGAGTACAATGACATCATGAATGAGATGACAAAGCTCTACGGTGCAGACTCAGCTAGAAAATACACCATGCTGAGTGACGAAGAGAAGGAAGCCATGTCAGACGATGAGGTAGAGAAATGGGAGGGAACGATCAAAGATTCCCTGCTTCGGAGAGACAAAGACCTCTACAACGTTATGGAATGTATGAGAGGCGCTATCAACAAAGGCTATGAAATTGGCGGAGAGACATTGTTCCTTGTCAATTTCGGTGTAGGTACAGGCAGTTATTTCGATACAGAGAAGGCAGAGAGAAACGCACTTCACATCTATGGAGACAGCGATGATGAGAAGTATGCAGACAAGGCAAACGAGCTGAAAGAAGCAATTTCAAAAGACCCTGAAAAGGTGATTGAGCTGTTTGCTGCTATGAGTAAGGATATGTACACTTCCCTCCATGACACAATGGGAAGTACCGATTACAGAAGTATCTACAAGGTATATGATGACAAGCGCATGAAGATAGAGTATGATAATTATACCAAGCAGATTAAGGATGAAGAGAAAAAGCTCAATGCATACGAGGACAAATGGTACAAGAAGTTCTCTGCAATGGAAGTAGCGCTGTCAAAATTACAGTCCAACCAGAACTCCCTTGCAAGTATGTTAGGACAGTAAAAATACTAGAACTATTTATACAATATATAGGATGGCACTCTTATGAATAAGGGTGCCCGCATCAAAGAAAGAAGGAATCGCATGCTCAAACAAAATGGATACGCACAGTATCAAAATGCCAAGATTATGACTGCATCGCCGGCGGAGCTGACCCTGATGCTTTATGATGGGGCAATCAAGTTCGGAAATATTGCAATTCTGGGAATGGAGAATAACGATCCTGCCAAAGCACACGAGAACATTGTCAAGGTCGAGAAGATCATCCAGAATTTCAGGGACACGCTCGACAGGAAGTACGCCGTATCAAAGGATTTTGAGAATGTGTATGTGTATCTGTTGAGACGATGCCATGAAGCGAATATCAATAAAGATCCTGAGATTATGGAGGAGGTGCTTCGGCATCTGCGCTCCATGAGGGATAATTGGAAAGAAGTCATGAAGAAAGTTGCCGGAGATAAGTCAAATCCAGTTGCTCAGGCGAGAGTTGCAGGCGGACAGGGCAATACGGCAGCATATAAGAGGACTGGGACATGACAGAAAACTATCTGCAAATTTTGACGGAAAGTCTTGAGAAAAAGCTGGATGTACTGGACAGAATAAGCGAAGTAAACAAACGCCAGTTTGAAGTTTCGACGAAAAGACCTTTTGACATGGAAGCATATGATGCTGTTATGGATGAGAAGGCAGCACTGATTGAGGAGCTAAATCATCTGGATGAAGGATTTACCTCAACGTATGAGCTTGTCCGGGAGGAAGTGCAGAAAGAACCGGAAAAATACCGTCAGAAAGTGCTTAGGATGCAGGAGCTTGTCCGGGAAGCTGTCGATAAAGGGGTCTCGGTTGAGGCGCAGGAGAAACGCAACAAGGCTTCTATGGATGCAGCACTGAATACAAAGCGCAAGGAGATCCGGGAACGAAAGGTTTCTGCAAGTGCGGCTACCAAATATTATAGTGCTGTCAGCAGATTGAATAATGTAGATCCACAGCTCATGGACCGCAAAAAATAGGATGTTACAACGTCATGGAGGACGCGCAGACATATTTCTTGATATGTCTGCGCGTTGTTTTGTATTGATATAGGGGAGGAACAGCAAGATGTCAAAGATACCAGTAACAGTTTGTATTATTGCTAAAAACGAGGAAAAACATATAGAGAACTGTCTGAAACATTTAAAGAAGTATGATTTGGAGGTGATTGTCACAGACACAGGCTCCACAGACCGCACAAGGGAGATTGCAGAGAAGTATGCAGACAAGGTAGTTGACTTTGAGTGGGTGAATGATTTTGCAGCCGCAAGGAACTATTGTACATCATTTGCCACAAACAATTGGATACTGGCGATTGACTGTGACGAGTATGTCACCAGTATTGATGTTCGGATTCTGAGAATCCTGATGCAGAAATATCCGCGCTATACAGGTGTACTTCGTCTCAAAAACCTGATTCCAGAGGGAAACAATGGTGCAAAAGGGTATGTTTCTGACGATGTGCCCAGAATGTACAATAAGAATTACTTTCAATTTGATTTTCCAATTCATGAGCAGCTCCGCTTCAAGGATAAATCAAAGTCAGATGATGTAATGGAGGCGTTTTTGCTGCCAATCGAGTGCATTCATCATGGCTATGCACTCACAGGTGACGATATGCGCAAGAAGCAGGAGAGAAATATCAAACTCCTAGAGGGAAGTATTGAGGAGGACCCGACAAACGGTTATTATTTTTTCCAGATGGGACAGTCAAACTTTGTGCTTGGTGACGTTGACAAGGCGATCGAGGCATATGAAAAGGGAATGAGCCTTGTGGACAATCTCGATAATGTGTATGTGCCGGAGATGATTATGTCCTTGGCAAAAGCATACACGGCCAAGAGACGGGTGGATGACGCATTGAATTTTATCGAAAAGTATGTGAAGTATTACAATACGGCAAAGTTCCAGTTTGAATATGCAGAGCTGCTCCGCAAGAATAATCAGGTGTTGAAGGCGCTTGCCATGTACATCAAGGTGACGACAATGCAGGATGTGGAGACAATCGGTGAAAATCTGATTACATGCTATGGCTGTATAATCAGCATTTATGAGTCTATGGGCAACAAGCAGATGGCAGAGCTGTTCCACAACCAGTTTTTGCAGTGCGTGGCAGAGAAGGAACGCATCGTCAACAGTTAAGCGATTCTTTTACCTTTTTGTGTCGAATTGTCTGAAATCAAATAAATTTACATAAAATTTCAAAATATTAGTTGACATAGTCAGACAATTCAGGTACAATGTAATTGTTAAGGGAGATGACATAACTTGTCATCATAATAATACATAAAGGATTAATGTATTTCACAAGGAGGTAAAGGTATGGATATCAGAAGTAATCTTATGTATGGAAACGTAGCAGTAAACGAAGCGTACACAGCAAAAGCAAATGCGGCAGCAGCAAAAGAGAGCAGACTTGCAACAGGAAAGAAATTGTCAGCAATATCGTCTGACGCAGCATCCCTTCAGATTAAATCTAAGACAGGTGACGTGGCAGATGCAGCGCTTGAGAACATCAATGCAGCATCGAGTCTGGCAGCGGATGTAGCAAAGGCTGAGGAGATGATCCGCGAGGCGAACCGCCGGATCTTGGCACAGTCTGATGATTCAGTGCTTGCACAGGCAAATCAGACCTCTGATGCAGTGACAAAGCTTTTGGATTAATGTTTATTCATATAAGAAGAGAAAAGTCGGTCTTTTGACCGGCTTTTTTGTTTGACTTTCTGCCGTTTACATAGATAAAATTTAAAAATATTCGCAGAAACATATAATATTTACATAATAGCTAGCCGATAAAATAAATAGTTGGAATTGTTTGCTGAAATATGAACAATATCGCATATTTTAGTAAAAAATCTGAAAATTACGCACAATTCCCTAAATTTTCAGAAAATTATTCCGATATATATACTGTAAACGGAGTTACAGAAAATCTTTACAATAAAAATAGCTTGATTTATTCAAGGGGAATGATTTGGTGAAAATATAATAAATAAATTTATGGGAAAGTTGCTTGGAGAAAGGGATGTCCTCGGGCTGCTATAGGAGGAGGAAAATATGGTAGTACAGCACAATCTTAAAGCGATGAATGCAAACAGGATGTTGAACATCAATTCAAAGGCATCATCAGGATCTACAGAAAAACTTTCAAGCGGCTATCGCGTAAACAGAGCTGCGGATGACGCGGCAGGACTTGCAATATCAGAGAAGATGAGAAAGCAGATTCGTGGTCTGACACAGGGCTCACGAAATGCAGAAGATGGTATCTCATGCGTGCAGACAGCAGAAGGTGCACTTGCAGAAGTGCAGGATATGCTTCAGAGAATGAATGAGCTGGCTGTACAGGCTGCAAATGGAACCAATTCCGTTACAGACCGCAAATATATTCAGGATGAAATTGACCAGCTTGTGACAGAGATTGACAGAGTTTCGGAGACGACAAAGTTCAATGAGACCTATCTGTTAAAGGGCGATGAGGAGCTCCCGGAGAATCTTGTACATACATTTAACTATGTGAAGGGCGACAAGATTGATCGGCTTGGAACATCTTCTGTCTTAAATGGCAAGGGCGATAAAGTAATGGTGAACTACAATGGTGTGGATAATATTTATGTAGTAAGCACCAGTATTAGTACAATGGAAGCAAAGGAGTCTATGACAGCGGATGTAAAGACAAAAGGGTCTGATTTTACAAAATATCTTGCAAGTGGTGAAGTTGGAACAAGTTCTTCTGTCACAGCGGCTGTAATGAGCGCATCCTATGCAATGTTTAAGAATACAAATCTGAATGGCGTGGAATTGAAGAAAATGCAAACAAATGGTACAATTTATTCAGAAGATAAGCATGCATATATCTATGATACAGAGACAAAGAATATTATTCATATCGAGCCCAAAGCAGATCTCAGTCCTTATGTAAAACACATTGACGGGGCGGATGAATTTACCTATACGATGGATGAACGCTACAGGCTGCTGTACAATGTTAATCCAGAAGCAACCGGATTTGAGGATACACTGGGGATGCCTGAAAATGTAGTGGAGTTGGATAATACAGATTTCATTGGTGCGACCTCAGAGAACCAGCTTTTTAACAAAGACGGTGAGGCGATCACTGGCATGGGACTCTATAAATACTTTAATGAAAACGGAGACTATACAGGCGGATTGTATGCTGACAAGGACGCAACCAAGAAGATTATCGAGAGTGAGACCACAAGCTCTCTGTACTATAGAAAATATATCACAAACCTTACAGAGAAGGTGACTGCTGCATTGACATTCTCTGTTCATGCAGGTGCAGATTCTGACCTGAATAACAGAATTTCAGCGACCATTGACACAATGTCGGCGGCAGGACTTGGCGTGAACAAGTTAAAGAGCAGCTCGATTGGTATCGTAGATGAGACTGGTGACAATGCGAGAGAGGCAATTGATGTTGTAGGCGAGGCATTGAAGATTGTATCAACACAGCGTTCTATCCTCGGTGCAGTTCAGAACCGTCTGGAGCACACGATTGCAAACCTCGATAACGTTGTTGAGAATACAACAGCTGCGGAGTCTGCTATCCGTGATACAGATATGGCTGATGAGATGGTGAAATTCTCGAATAACCAAGTACTTTTACAGGCAGGCCAGTCTATCCTTGCACAGGCAAACCAGTCAAATCAGGGTGTACTTTCACTTTTACAGTAATATAATTAAATACGCTCACTCTAACCATAATTTTATATACAAAAAGACCGGCAGTACGATAAGTCGGTCTTTTTGATTTGAAGGAGGAAATAGCATGTCAAAGATACCAGTATCAGTCTGTATTATCGCGAAGAATGAAGAAAAGTATATCGATGAGTGTCTAAAGCGGCTAGAGCCGTATGGTTTTGAGATTGTTGTCACAGACACAGGCTCAACAGACCAGACCGTCGAAATCGCAAAAAAATATACGGACAAAGTGTTTGCGTTTGAATGGATCAATGACTTTAGCGCCGCCAGAAACTTTTGTGTGTCACACGCGTCAAACAACTGGATTCTTACATTGGATTGTGATGAGTATGTGCACAGCATTGATGTATCCTCACTGCGCAGGATCATGCAGAAGTATCCGCGCGCGATTGGTGAGATTCAAATGAAAAGCCTTGTGCAGAGCAGGGGTGTCACCTCTTATGCAGTAGATGAAGTCAGAAGATTTTATAATAGAACCTGAATCCGTGAGCCTTGCTCTAAATTATTTTCACAATGCCACATAATTCCAGTACTTGTAGCATGTTTTATAG
>VSNR01000012.1 GCA_009774345.1 Lachnospiraceae bacterium | reverse complement strand
GTGCCATATTATGAAAAAAAGTGTGCATTAGATTCATTCTGGGTCAGATTCTGGGTCAAACGCAAACGCTTAAATACGTGGAAATTACATTCTTTCCGCCTGTTCAATAATATATTCTGGGTCAGATTCTGGGTCAGTCACATTATAAACTTCCCCAAATACAATGTTTCTAGCGATATTTCTTAGATTAATAAAATCTACGAAAATCCAAAGAAGAACATCAAAAACAAAAAAAGGATGTGAATGATGCCTTCAGACAGTACCATGACAAAGATTGTCTGGCAGTACAGTGAGCCGCTGCCGGAGGAAACCATGACGTTTCTAAGAGGAATTGCGGAGGATTGCTGTAAAGTCAAAAATTATGTCTATGAGCGGTATTCAGGGGTCAAAAATCTAAACAGTCTGACACCGGTATACACCATTTTGAATGAAATGCGCTACTGCGGACTGAGAGAACAACTGAATCTGCCAGCCGTGTACTATGAACTTGCGATAGCAGACGCGGTGACAAATATCAAATGTAGCTGGGGCATGGTGAAAAACAAGGTTGGCGAGAAAATCACAGCCAACGAAAATCTGAGTGACAATGACAGAATCTACCTCAGAACCGTACTCAAGATGGGAAGCGTCTACGCGGCAGTCTTAAATCGACAGTCGTATGAGATGCCAAAGAATGCAGCCGGACTTGATATTGATGTAAAACGGCTGAACAACCTGCTGTGCAGACTGACCAGAAGATATCTGACCCAGCCAAAGACCGACAGCGTCAGCTCGTTTCGCATATCGCCAAACGGTTATTCCTATAAGGATGGCGCAATGCGTATCGTGTGCAGGGTTCCGAGAAAACGGATTTCCATACCGTTAAAGGATGGGCGCACTTTTGACAGGCAGATACAAGTCCATATCAAAGACAATTTTGTCGCGCTTGCAGTGCCCATTGAGGCGAAAATAAAAAAACATCAGGACTACACAAACACCGTGTATATCCATATCGGGAATCAGGATATGTTTACGCTGTCCAATGAACATGTATATGGCGCATCGCTGTCAGAGCTGACCAATCCCGAGACCGAGCGCCTTGCAAAGAAAAATCAGGAACGACACAGGATATACACTGCATACAGACAGCATGCTGAGAGCGGCAACCGCCATAAAACAGAAAATATTGAGGCGAACAATCTTGGCAGGCGCAAGTATGACAGCCAGAAAGAAAAAGAAAAGCGCAGAACGACGAATTTTATCAATACAGAGATGAACAGAATGTTCAGAACAGAGAAGCCTGCCCGCATTGTAATCACAAAGCCTGTCACAAAGAATAAGAGCAAATTATATTCTAAGTCAGGCAACAGGAAACTGACGCGCAATTTTCGCGGATACATCAGGGACCGCCTGACATACAAGTGTCAGGTCAATGCGGTTGAACTAGTAGAGCTAAACTCCAAAGGGACAGGAAAGATCTGTTCTGCGTGCGGAGCAGAAGGGAAGCGGCAGGGCAGAGAATTTACCTGCGAAAGCTGCGGGCTCAAAACGACAATCGCTCTTAATTCTGCCAAAAACATTCAACACAAATATATGGAAAATCAAAAAGGTTCGTATGCATAAAACTGGGAATGAATGATCGAGAGATGATTTTACCGCGATGCGGATTGCAGGGAAGTGCATTGACATAAAAGTAAACAGTCGGCATTAGCTAAGCAGATACAGTCGAATTTTCGACATGCTGCTGTCGGGTATGCCAGGACCGCGGCTTGCGCGGAGCGAAGTGGAATTTTATATGCAGGTATATAAAATTTGCAGACGGAAACGTTCCGATAACCCTTATGATAATAAAAATGTGAGGGAGAGAATTTATTACACAATCCTTATGAAATAATAAATTTCTAAAAGCAAATGTAACGTACAATACAGTATTACAAATTTCAGTGATTCGGTGCACCGCTTTCCGATGGAGGCTTTGACAGAAACAGCACATTACGAGGCTGGCACACAGATAAAAGGTTCTCTCACATGATGACTTTTCAAAAGTCTGCACGAAATGACTGAAATCTGCAATAAAAATTGATGGGGGTGCAGCATGTCAGAACAGAAGAGTACAAAAATGAAAGGAGGTATCATTCTTGCGATATGTATCGTGGTGATTATCATACTGCTCGGTGCAGTGGTTTATCTGTTAAATGCCAGAAAGGCAGAGGATGAACCGGTCAAGCGTAATATCGTGGTCAACGAGAAAAACGTAGAAGAAGTGATAGAACAGTTGGGCGAAGAAAGAACCCCGCCCGGTTCCTATCAAGTGACAATGAACACAACATGGCATTTTTCGAGTGGAGACACTGCTTCTGAGGATGCCTATGTAAAAAACGCCGAAGCAAACACCAACGCTGTCTACTTTGACATTACGCGTCAGGATACCGAAGAAACCATCTACGAGTCACCGATTATTCCAGTCGGAAGCTGGCTCGAAGATATTACCCTGGACAGTACACTTCCTGACGGAACCTATCCCTGTGTGATCACTTATCACCTGCTCGACGAGGAAGATAAGAGCATCAGCACAGTGAAGCTGACCCTGACACTCATCATCGGTCAGCCCAAAATCACTCCAATCAATGAGCAACTACCAAAATAATATTATATTTTCAAGGAGGAAAAGAAATGAAGAATTACAAGAAAATTCTGGCGGGTGTATTAGCTACAAGTATGGTACTAGGCAACTCCGCTGTAGTGTTCGCCGACGAAGGCGGGCAGGCAAAAGGTTCTGGTAAGGTAGAAGGACAGGTGAAGACAGAAGTGTTCTCTGTGGTGCTGCCAACAGAGTCTGACTATGCTGGGGCGTTTGATTACATTATTGATCCGATGCAGTTGATTGCAAATGATGCTGGTAACAATGGAAACAAATATGACAAGAGCAAATACAAATTCGAACCGACTGATACTGTGTTTTTTTATAATGGAGTTCAGCAAGATGCAGGTGATTCTAATAAGGAAAAATTAACATATACTGGCACAAGTAATAAACTTGCTGTTGAAAATAAAAGTAGCAAACCAGTGGATGTTACAATTTCATTGAAAGCATCGGAAGTAGAAGGTATTACATTTAATTCAGATAGTACATTTGCATCAGATACGAATACAAGCCTTTATTTAGGAATTGTTGGAAGTGGTTATAAAGTGGAGGAGAGTGGTGGAGTGGCACAAACACCTACAGCAGAGACAATAACATCTTCTTTGCCAGCAAATACTGAAAAAATCAGTACAAATGGAACTGCACAGGTTAAAGTACAATTGCCAGAATTAAAATTGACGTCTACTGCTGCTGCTGGTGGTTCTGATATTGCGTTTGTAACTCAATGGAATCCGATTAGAAATGCTTATGAATATGTAGCAAGTGCAAAGGACAAGGCGACTATTGGATATGAATTCCAAGTGGAAGGTAAGTGCAATACTAATGCTGGTGTTGACTGGCTTGATGTGTTAGCAGCAGGTGAGACACCAGAACTGGAGATTATGTGGAGCATTGAGGATCCGACAGGAGCGCAGGTTGAAATAGATCAAACCAATAAGGAAATTACAGTCAGCGATTTGACACCTGAGCAGGGTTTTGTGTCGTTAACTTTAAGCGATGGCAAGGATACATATGATGTAGGAGGCGCAACAGATTCTACATGGGATACTTCTGGATTTATTGATGGAGCAGGAACATGTGTAATTACATATGCAGATTGGTGGAATGATTGGATGGCAAATAAACTGATGACACTGACACTGACCTTAACAGATGGTTCTACCAGAACAGAGACATTTATAGGTACACCATAAGTAAACAAGGTAAAACTTTGTACAATACAGGGAGGATAGCTCGAATAGGGCTGTCATCCCTGTATTAAAAGTTCATATGAAAGTGTTGCTTGTAGCATTTCAGTTCGATTTGTATTAGAAATTTGAAAAAATAGTTGTGTGAGAGAACTTTTTATCTATGTGTCAATTTTATAGTATACAAAATGAAAAGTCCGTAAAAGATACGATGAAAATGAAGGAGGATTTATGACAAGAGTAATTACATACGGAACTTTTGACCTCTTTCATGAAGGACATTACCGCCTGCTCAAAAGGGCAAAAGAACTGGGAGATTATCTCATTGTTGGCGTGACAACAGAGAAGTATGACATGGAACGGGGAAAGTTGAATGTGGTAGACTCTCTTATGACACGCATCGAAAATGTCAAGAAATCAGGATTCGCTGATGAGGTAATCATTGAGGAGGCTGTGGGGCAGAAGATCAGCGATGTTCAGAAATACCACATTGACATCTTTGCAATCGGTTCTGATTGGATGGGGGCGTTTGATTATATATCCGATTACTGTAAAGTGGTCTATCTGGAAAGAACCAAAAACATATCAAGTACAATGCTGCGTGAGCAGAACAGACATATCCAGAAAGTAGGTATTATAGGGACTGGAAGAATTGCAAACCGTTTCGTCCCGGAATCAAAACAGGTGAGTGGAATCGATGTACAGCGTGTCTATAATCCAAACAGAGACAGCGCAGAGCACTTTGCTAAAATCTGGGAGATTGACTTTAGCACTGATTTAGAATTATTTTTGAAGGGGATTGATTCTGTTTATGTGGCGTCGCCACATCAGACGCATTACGATTATGTGAAATTCGCTTTAGAGCATGGGAAACATGTTTTGTGCGAGAAACCGATGGTATTAAAAAAGAACCAGTCAGAGGAGCTTTTTGATTATGCAAGACAAAAGAATCTCGTTCTTTTTGAGGGAATCAAGACAGCATACTGTCCAGGCTTTGAAAAATTACTCGGAATAGCATGCAGCGGTATCATAGGAAACATTCATTATATTGACGCCTGTTTTACAAAATTAGAGGATAAGAACAAGAGAGAGCTGACAGATATGGCATGCGGCGGCAGCCTTACAGAACTTGGAAGCTATTGCCTGCTTCCGATTATTAAACTTTTTGGGAATAAATATGAGGGTGTACGCTTTGAGTCAATTCACGACAATAAAGGCTTGGATGTTTTTACAAAGGTTTCCTTTCGCTACCCAAAAGGAATCGCGACAGCTACATGCGGATTGGGCGTGAAATCAGAAGGGCGTCTGCTGATTGCAGGTACAAAGGGGTATATTGTGGCATCGGCACCGTGGTGGAAGACGACCTATTTCGAAGTGCATTATGAGAATGCCTCTCAGGTGGACAAGTATTCAGAGCGTTTTTTTGGCGATGGGCTCCGCTATGAGATTAGGGACTTTCTGAATATGATTAATGGGGATGACAAGAGCGTTTTTAAATTAACGCGCAGTGAATCTATAGCGATGGCAGAGATTATGGAGAAATTCTTGGAACAAGAGAAAAGGATGGACAATACATGAGAATTTGGGCACACAGAGGATGCAGTCAGTTGTATCCTGAAAATACGTTGCTTGCTTTTGAAAAGGCAGCTGCAGTCCAGAACCTGACAGGAATTGAACTGGATATCCAGATAACGAAAGACGGAGAACTGGTAGTCATTCATGATGAGAGAGTGGACAGAACCACGGAAGGAATTGGGTTTGTGCGGGATTACACACTATCACAGCTAAAAAAGCTCCATATCTATGCGGACAGCCATCCAAGCCAAATGATTCCTACGATGAACGAAGTTTTCGATATGCTGGAACAGAAACTGAAAACAGGGTTTAGGTTGAATATCGAGTTAAAAAATGGCATTTTTCCATATGACGGTATGGAAGAGAAAATTGTAGAGTTGGTACATAAGAGGGGATTACAGGAAGCAGTTGTTTATTCCACATTTTATGCAAAATCACTTGAGAAGCTAAGAAAAGCAGATAAAAATGCTGAGCTTGGGATATTAGATAGTCGGGTTTCGGACTGCCTATATAAAGCAAAAGGCGGCTGTGGAGCTGTAGCGCTTCATCCGTTTTGGAAAAGTATAGACCTTACAGCACAAGAGCTTGAGGGTTATACTGTCAGAGCGTGGATGAGTGGTCATCTTTATCCAGAGAAACCAACGGGCGGAAAACTTGACCTTGCGGCGCTTGAAAGACAGGGGATAACAGATATCATACTGAATGAACCAGAAGTGTATAAAACATAGAAGTTTTTGCACCTTGACAATTTCATACTTTACAGTAGATTTTATACAAATAAAACGCTTTACAATGCTTTACGTATTTGATATGCTATAAAGAGTAAAATGATAACAAAATATGTTCGCTGTATAAAGGAATATATGGCTGCAAATATGGAGGAGGCATTGAAATGGCGCAGACAACAATGGTTAATTTTCGCATTGATGAGGAAGTAAAGAAAGAGATGGAAGAAGTATGTTCCAAAATGGGATTGACGATGACAGCCGCTTTAAATCTTTTTATCAATAAGGTGACAATGGAAAGGCGGATACCATTTGAAATAACTGCTGATCCGGATCCATTTTATTCAGAAAGCAATATCCGCTATTTGGAAAAAAAGATGGCAGACTATAAAGCAGGAAGATTGAATTTAGCAGAGCATGACCAGAGGCAGAGAAAATGAAGGTCTGGGAGACAGAGACTGAAGTCGGCTGCGCAGGGGAGAAATTTTCCTATATTTTGGATAAACGCACAGGGCTTTTTTCGCAGCTTCATTATGCGGGGAAGGCCTATCTGGACCGTCCGATGGAGCTGAATATCTGGCGTGCACCGACAGACAATGATATGTATCTGAAAAAAGAGTGGAAGCGGGCGCGCTATGACCATGCATATACAAGGGCGTATGAGACGGTGGTCTGTCAGACTGGCGAAAGTGTGATAATCAGCAGTGCGGCATCTATGCTGGCAGATACCTTACAGCGCATGATGGATGTGCAGATGACATGGAGAATTGATCATAGCGGCGGAATTTGTGCAGATTTTTTGGTGAAGCGCAACATGGAGTTTCCAGTCCTGCCGCGGTTTGACATTCGCCTTTTTCTAAAGAAAGAGTTCGATGACGTGTTGTATTATGGCATGGGACCGTGGGAGAGTTACGCAGACAAACACAGGGCGGCAAGCCATGGGATGTACCGCGCAAAGGTGATGGACCTGCATGAGCCCTATATCCGGCCGCAGGAGAATGGCAGCCATATGGACTGTGACTATGTGCTGCTCTCAGACGGCAGGTTTGTTTTTGGGGCGTCGTCGAGTCATCCTTTTTCCTTTAACGGTTCTATTTATACACAGGAGGAGCTAGAGCAGAAGGCACATGACTATGAGCTGGAAGCATCTGGCAGCACGGTGTTGTGTCTTGATTATGCGCAGAATGGCATCGGTTCAAACAGCTGCGGGCCAGAGCTGTCAGAGCAGTATCAGTTTGGCAGCGAACTGTTTTTGTTTTCTGTGAAGCTTGGATGTTATGAAAAAATGCTGGATGAGAAATTATTGAAAAATGTAAACATATAGGAAAGAAAGTCATATATTATAGAAAAAACAGATGTATATTATGCGGTGCGTAAAATACATCTGTTTTTTTGTATACTGAATTTTCTTGATAAAACGAGGTGGATATGGTATTCTTTAGGGTAGAGTCTATTAATAAGGAAAGAAATCAAAGGGGCGGGTGAGTGATATGGTTCAGTGCAGGGAGTTGCTTAGAGGCTTTGAATATGAATGTATCAAAGGCAGTACAGATGTTGAGGTATCTGAGGTAGTAAAGGACTCGAGAGAGATTACAAAGGACTGTCTTTTTATATGCATACAGGGCGCAAATTTTGATGGGCACACAGCGGCGGCAGAGGCAGTGAACAAAGGTGCTGCGGTGCTTGTGGTCAGTCAGGAGGTAGCGCTTCCGGCAGGGGCGGACATCACGGTGATCAAGGTGGAGGACACCCGTTATGCGATGGCGTTTCTCTCGGCAAACTATTTTGGCAATCCGGCAGAGAGCATGAAGATCATCGGTGTGACAGGCACGAAGGGAAAGACGACGACAGCGTACTTTGTCAAGTATATTTTGGAAAGAGCAGGATATAAGGTCGGTCTGGTGGGAACCATCGAGACAATTATCGGAGAGAAAGTGATTCCTTCATCTCATACGACGCCCGAGTCTTATGATTTGCAGCAGTATTTTAAGGAAATGAAGGAAGCAGGCTGTCAGGTGGTGGTGATGGAGGCGTCCTCGCAAGGCTTCAAGATGCACCGCACACAGGGATTTGTCTTTGATTATGGTATTTTTACCAACATTGAGCCCGATCATATCGCACCGGGAGAACATGCAGACTTTGACGAGTATCTGGCTTGCAAGGCGATGCTGTTTCGCCAGTGCAGGGTAGGGATCGTCAACTGTGACGATTCGCACTGGCGCGAGATTACGGCGGGGCACACCTGTACACTGGAAACGTATGGGTTTGACGCAGAGGCGGATCTGCGCGGGAGTGACTTAAAGTTGGTGACAGGCGCTGGGTATCTGGGGATTGATTTTAAGGTGTCAGGGCTTTTGAATATGGAGATCGAGACGGATATTCCCGGCAAGTTCAGCGCATACAATGCACTGACAGCGATTGCAATCTGCCGCCATTTTGGCGTGAAGGAACAGGATATCAAGAATGCGCTTCTGCGGGCAAAGGTAAAGGGCAGGATTGAGATGGTAAAGGTGTCGGAGGACTTTACGCTGATGATTGATTATGCCCACAATGCGATGGCGCTTGAAAGCCTGCTTGCCACACTGAGGGAGTATCATCCTAACCGTCTGGTATGTCTGTTTGGCTGCGGCGGCAACCGCTCGAAGCTCAGGCGCTTTGAGATGGGGGAGGTCAGCGGCAGGCTGGCAGACTTTACGATCATCACATCGGACAATCCGCGATTCGAGGAACCGCAGGACATTATCGAAGATATCAAGACCGGCATTGACAAGACAGACGGTAAGTATATCGAGATCTGTGACCGCAGGGAGGCGATACAGTACGCCATCACACACGGAGAAAAGGGGGATATCATCGTGCTGGCAGGAAAAGGGCACGAGGATTATCAGGAGATCAAGGGTGTAAAGTATCCGATGGATGAGCGGGTGATCATTCAGGAGATTCTGGACAGGAGATAAGAGATTCAATGACAGGCAGATTTGCGAATATTATCGTGGATATATCTCATGAGAAGGTTGACCGGCCTTTTCAGTACCGCATCCCGGAGGCGCTGATGGGACAGCTGGAGGTCGGAATGGCGGTGATGATTCCGTTTGGGCTGGGGAATAAGCGGATAAAAGGGTATGTCATGGAGATTACGGACCGCGCAGAGTATGACGAGCACAAATTAAAAGCGGTGGATTCCATTGTGAAGGACGGCGTCAGCGCGCAGAGCGATTCGATGAAGCTGGCATGGTGGATTCGGGAAAATTACGGCTCTACCATGATCGCTGCGCTAAAGACGGTTCTTCCAGTCAAAAAGAAGTTAAAGCAGGTAGTCAGAAAGACGATTGTCTGCAAGGTGGATACTGAGACAGCCGCGGCGAGAGCGGAAGAATTTGCACAAAAACATCAAAACGCCAAAGCGCGGCTGATGCAGGAGCTTGCCAGACAGCCTGCGCTGCCGCAGCCTCTGGTCACAGGGAAGCTCAATGTCACAGGGCAGACCATACAGGCGCTGGAAAAGGCAGAATTGATCGAAGTGCAGGCGGAGGGCACTTATCGGAATGTGCTGCCGGAAAACATAGCAGTTTTGAATAGCTGGCAGAAAAAACAGCTCTCTGAGAGCCAGCAGGCGATTGTGGACAGCATTCTGCATGATTTCAGGGCAGATGTCCGCAGGACCTATCTGATTCATGGGGTGACAGGAAGCGGCAAGACCGAAGTTTATATGGAATTGATCGAGCAGATGATGGTCGAGGGCAGGCAGGCGATCATGCTGATCCCGGAGATCGCGCTCACGTACCAGACGCTTATGCGGTTCTACCGGCGCTTTGGTGACAGGGTGTCCGTGATGAACTCGCGGCTCTCAGCAGGGGAGCGCTCAGACCAGTATGAGCGGGCAGCGCGCGGGGATATTGACATTATGATTGGCCCGCGGTCGGCGCTTTTCACCCCGTTTGAACGGCTCGGGCTTGTGATTATTGATGAGGAGCATGAGAACAGTTACAAGAGTGAAAGTATGCCAAAGTATCACGCGCGCGAGGTGGCAGGGGAGTTATGCCGCATGAAGAATGCCAGTTTGGTTCTAGGCTCGGCTACGCCGTCGGTGGAGTCTTATTACAGAGCAAAAAAAGGGGAGCTCAAGCTTTTTACACTGAAGGAACGGCTTGCAGGCGGGCAGCTGCCCCGTGTCTATGTGGAGGATTTGCGCAGCGAGCTCAAGAGCGGAAACCGCTCGATTTTTAGCAGGCGGCTTTATGGGCTCATCAATGACCGGTTAAAAAGGGGAGAGCAGACCATTCTTTTTATCAACCGCAGGGGGTATGCGGGGTTTGTATCCTGTCGCGCCTGCGGGCATGTCATGAAGTGCCCGCACTGTGATGTGTCCCTGTCAGAGCATACAGACCGCTACAGGAACGAGAGCAGGCTGGTTTGTCATTATTGTGGCTACAACACGCCGGGGGTCACGAACTGCCCGGTGTGCGGCTCAAAATATATTCTTGGATTCCGGGCGGGCACACAGCAGATTGAGGAGCTTCTGCACAGAGAGTTTCCGGCGGCGCGCGTGCTTCGAATGGATGCAGATACGACCAAGAGCAAGGACAGCTATGAGCAGATTTTGTCTCAGTTTGCGCATGAGGAGGCGGACATCCTTGTCGGCACACAGATGATCGTGAAGGGACATGATTTTGCAAAGGTTACGTTGGTGGGCATTCTGGCAGCGGATATGTCGCTCCATGCGGGAGATTACAGGGCAGGAGAGCGCACCTTTCAGCTGCTCACACAGGCGGCGGGCAGGGCGGGCAGGAGCACGCTTCCCGGGGAGGTTGTGATACAGACCTATCAGCCGGAGCACTATGCGGTCGTCCATGCCGCCAATCAGGACTATGAGCATTTCTTTGCGGAGGAAATTGCCTACCGCGATCTGATGATGTATCCGCCAGTGGCGCATATGATGGCAGTGCTTGTGCTGGCGGATAATGAGAAGGCAGGTGCCATGCAGGCACAGGCGCTGGCAGAACAGGTGAGGCGGCAGTTTGACGATAAGAGACTGGTCATGATCGGGCCGACAGAAGCCTGTATAGGAAAAATCAATGATATATACCGCTATATTTTTTACATCAAGCACAGGGAGTATCAGGTATTGACAGCAGTCAAAGATGTGCTGGAGCAGACAATCCATGCAATGCAGTGGAACACGGACAGCGTGCAGTTTGATTTTGACCCAATGAATCAATATTAAACAAAATTCAGTTATATATAATAGAAAGGGAAGGATAATAGTATGGCAATCAGAACAATCAGAGAGATAGGAGATCCCGTATTGAATAAGATTTCAAAGGAAGTGAAGGAGATCACGCCAAGAGTGCAGGACTTGATTGATGATATGTTTGAGACAATGTACGAAGCAAACGGTGTCGGGCTGGCAGCAGTGCAGGTCGGCGTGTTAAAGAGAATCGTTGTGATAGATACAGGAGATGATCCGATTTTGCTGATCAATCCCCGTATTTTGGAGGTCAGCGGGGAGCAGACCGGGAATGAGGCGTGCCTGAGTGTGCCGGGAAAGACGGGTTCAGTGACGAGACCGAATTATGTCAAGGCCGTTGCACAGGACGAGGAATTGAATGAGTTTGAGATTGAGGGCGAGGAGCTTCTTGCCAGAGCGCTGGTGCATGAGATCGAGCATCTTGACGGGCATCTTTTTGTGGAGAAAGTAGAAGGCCCGCTGATGGATGTGGAAATGGTGGAGGAAGAAGAGTAGATGAAGATCATTTTTATGGGGACGCCAGACTATGCGGCGGCGGCGCTAGAGGCGCTGATCGAAGCAGGCCATGAGGTGACTGCTGTGGTGACACAGCCAGACAGGGCGAAGGGAAGAAGCGGTCAGGTGCAGTGTACTCCGGTGAAGGAATGCGCTGCCAGACACGGGATTGTGGTCTTGCAGCCTGTTAAGATCAAGGCGCCGGAGGCAATAGAGGAACTGCGAAAATATGAGGCAGATGTCTATGTGGTGGCTGCGTTTGGCCAGATTTTGTCAAAAGAAATATTAGAACTGCCGCGGTTTGGCTGCGTTAATATCCATGCATCCCTGCTGCCCAAATACAGAGGAGCGGCGCCGATCAACCAGTGCATTATTGACGGGGAACAGGAGACAGGTGTCACGATTATGCAGATGGATGCCGGAATTGATACTGGAGACATACTTACGCAGAAAAAGGTTATCATAGAAGAGAAGGAGACAGCGCAGACTTTGTTTGACAAGCTCTCTCAGGCGGGGGCGGCGCTGATAGTGGAGACACTTCCAAAGCTTGAGCGGGGGGAAGTGACACCGGCAAAGCAGGAAGAAAGCCTTGCAAGCTATGTCAAAATGATGGATAAATCGCAGGGAAAGATCGACTGGACCCGCGATGCCGTCTCGGTGGAGCGGCTTGTCCGTGGGCTGAATCCGTGGCCGAGCGCCTATACATGCTGTCAGGGAAAAACAGTCAAAATCTGGCGCAGTGATGCGGTGGAGACGGCAGCGGGAGATACACAGCAGCCCGGGACAATTGTTTCGGTGGGAAAAGACTTTTTTGATGTAGCCTGCGGCGCTGGAAATTTGAGAATCTATGAATTGCAGCTAGAAGGGAAAAAACGCATGGATACCAAGAGTTTTCTGCTGGGGAATCCGTGGAAAGCGGGAATGCGTTTGGGTTGATAACAAGAAGGGAGAAGCTATGCCATTTGGTTTTGGATATTATTTTGAACCTACGTATATCTTAGTATTGATCGGTGCAGTGCTCAGTATGATCGCTTCTGCGCGGGTCAATTCGACATTTAACAAATATGCAAGAGTGCGGAGTATGTCTGGTATGACAGGCGCACAGACCGCGGAGGCAATTCTTCGCAGCAGGGGCATCCATGATGTGCGGGTAGAGCATATCAGAGGAAATCTGACCGACCACTATGACCCGACGAAAAAGGTGGTGCGGCTGTCGGACAGCGTATATGGCTCCACCTCTGTCGCTGCGATCGGGGTGGCAGCACATGAGTGCGGACATGTCATGCAGCACCATGAAGGGTATGCGCCGCTTAATTTCAGAACAGCGCTGGTTCCGGCGGCAAATATTGGGTCGAAGCTAGGGATTCCGATCATTCTTGTCGGGCTGCTTTTGGGCAGCAATCCCATACTGGTCAATATTGGAATCTGGGTATTTTCCCTTGCAGTGCTTTTTCAGGTGGCGACACTTCCGGTGGAGTTTGATGCCTCAAGGCGGGCGCTTGCCTGCATCGAGCAGTATGGGATTGTGACAAGTGATGAGCGCAAAAAGAGCGCCAAGGTATTGAAGGCGGCAGCGTACACGTATGTTGCGGCGGCAGCGGCGGCAATCTTGCAGCTATTGCGGCTTCTGATGCTGTTTGGCAGACGGGATGATTAAGATGATACAGGGACAAACTAAGACACAGGGCACAAACCAGCGCATGATTGTGCTGGAAATGCTTTTGACAGAGCATGTATATTCCCATCTTCTTGTGCGGGATGTGCTCCATAAATATAATTATCTGACGCAGCAGGAGAAAGCCTTTATCAAACGGCTCTATGAGGGTACTTTGGAGCGCCAGATCGAGCTGGATTATGTGATTGACCAGTATTCTAGCGTAAAGGCAGGCAAGATGAAAAAGGTCATCCGTGTGATACTGCGCATGAGTGTGTATCAGATTTTGTACATGGATGCAGTGCCTGATGCAGCAGCCTGCAATGAAGCAGTAAAACTTGCGCAAAAAAAGGGATTTGCCTCCCTGAAGGGTTTTGTCAACGGCGTGCTCAGAAACATTGCGCGCAATAAGGGCAGTCTGACATACACAAGCCTGTCTGTCAAGTATTCTATGCCAGCGTGGATTGTAGACATGTGGATAGAACAGCTTGGGTTAGAGAGGACTGAAAAGGTGCTGGCAGGGCTTTTAGAAGAGCATCCAGTGACAATCCGCTTTCGTCCGGTGCCAGCGCTTCCTGAACTTACTTTGGAAGCGGCAGTACAGGCAGTGCAGCAGGCGATCACAGCACAGGGCGGCACGATGGTGCAGCATCCGTATCTGTCCTGCGCATACAGCCTATCAGGAACAGATGATATCACAAGGCTGCCGTATTATCATGAGGGCGCCTTTGTGGTGCAGGATGTCAGCTCCATCCTCGCAGTCATGGCGCTTGGCATGGAGCGCTATGTGGACAAGATGCCGGTGCGGGTGCTTGACTTGTGTGCGGCACCGGGCGGAAAGTCCATGCTTGCGGCAGATATTTTGGAAACGTGCTGTGCTTTGCATTCGATTCCGTATTCAATTGTATCCCGCGACCTCTCTACAGACAAAGTAGCGCGAATGCTTGAGAATTTTGGCAGGTGCGGTTTGAGGCATATGACAGCAGAGACTGCGGATGCCACAGTGGAGGACGAAACGCTTGTGGGAACAGTGGATTTTGTGATTGCTGATGTCCCCTGTTCAGGTCTTGGCGTCATCGGTAAAAAGCGCGATATCAAATACAACATAACGCAGAAGGCAATCGAGGATATCACGGTGCTACAAAAGCGGATTCTTGCAGTGGCAGTGCGGTATCTCAAGCCGGGCGGGCGGCTGCTGTTTAGCACCTGTACGATCAGCCAAGAGGAAAATGAACGGCAGTTTGCATGGCTGCGGGATGAATTTCAATTAACGCCGTTGTCTCTTGATGATGCGCTGCCAGCCTGCTTACATAGCGAGACTACTAGGAACGGATATCTGCAATTGCTGCCGGGTGTACACGATACCGATGGATTTTTTATGAGTGTGCTGTGCAGGCAGGAAGACAGCAGCGGAAAATGATAGCAATGGAGTACAAAGTGATGGAGAACAAGGCATTTGATATCAAGTCAATGACACTGCCGGAAGTAAGGCAGGTGGTCGAGGCGATGGGAGAGAAACCTTTTCGCGCAAAACAGCTCTATGAGTGGATGCATGTGAAGCTTGCAAGGAGCTATGACGAGATGACCAATCTGCCCAAAAACCTGCAAGAACAGCTCAGGAAGCAGTATCCATATATATCGCTGAGAGAAGAGACGGTGCAGACCTCCAAGCTAGATGGCACGAAAAAATATCTCTTTGCACTGGCAGACGGAAACTATGTCGAGAGTGTCTGGATGCAGTACCATCATGGAAATTCTGTGTGTATCTCCTCTCAGGTGGGGTGCCGTATGGGGTGCCGGTTCTGTGCCTCGACGCTTGACGGACTAGAGAGAAATCTGACGCCCTCAGAGATGCTCGACCAGATCTATGCGATCCAGAGAGATACTAAAAAGCGCGTTTCGAATGTCGTTGTGATGGGCACGGGGGAACCGCTCGACAATTATGAGAATCTGCTCCGTTTTTTGCAGCTTATCTCGGATGAAAATGGACTCCATATCAGCCAGCGCAACATTACCGTCTCAACCTGTGGCATCGTGGAGAATATGAGACGGCTTGCAGATGAAAAGTTACAGATTACGCTGGCACTGTCCCTGCACGGCTCCACACAGGAGAAACGGCAGGAACTGATGCCGGTAGCAAAGAAATACGCAATGGATGAGGTCCTAGATGCCTGCCGCTATTATTTTGACCAGACAGGCAGGCGCATCACGTTTGAGTACAGTCTTGTGGGCGGTGTCAATGATACAGAGGCAGACGCAGAAAATTTGTGCCGCCTTGTGGGCGGTTTAAACTGCCATGTCAATCTCATTCCCGTCAACCCGATCAAAGAGCGTGAGTACACCGCGTCGAAACGCCGGGATGTGCAAAGTTTCCAGACCCGTTTGGAGAAAAGGCATATCAATGCAACCGTCCGCAGAGAGATGGGCAGAGATATTGACGGGGCATGCGGCCAGCTTAGGAGACGGTTTGGAGACTTGAATTAAGATGATACATGTGCTAATATAAGAGGAAGTGTGAAAGAAGTTTCGCTTTCACTGATTGGAGGAGAAAAAGTGAAGTTATTTTCTATAACGGATATAGGCAGGAGACGGGAAATAAACGAGGACTATCTATATACTTCGGATAAGCCAGTGGGAAATCTTCCAAACCTTTTTATAGTGGCAGATGGTATGGGAGGACATAATGCAGGGGACTATGCGTCAAAACATGCGGTGGAGAAGGCTGTGTCAGCGATTGAACAGTGCACAGATGAGTATGACGCAGAGAATATCCTGCAAAAAGCAATTGATGATGCCAACACGCACATCAATCAGATCTCCAGACACAACAGTAAGTATAAAGGAATGGGTACGACATTTGTCGCAGTCACGTTTGAGGGCCGTCATGTGACAGTGGCGAACGTCGGAGACAGCAGAATGTATGTCATCAACGACTTTATCACACAGATCACCAAGGACCACTCTCTAGTCGAAGAAATGGTTGACATGGGAGGAATTGACAGGGAAGCAGCGAGAGTACATCCAGACAAAAACATTATCACAAGAGCAATCGGTGTCAAAGAGTATGTGCTTGTGGATTTTTTTGATGTGCATATCGGACCGGCGGAAAAGCTGCTGCTCTGCACAGACGGACTTACCAATATGCTCAAGGATGACCAGATACACAGGATTATCATGGACAGCAGCAGCTTAGAGGAAGCCGGGAGGCGCCTGATCGAAGCTGCCAATGAAAATGGCGGACGTGACAATATAGCTGTGGTTCTTGTGGAACCGTTTGGAGGTCAGAATGATTAAGTTGGGAATGCTGATCGGCGGCCGCTATGAGGTGCTTGAGAAGATTGGCACTGGCGGGATGTCGGATGTATATAAGGCAAAAGATCAAAAGCTGAACCGCTTTGTAGCTGTGAAGGTGTTAAAGCAGGAGTTTTCTGAAAACAGGAATTTCGTGTCAAAATTCCGCGTGGAGGCACAGGCTGCCGCGGGACTCATGCATCCCAATATCGTGAATGTATACGATGTCGGGGAGGAAAATGGCATTCATTATATCGTGATGGAGCTGGTGGAGGGCATCACACTCAAAAAATATATCGAAAAGAAAGTACGGCTGACGACCAAGGAAGCCATCAGCATTGCAATACAGGTTGCCATGGGCATTGAGGCGGCGCACAATAACCATATTATACATAGGGATATCAAGCCTCAAAACATCATGATATCCAAAGAGGGTAAGGTGAAGGTGACGGATTTTGGCATTGCCAAAGCAGCGTCCAGCAACACGATCACTTCGAATGTAATGGGTTCTGTCCACTATACTTCGCCGGAGCAGGCCAGAGGTGGATTTTCTGATGAGAAGAGCGATATTTATTCGATGGGTATCACCATGTTTGAGATGCTGACAGGACGTGTTCCTTTTAATGGGGATACCACCGTGGCAATCGCGATCAAGCATATTCAGGACCCTATGCCGTATCTGAGGGACTTTGTGCCAGAGATTCCGGTGAGCGTCGAAAATATTGTCATGAAATGTACGCAGAAGAGCGCTGACAGGCGGTATCAGAGTATGGGAGAGATGATTGCAGACCTGAAGCATTCTCTGATTAATCCCGATGCGGCGATCGCGCAGGTAGACACGGAGGATGAGGCGGGAAAGACCAAGATTGTCCCCTCCTCGCCAGAACCGATCCCTATGCCCGCAGTGCTTGACACTGTCTGGGAGGACAGGGTGCCGCGCAGAGAGGCTTATGCGGAGGAGGAGCAGCTGGAAACGATGCCCGGTCAGGATATGCAGGCATCGTCAAACACAAGAGGCAGCAGCCGTTATGAGATGGATGCCTACGGCACTGCATACTATGAGGATGACGACTATTATGGCGAGGTGGTGATGGAGCAGCCGTCAAAAACCAATCGTCAGAAACCGGCAAAAGCAGCCCCAAACAGTGCAGGTGCGAGAAAGACGGAGAAGAAACCGGAGAAACCGCAAGCGAAAAAGCCGGAAAATAAAAAGGCAGATCAGAAGAAGCCAGAGGCTAAGAAGAAGCAGGCTACAGCCGGCAAGAAGAAAAAGCCACAGTCCAATACAGCGGGAAAGACCAGCCAAAGCAGGGCAAACAAAGCTTATGATTACTATGAGGAAGATTATGAGCAGGAGGTCGTCAACAGGCAGAATGTGCGAAAGGGCGGATATGTGTATGACGATTATGAGTACCCTGAAAACCTCGGTAAGAATGAGTATGACTACAATCCAAAGGCAGAGGGCTTTAAGACAGTGCTCACGGTGATTGCGGCAGTGATTATAGGCTGTATCCTGCTGTATTTTGTGGGGCAGGCGACCGGTATCTTTGAGCAGATTGGCAATGCGTCCTCGCAGAGTCCGGGCAGCAGCAGTGATGCAGAGCGCGCGGTGATGCCCGAGTTTGAAGGCCATGAGCTCGACGAGATCAAACAGTCCCTGAATGCAGTTGGGCTTGGATGCAAGACAACATTTACGGAATCCATGCAATACGCAAAAAATAAAGTGATCTCGGCAGCGCTTGAGGATGGACAGAAAGTGCTTGCCAATGACAAGATTCTCAAGAATACGACGATCATTCTCACCGTCAGTGCGGGCGGAGACGGGATTCACGTTCCGGCAGTCGAGGGAATGTCGGAGGCAGAGGGAACCGCGGCGCTGACCAAAGAGGGCTTCAAGGTGATTAAGACACAGCAGAGTTCGGCAGAGTACGCCAAGGGGACCATTATTTCACAGTCACCCGAAGGAGACAGCATCGCACCGATCGAGTCGGAGGTGACGATTGTCCTGAGTGCGGGCGGAGACGGGGCGGAGGCACGTATGCCGCAGGTGCTGGGCAATTCAAAGGATGCCGCGGTCAGTGTGCTTGAAGCTGCCGGATTTGTGGTCAATGATATCGAGGAGTCGTACAGCTCAGATTATCCCGCAGGACAAATCTGTTATCAGAGTTATGAGGCGGGGACAAATGTTCTTGTGGGGGCGAAGGTCGATCTAAAGGTCAGCATCGGAAGTGAGACGGCGACCTATAGCTGCCGTCTGACTGTGGAGGCACCCGCAGATTATATAGGCGGACCGGCGGAGGTGCATCTTATGACGGCTGACGGGGCGGAGGTCCTGTGGTCCGCTCAGAATGTCACTGCTTTTCCAGTGTCGATCAATATCAATGACTTGAAGGTTTCATCTGCGTATGGGACAGTGATTGTCACCTATCTTGCCAACAAGGAGGTGCCGATACTGGACGCGGACGGCAACCAGACAACGCAGGTAGTCGCAGAACCCAAAAATGATTCGCGCAGTGTACAGTTTACAAAAAATTAAGCATTTTAAGATGGTAAAGAATATGCAGGTAGGGGTATGCAGGGAAAAATTATAAAGGGAATCGCAGGCTTTTATTACGTTCATGTCCCCAATGAGGGAATTTATGAATGCAAGGCAAAGGGAATCTTTCGAAAAGAAAATAGGAAACCGCTTGTGGGCGATGATGTGGATATGGAGGTTACGCATGTCAAAGATGCCGAGGGAAATATCACACAGATTCTGCCGAGAAAAAATGCGCTCATACGTCCCGCAGTGGCAAATATTGATCAGGCGCTGCTCATTTTTGCCATGACAAAACCTGAACCGAATTACAACCTGCTGGATCGCTTTCTGATCATGATGCGCAGGCAGGGGCTGGAATGTATCCTGTGTTTCAACAAACAAGATCTCTCGGATGCAGGGCAGCAGGAGTGCATTCAAAAGATATATAAGGACAGCGGATGCAGTATCCTGTTTGTGAGCGCTGAAAAAAAAGAAGGCATTGACCAGCTTGCAGCAGTATTACATGGAAAAACCACAGCAGTCGCAGGTCCTAGCGGTGTGGGTAAGTCCTCGCTGGTGAACTGTCTGCAAAAGGGAAAACAGATGGAGACTGGGGCGATCAGTGAGAAGATTGCGCGCGGAAAACACACGACAAGGCATTCTGAGCTGATCGCCGTCTCAGACAGTACTTACATCATGGATACGCCGGGATTTAGCTCACTCTCCCTGTTTGATATGGGGAAGGAGGAGTTAAAAGCATATTATCCAGAGTTTGAACCCTATGAGACACAGTGTAAATTTATGACCTGTGCCCACATTCATGAACCGGTGTGCGGTGTCAGGGAAGCATTAGGAGAAAACCGTATCAGCAAAGTCCGATATGAAAACTACGTTACTTTTTATGAAGAGTTAAAAGAAAAAGAAAAGAGGAAATACTAAGATGAATTATTTATGTCCCTCAATACTGGCGGCTGATTTTTGGGAACTTGGAAAGCAGATCGCACTGGTGGAGCAGTCCGGTGCGCCGTATCTGCATATTGATGTCATGGATGGAATGTTTGTGCCGTCCATATCCTTTGGAATGCCTGTCCTTGAATGCGTGCGGAAGAAATCAAAACTTTTTATGGATGTACATATGATGGTGGAGCAGCCAGAGCGCTATATCGAAGAATTGATTCGGCTGGGCGCAGACGGTGTGACAATCCATGTAGAGGCGTGTAACTGTATCCCCGAGACACTCTCAAAGATTCATGCACTCGGGGCTAAGACAGGACTTGCCATCAATCCAAAGACGCCTGTGAGCGCGGTGCTTCCCTACATGGATTTGGTGGACATGGTGCTGATTATGACGGTTCAGCCCGGCTTTGGCGGACAGAGCTACATCATGGACTGTGTTGATAAGATCAAGGAGATGCGCGGCATCATCAACCAGCACTATCCCGATGTCAAACTTGAGATTGACGGCGGCGTGACGCTTGGCAACCTCAAGATGAACCTCGATGCCGGAGCAAACGTGATCGTCACCGGCTCTGCGATCTTTAAGGGCGATATCGAGAGGAATGTGAAAGACTTTTTAAGGTATATGGAAGCTGTGTAGAGCACTGTGAATAGAAGAATAAGAATTTAGAAAACAAGGGCTTTTAAGGAGGATAATTGTATAAAATGAAACTAGGAATCGTAGGACTCCCAAACGTAGGAAAGAGTACATTGTTTAATTCCCTGACAAAGGCAGGCGCAGAGTCGGCAAACTATCCGTTCTGCACGATAGACCCCAATGTGGGCGTGGTGACTGTGCCCGATGAGCGGATCCGGCTTTTGGGTGAGCTGTATCACACCAAAAAAGTGACGCCTGCTGTGATCGAGTTTGTCGATATCGCGGGGCTGGTCAAGGGCGCGTCAAAAGGAGAGGGGCTTGGCAACCAGTTTCTTGCCAATATCCGCGAGGTCGATGCGATTGTCCATGTCGTGAGATGTTTTGAGGATTCAAATATTGTGCATGTAGACGGTAGCATCAACCCGCTGCGGGATATTGAGACGATCAATTTGGAGCTGATTTTCTCGGACATTGAGATCCTTGAGAGACGGATTGCCAAAGTGTCCAGAGGCGCGAAAAATGACAAGACACAGGCAAAGGAGCTTGCGCTTGCAGAGCGCATCAAAGCGCACTTAGAAGAGGGCAGAATGGCAAAAAGCTTTGTGACTGAAGATGACGAGGAAGTTTTGTGGAGAACGGGGTATAATTTACTAACAGATAAACCTGTCATCTTTGCCGCAAACGTGGCGGAGGAAGATCTTGCAAATGATGGTGCAGACAACGAGGGCGTGAAGGCAGTCCGGGCGTATGCGGCGGAGGAAGGCTTTGAGGTCTTTGTGATCTGCGCCCAGATTGAGCAGGAGATCGCTGAGCTTGAAGAGGATGAAAAGACCATGTTCCTTGAGGATTTAGGGTTGAAGGAGTCCGGGCTTGACAAGTTGATAGCTGCAAGCTACAGGCTGCTGGGGCTGATTAGCTTCCTCACGGCAGGCGAGGATGAATGCCGCGCATGGACGATTCGGGTCGGCACCAAGGCACCGCAGGCGGCAGGCAAGATTCACACGGATTTCGAGCGCGGTTTTATTCGGGCAGAGGTTGTAAATTACAAAGATTTGCTGGAAAATGGCTCTCTTGCGGCAGCAAGAGACAAGGGACTTGTCGGTCTGGAGGGCAAGGAGTACGTTGTGAAGGATGGAGATGTGATCTTGTTCCGCTTTAATGTATAAAAATAATTCAGTGAGGTAAAAAGATATGCCTGATACAATGGGAGTAAATGATATCGCCTTTCCGCATCTGGGAATTTATCTGGAAAATCTGCCAAAAAGTTTTTCCATCTTTGGTTTCGAGATTGCATTTTACGGTATGATCATCGGCATCGGCGTCATTCTGGGTGTGCTGATGGCGGAGCGAATGGCAAAAGCAGAGGGGATGGATACGGATATTATCTGGGATTTTGGCATCTATGCGGTGATTTTCTCGATCATCGGGGCGAGGATTTACTATGTGGTCTTTTCATGGGATCTCTACAGGAAAGACCTTCTGAGTATTTTCAATCTAAGAAGGGGCGGACTTGCCATCTATGGAGCAGTGATTGCCGCCTTTATCACGCTTTTTGTGTATGCGAAGATCAAGAAGCTCTCCCCGTATCAGATTGGAGACTGCGGCGTGTATGGATTGATTTTAGGACAGATTATCGGGCGCTGGGGGAATTTCTTTAACAGGGAAGTCTTTGGCGGGTACACGGACACGCTGTTTGCCATGAGACTGCCCGTTGATGCAGTGCGCCCCGCAGATATCACAAAGTCGCAGCTTGACGGCATGGCGCTCATGGGAGATGTCAATTTTATTCAGGTGCATCCGACTTTTTTGTATGAGGGTGTCTGGAATCTGGCAATTCTGACCATCATGCTCCTGTATCATCAACGCAAAAAATATCATGGGCAGATGTGCCTGTTTTACCTCGGCGGCTATGGTATCGGACGTTTTATCATTGAGGGAATCCGCACAGACAGACTATTGATTCCGGGAACACAGATTGCAGTGTCACAGCTTTTGGGGTTGTTGTTGTTTATCTTTTCGGTTGGTTTGAATGTTGTAGTAAGGATTCGGTTAAAGGGGGATAAAGCCTGATGACAAAAGAAAAAGTAGAGAAACTGATCTCACAGCTTACCTTGCAGGAAAAGACAGATCTGATTCATGGAAATGGCTTTTTTACGACAAAAGGCGTGGAACGGCTTGGCATTCCGCCGTTTATAACCTCAGACGGTCCGCGGGGTGTGCGGAAGGATTTTGGCAATGACTCATGGAGAGAGGTGGGACTCAGCTACGACTATGTGTCTTATCTTCCCTGTAATACCGCGCTTGCAGCGACGTGGAACAGGGCGCTTGCACATTCCACTGGAAAACTGCTCGGCAAGGAGGCAAGGGGACGCGGCAAAGATATGATACTGGCGCCGGGAATCAATATCATGCGCTCTCCCCTGTGCGGGCGCAGTTTTGAGTATATGGGCGAGGACCCGTATCTTGTCTCGGAGCTTGTGGTTCCGCTGGTACAGGGAATAGAGGAGAATGATGTGTCGTCGTGTGTGAAGCACTTTGCCGTAAACAATCAGGAGACGCGGCGTCTGGATGTCGATGTGGAAGTCAGTGAGCGCGCTTTAAGAGAGATTTACCTGCCGGGTTTTGAGGCAGCAGTAAAAAGGGGCAGGGCAAAGGGGATCATGGGCGCTTACAATAAGCTGCGCGGAACGCACTGCTGCCACCATCAGTACCTGTTCAATGAAATACTGCGCAAGGAATGGGGCTTTGAAGGCATCATTGTGTCTGACTGGGGCGGTGTCCATGACACAAAGGAAGCACTGATGAGCGGGCTTGACATGGAGATGTCTGTCACCAATGATTTTGACCAGTACTATATGGCGCAGCCGTTAATCAAGCTGATCGAGAGCGGAGAAGTGGATGAAAAGACGGCGCTTGCCAAGATGGATGAGAAAGTCCGTCACATATTGAACGTGATGAACGAACTTCACATGCTTGACGGGGAGCGCAGGGCAGGGGGATATAACGACTATGCAGACAAGGCATCACTGCGCCAGACCGCGCGGGAATCCATCGTACTGTTAAAAAATGATCAAGACATACTGCCGCTTGACAGGAAGAAGATCAAGAAGCTACTGGTGATTGGAGAGAATGCCAACAGGCAGCACGCATCCGGCGGGGGAAGCGCTGAGATTAAGGCATTGTATGAGATTACGCCGCTGATGGGGATTGAGATGCTTCTGGGCGGCAATACGGAAATTTTATATAAACCGGGATATTATAATGAAGACAACGGTAATATCTGGGCAAGTACAGGAGACAGCGAAAATGGGCAGGCGGACAGTCTCAATCAGGACAATGTAGAATCTCCCGCGCCAGTGGCAATTGAGGTTTCGTCAGAACAGAGGCAGCATCGGCAGGAAATGAATGAGAAATACTTAAAAGAGGCGCTTGAAGCGGCAAAAGAGGCCGATGCCGTCATCTATGTGGGTGGTTTGACGCACGACTATGACACAGAGGGACAGGACAGGGCGGACATGAAGCTGCCCTATGAGCAGGACAGGCTGATTGCAGAGCTTTTGAAAGTCAGACCGGACACGGTGGTGACAATGGTGGCAGGTTCTCCTGTGGATATGAGCGCGTGGCTTGAGGATGCGCCGTCTTTGATTTATAGCTGGTATGCAGGCATGGAGGGCGGAATGGCGCTTGCGGAGGTGATTTTTGGTGAGGTGAATCCGTCAGGACATTTGCCAGAAACTTTTCCATTTCACGAAAAGGACTGTCCGGCAACGGTGCTCGGAGAATTTCCGGGCGGCGACAAGGTGCATTATGGCGAGGATATCTTTGTGGGCTATCGTTATTATGATACCTATGATGTGCCCGTCGCTTTTCCGTTTGGATATGGTTTGTCCTACACGGATTTTGTGATGACAGGGATTCGTGCAGAGGTTGTGGAGGATACTGCAAAGAGCACAGCGGTCAAGGTGAGTTTTGATATTTCGAATATTGGCGCGCGCGCCGGGGCGGCAGTTGCACAGATTTATGTGGCGGACAAGTATCCCAAGGTCAAAAAGGCGGCAAAGGAGCTTCGGGCATTTGAAAAGTTATATCTCGAAGCCGGGGAGACGCGGGAGGTCTCATTGATGCTCGAGCGGGAAGCCTTTACATACTACGATGAAGAAGCGCATTGTTTTCGGGCAGACGCAGGCAGTTATATGCTGATGCTTGCCAAAAATGCGGAGGAAATCGTAGATATCACAGAAATTGAATTAAGATCGGAATAAAAATGACAAGTTCCCCTATGCGGTTAAGATGCATATAATAGAGAAACGCACCTTGCTGTATAGGGGGAACTTTTTATGGTGAGCTACAAGGAACTGAGAAAAAAAGAAGTCATTTGTATCAAGGACTGTAGAAGGCTTGGGCATGTATGCGATTTGGAGATTGATGAGTGCAAAGGCTGTATCTGCAAAATCATTGTTCCCGGCTGTAAGGGCTTCTGGTCGATGCTTACCGATGATTCGGTGATTGCCATTCCATATAACTGTATCCGCCAGATTGGTCCAGACCTGATTTTAGTGGATATATAAAGGGCTGGGACAATTGACAATGGCGGAGACATCACGTATACTAAAGCAGGAAGCCTTGAACAAGAAGCATTCGGAGGAAACAGTATGAAGTGTCCGTTCTGTAATTATGAAAATACAAGAGTGATTGATTCCAGACCTGCCGAGGACAACTGTTCCATACGCAGAAGGCGGGTGTGCGATGTGTGCAACAAGCGGTTTACGACCTACGAGAAAGTGGAGGCGATCCCGCTCATTATTATCAAGAAAGATAATAACCGTGAAGCGTATGACCGTGCAAAAATCGAAACGGGAGTTCTGCGCGCCTGCCATAAGCGTCCGGTCAGCACCGACCATATAGAAGTGCTGGTGGACGAGGTGGAGGCGGATATTTTAAACCGCGGTGAGAAGGAAATCAGCAGCCGCATTATCGGGGAACTGGTGATGAATAAACTCAAAGATCTGGATGCAGTGGCATATGTCCGCTTTGCGTCTGTATACCGCGAGTTTAAAGATCTCAATACCTTTTTGGACGAGCTGAAAAAGGTGCTTGACAAATAAAAGTGTTTTTTGTATACAATAAAAAACAACCTGATTTCAAAAAATGACTTGTATTTTTACAAAGTTTCTTATAAAATTTAACAGAACACAACAGATGGTACACGCAGTGCCGTGACTGTACTTTGTGTTTGAAATAAAAAAATAGCATAGGAAAAGGAGTAAAAGACATGACAAGAAGAGGACAACGATTTGGAAAAGTTCTTTTTGCGAGTATGTTGCTTACACTGACTGTTGCACTGAGCGGATGCTCAGGTGATAAGGCGGCTGGAGACTCTACACAGATTGCAGATACATCTGCCGCAGACAGCAGTGAGGCAAATACCGTGGCAAATGCTGAGACGGACACTTCTACATCGGAAGTGACGGGCGAAGCGAACGAGACACAGGATGATGATGCATCACATATCACCATAGGTATTCCGCAGGATTTGGACAGTCTGGTGCCAAGCTTATCACAAGGAGCGGGTACACAGGAAATCCTCTACAATATCTATGAGGGGTTGTATAAGCCGGACAGCGAGGGCAATCTGGTTCCCGCAGTAGCAAGTGATTATACCATGTCCGAGGACGGGCTTGTGTATACATTCACACTGAGAGATGGAATCCAATTTCACAATGGAAATCCTGTTACTGTGGCGGACGTGAAATATTCGATTGAAACCTGCGCCGGTCTTAATGGGGGAGAGCCTGTTATATCGGCGTTTTCTAATATTGTGAGCGTGGAGACGCCGGACGAACGCACGGTTGTCATCACATTAAAGGAATCAAGCAGTCCATTTATGGCAATTTTGTCCACTGTAGAGGCTGCCATCGTTCCAGCGGATGTGACAGATTTGCAGACAAATCCTGTGGGAACAGGACCGTATAAATTTGTATCGCGCTCGTTGCAGGAGAATGTGGTGCTTGAGCGGTTTGATGGATACTGGGGAGAACCGGCACATATCAAGGACATCACCTTGAAGGTGCTTGCGGACTCAGATTCCATTGTCATGAATCTCGAGGGCGGTGCAGTGGATTTGGTTGCAAGAATTTCCACGGCACAGGCGGCAGAGCTTGGAGAGGACTTTGAGGTGCTTGAGGGGACAATGAATCTCGTTCAGGCGATGTATCTCAACAATGCAGCGGCACCGTTTGACAATGAGAAGGTACGGCAGGCCCTGTGCTATGCCGTGAACAAGCAGGAGATTCTCGACTTTGTGTCAGAGGGCAAAGGAACACTTGTCGGGAGCAGCATGTTCCCCGCATTTGGAAAATACTATGTCGAGGAGCTCAACGATTTATATACGACAGATCTTGAGAAGGCGAAAGCTCTTTTAAGCGAGGCAGGCTATCCAGATGGCTTCAGCTTTACAATGAAGGTGCCTTCCAACTATCAGCAGCATGTCGATACTGCACAGGTGGTTGCAGAGCAGTTAAAGCAGATCAATGTCACGGCAAATATCGAATTGATCGAGTGGGAGACATGGCTGAGTGACGTGTATCAAGGACGAGATTTTGAGGCGACGCTGGTTGGTGTGGATGCATCGACGCTGACTGCGGGCGCGATGCTCAGCAGATTCCGCTCAGATGCGCACAATAATTTTGTCAATTATAACAATCAGGAGTATGATGCTGCCTATGCGGAGGCGCTCGCTGCGGAGGCGGTGATGGATGATGACAAGGCGACAGAGGCGTACAAGAAGTGTGAGACAATCCTTGCCCAGACGGCTGCGAATGTCTATATTCAGGATATGTGCGAGTTAGTAGCGGTCAGAAAGGGATATACAGGGTATACATTTTATCCATTATATATTCAGGATTTTTCGAAATTAGAGATAGAGTAATTGGGGAGTTATTCGTATAGAATATAGAGAACATAAAGGAGACGAGGATATGAAATACATTGGAAAAAAGCTGGCAGCAATGATTATCACGCTTTTGTGTATTTCATTCCTCGTCTATCTTGCTTTTGACCTGATACCGGGAGATGCGGCACTCGCGGCACTGGGAACGGATGCCACGCCGGAGAGTCTGGCTGCGCTGCGTGAGCAGCTTGGGTTAAACAGACCGTTTCTGGAACGGTATCTGGAATGGCTGGTTTGTTTTGTGGGGGGGGATTTTGGCACTTCCTACAAGTATCATCTGCCCGTCGCGGACATGATCGTGTCCAAACTGCCAATCACAGTAATAATGGCAGTCATTTCTTTCTTTATGATGGTGGTGATCTCACTGCCAATCGGCATCTATACGGCGAAGCACAGCGGCAGGTGGATGGACCGCATTGTCATGGCGCTCAACCAGATCGTGATGTCGGTTCCGCATTTTTTTATGGGGATTTTAATCACGTACTTTTTTGGTCTAATCTTAAAGCTGTTTACACCCGGTGGTTTTGTCTCTTATGAGACAGATTTGGGGGGATTTCTGGCTTATATTATTTTTCCGTGTTTTGCAATCGCACTACCAAAGATCGCCATGTCGGTCAAGCTGCTGCGCAGCTCCTGCATTGAGGAGTCGAAAAAAGATTATGTGAGAACAGCATACAGCAAAGGAAACAATACCAATAAGGTTTTATACAGACATGTTCTTCGAAATGCCATGATACCAGTGATCACCTTGTGGGGAATGACGCTTGCGGACATGCTTGTGGGAAGCATTGTCATTGAGCAGGTGTTTAATATACCGGGCATCGGACGGATTCTGCTGACTTCCATATCTTACAGAGATTATCCGGTGGTGGAGGCAATTATTGTGCTGATTGCCTTTGTTGTGATCGTGACAAACTTTCTCGTCGATGTGGTTTATCAGTTGATAGACCCGCGCATCAGTGTTTAGGAACTGTAGGAAAAGAAGGAGGATATCGTGAAAAGGAAAAAAACCTATTCTCCCAATGTAATCATCGGTTTTGTAATAACAGGGGCAATGCTGCTGTTGATTTTGATTGGCTTTATCCACACGCCGTATGACATCACAAAGATGGACAGCAGCGCGAAGCTGGCAGCGCCGTCACTCAGGCATCTGATGGGGTGTGACAATTTTGGGCGGGATATCTTTTCGAGAGTGCTCAAAGGCATGGGCAACACCTTTGTGATTGCGTCAGCTACCGTCGCAATCGGGACGTTCTGCGGTGTGATTGTGGGAGCATTTACTGGATATTTCGGCGGCTTGCTGGATGAAGTGCTGATGCGTGTCAATGATGTTGTGTTTGCTTTTCCGAGCATTCTGCTGGCCCTGGTCTTTGTCAGTATCTTCGGCACGGGCAAATACAATGTCATCGGTGCGCTTGGCATTGCATTTATTCCCAGTTTTGCACGTATTGTCAGGGGGGAATTTATCAAGTACAGGGATATGGATTATGTGAAAAGTGCAAGGCTTGCCGGCGTGGGACCGCTTCGTATGATCTTTGTGCATATTCTGCCCAATACCATGCCTGTGCTGATGTCCTCTGTCATGATAGGCTTTAACAATGCCGTGCTTGCAGAGGCGGGCATGAGTTATCTGGGCATTGGCGTCCAGCCGCCCAGCGCGAGTCTGGGGAGTATGTTATCGGAGTCGCAGACGTATCTTTTTTCAGCGCCGTGGTACGCGCTGTTTCCGGGACTGATGATTATTCTGATGGTGCTGGGGCTGTCGCTTCTGGCAGACAGGGGAGAGAAGTATATAAGAAAATGATGCAATGAATTAAGCAGGAAAATACCTGAAGCGACAGGTTATTTTCCTGCTTTTTATTGACAAAAGAAATCATGTGTGCTATTCTGATACTACGATAAACGTAGCAATGTCAATCGTAGCAACGACAAACATACCAACGACAGATAAAACAATGACAGTCGTTGCATTGTCTATCGTAGATTAATCAAGTACATTTGAAGGGAGGTTTTTTATGAGCAGTATTAGCAGTGACATCATACGCGGATACAATGACACGATGATTCTGTATCTGCTGTGGGATGCGCCCTCGTATGGCTATGAGATTTCCAAGAGAATCAAGAGCCTGACAGATGAAAAGTATGTGATCAAGGAGACAACACTGTATTCTGCGTTTACACGGCTGGAAAAAAATGGATTTGTAGAGTCTTTTTCAGAGAATGTCACAATGAATGGGAAGCGCAGGACATACTACAGAATCACAGAGCAGGGCAGACAGTATTACCGTGAGAAATGTGCTGAGTGGACGCTGACAAAGGAAGTAGTAGAAAAGTTTATCAAGCAGGATGGAGGGGAATAAGTGTATGGAGACAATCAGAAATTATCTGGAAACAATGTTTGCAAGGCTTCCTGTCACATTGGAGGTGCAGAAGGCAAAAAATGAGCTGTGGCAGATCATGGAGGACAAATATTCAGAGCTGCTTCAGGAGGGAAAGACCGAAAATGAGGCGGTGGGCATCGTGATTTCAGAATTTGGAAATCTGGATGAGCTTGCAAAGGAGCTGGGCATCAGCAATTTTGTATTGCGGGAGAATCAGAAGATGGCAGGGAGTTTACGGCATGTCACGCTCGCAGAGGTCAAGGATTATCTGCATGATAAGACGCGCGCTGCCTACGCGGTTGCGCTTGGCGTACTGTTGTGTATTATCAGCTTCTGCGGCTATCTGCTGGATGTCAGCTGGAGCTGGCGCGGCGGCGTCTATGCCATGTGCTTTATGTTTTTGGCGATAGCGGCAGCAGTCGGGCTGTTTCTGTTTTCTGGTTTTGTGATGGGCAAATGGAAGTTTTTGAAGCAAAAGGGATGCAGTGTCGATTTTGCGACAGCAGAGTATGTCCATAACCGGCGGGAAAGCTTTCGTGTGATCTATGCGATGATGATTACGATTGGCGTTATTTTGTGTATTCTGAGTGTGCTGCCAGTGGTGCTTGTCACCAGTCTGTTTTCATGGGGAAGCGGGATAGGACCTGCTCTGATGTTTGTGTTTATCGGAACCGGGGTCTTCCTGTGCGTGGCGGCAGGAAATGTGAACGCGGGATTTACGACGATTCTTTCACTGAATCAGAGTGATACGATGGGAGGCATTTTTGTGCCGTCACAGAAACAGGTAAGCTACAAGAATGACAAAGTATCGCAGCTGATGTCCGTCTACTGGCCGACGGTGACTTGCATCTATCTTTGCTGGAGCTTTTTGAGCTTTGACTGGCATATCACATGGATTGTATGGGTGATTGCCGCAGTGGTGCAGCAGTTGATTCGTGCGGTTTGGTAGTGTACATGATAATAGCTTGAGTTTTAGGAGGAAATTATGAGTATGAAGAAAAATATATGGATGACAATCCTTACAATTATTACAGTCTGCTGTGTCGTTGGCGGCACTTTTCATTATGTTGGCAGCTTTGGATTTCGGGGAGGGTTTCATTTTGGGGAGGACAGCCTGACGAGCGCAAGCTCAGATCTGGATGCTTTTGATGCCATTTATGTCGATGCGGATATGATAGATTTGTCGATTGAGTCAGGAAACAATTTTTATCTTCATAGTGAGTATACAGACTCGATCAAATTTGAGTATGAAGTAAAGGATAGTGCGCTTTACATCAAGCAGAAAACACCAAAAAAAGCATGGTGGGGAGGAATGAGAAATCAACAGTGCCGCATGACGCTGACAGTGCCGGAAGAAACTGCGATGAAGAACATGGATCTCAAAGTCGCTATGGGAAATATCAGCGTGGAGGGCATCACATCCTCTGACTGTGATGCCCTGACCAATATGGGGAGCTGCACATTCAAAAAATGCAGCTTTGACAAGTCCGATCTCCGTACCAATATGGGCGATATTACGATTAAAGACACAGCCCTTGGCGAGGCTGAGGTGGATAATGATATGGGGTCTATTCAGATCGAGAGCTGTACTTTTCTGAATCTGAATGCAGAAAATGCGATGGGAGACACGTCCATTGATGTGAGCCAGAATCTTGACAACTTTCAAATAGAACTGGAAGCAGGGATGGGCGAAGTGCGCGTCAACGGTCAGGATGAGGGGCGGAAATACCGCCAGTCAGGGAATGCCGGGAAGCTTGAAGCCAGCACCAGTATGGGAAGTGTACGACTCAGTTATAAATAATTGATTTTTCGCAGTCACTGTGGTAGAATAAAGAACGGATTCATACAACAGGAGGATACATGGAACAGGGACTATTAAAAGTAGAAGATTTGAATATAGAGTTTCATGATCATGAGGTGCCGGAGCGCGTCGTGAATCATCTGACAATGGAGCTGCGGCAGGGAGAAATCCTCGGGATTGTCGGCGAGTCTGGTTCTGGAAAATCCATGACGGCGATGGCGATCGCAGGACTGCTTCGGCGTCATGACATGAAAATGGAGGGGAAGATTCTCTTTGAAGGAAAAGAGCTGCTGCATTCAGACCGCAGTGCGCTGCGGCAGATTCAGGGAAATCAGATCGGCATTGTCTTTCAGGAACCGATGACCTCCCTAAATCCCGTCAAACGCATTGGCTGGCAGGTGGAGGAAAGTCTGCGCATTCACAGACAGGAAATGCCAAAGGAGGAACGGTACCAGCGCGTCATAAAAGCGCTTGAAGATGTAGAGCTTGAGCATCCCAAGCGCATCTATAAAAAGTATCCGCATGAGCTGTCCGGCGGTATGCGGCAGCGTGTGATGATCGCCTCCGCCATGATCTGTGAACCGAAGCTTCTGATTGCAGACGAGCCTACGACAGCGCTGGATGTGACGATACAGCTACAGATCGTGAAGCTTTTACAGCGGCTGAATCAGGAAAAAAAGATGGCGGTATTATTTATCTCACATGATTTGAGTCTGGTAAAACGCCTGTGCAGCAGGGTGATCGTGATGCACAACGGCGATATGGTGGAGTCCGGCTTGACAGAGGACATCTTTTACAATCCCAAAGAGGAGTACACGAAAAAGTTAATCAGCGCCATACCGAAATTAGAAAAACTGGTGTGACGGTTACAGAGGTTGCCATGGAAACAATATTAAAGGTCGAGAAATTAAATGTGTATTATAAAAGCTTTCGCCAGAGAGCGGGAAAAAACATGCAGCATGTGTTAAAGGACGTAAGTTTCGAGATGAAAAGAGGCGAAATCTTAGGGCTTGTCGGTGAGAGCGGCTGCGGGAAAACATCGCTTGCAAAGGCGATACTTGGAATGCAGAAGCAGTACGACGGCGAGGTTTCGCTGGACTGCCCGAATCCGCAGATGGTCTTTCAGGACCCGTACAGCTCGCTCAATCCGTCAAAAAAAATAGGCTGGATTTTAGAAGAACCGCTGCGCATGAAAAAAGGAATGGCGAGACTGTCAAAGGAAGAACGGACAGCGAGGGTTGACAGGATGCTTGAGCGGGTAGGGCTTGATGTAAAGTTAAAGGAGCACTATCCCGCAGAACTGTCCGGCGGACAGCGCCAGCGCGTTGCGATCGCGGCGGCGCTTTTGTGCGATACAGATTTTCTGATCGCAGATGAGCCGGTGTCCGCGCTGGATGTGACGATACAGGCGCAGATTATCCGGCTTTTGTTAAGACTTCATAAGGAACTTGGGATTTCTATCCTTTTTATATCTCATGATCTGCGTGTCGTCTATCAGATGTGCGACCGGGTGCTCATTATGAAAAGCGGGGAGATTCTCGAGCATGGAAAGGTGGAGGAGGTCTACCAACACCCGGCGGACGATTATACCCGGCTGCTGCTTGAGGCGGCAAATCTGTAATGGGGACACATGAGGAGGATATTGGATGCTGGAATGTTTTTATCCGAAAGAATATCTGGATTCGACGTATCAGATTGATTTCGAGAAACTGTACAGACAGGGCTACAGAGGGATTCTGTTTGATATAGACAACACGCTGGTGCCGCATGGACTTCCGGCAGATGAGCGCGCAATGGCATTGTTTCGGCGGCTAAAAACGATCGGTTATAAGGTCACAATGCTCTCGAACAACAAGGAACCGCGCGTGAAACTGTTCTGTGACGCAGTGGGTGCGCCCTATATATATAAGGCAGGAAAACCAAATCCTGCAAAGTACAGACAGGCAATGAAAAATATGGGGACGGACGAGAAGAATACCCTGTTTGTGGGAGACCAGATTTTTACAGATATCTGGGGAGCAAACAAGGCGGGAATTTACTCGGTACTGGTCAAACCAATCCACCCCAAAGAGGAGATACAGATCGTGCTGAAACGGTATTTGGAAAAAATCGTGCTGGCTGGCTATCGCAGGCATTTAAAAAAGCGATAAAAAAGCGGATGGAGTAAATACAACATGGAGATTAATGGAAAGACAAAAATTTATGGAATCATAGGAAATCCAATAGAGCATACCCTGTCGCCGCTGATGCATGGCATGTTTGCGGACGCGGCGGGTCTTGATATGGTGTATGTGCCGTTTCATGTGGCGGATGGACAGCTTGAGGCTGCACTCAGAGGGGCATACGGGTTAAATATCTGCGGCATGAATGTCACGGTGCCCTACAAAAATGCGGTGATTCCTTATCTGACGGAGGTTGACCAGCGCGCGGCAGCCGCCGGGGCAGTCAATACGCTTGTGCGTGACGCGCGAGAGGACAGGGAAGGGTTTATCGGTTATAATACAGATATGAACGGGCTCTGGCGCGCCATGAAAGAGGAGGGGATCTCCCTCGAGGGGAAGGAGGTCATCATACTCGGCGCAGGCGGTGCGGGGCGTGCGGCGGCGTTTCTGTGCGCGAACAGCGGCGTGAAAAAGGTGTATTTATTAAATCGGGACGCTGCGAAAGCAGAGGAAGTCGCCGCGAAAGTCAACGAGACCTTGAGCCGGTATGGAAAGGACTGTGTGTCCGCGATGGCACTCGCTGCGTACCCGAAACTTCTGACAGGGGCAGCGCACCGGTATATTGTGATACAGTGCACCAGCGTAGGTCTTACGCCAAAGGCAGAGGCGGCGGTTCTTGAGGACGGCGATTTTTATCGTTCTGTGAAATTTGCCTATGACCTGATCTATACACCGTGGGAAACAAAGTTTATGAAGCTTGTCACCGCAAACGGCGGCACGGCTTTTAATGGGCTGAAAATGCTGCTGTATCAGGGCGTTGATGCCTTTGAATGCTGGACGGGCACTAAAGTGGGGAAGGAAACAGCGGATAAAGTATATCAAAAGTTAAAAGAGCGATTATATGTGTAAACACACAGAATCATCAGGATGGACACAAATAGGATGAAAAATATAATTTTGACAGGCTATATGGGAAGCGGCAAGACCACTATAGGAAAAAATGTCGCGAAAATAAAAGAGTATCTCTTTGTTGATACAGATGAAATGATTGCGGCGCAGCAGCATAGAAGCATCAGCGAAATCTTTGCTGTGGATGGAGAACAGGCATTTCGGGATATGGAGACAGCGCTGCTCAGGCGGATGGTGGATGATAAAATTGAACATATGGTGCTATCGACCGGCGGAGGAATGCCGCTGCGTGCGGAGAACCGGCAGCTCTTGTCAGAGCTTGGCATCGTGATCTACCTGAAAGCCAGCCCGGAGACCATCTACAGCAGAATCAAGGGAAACACGGCAAGACCGCTTTTGCAGTGCGAAAATCCCATGAAACGGATTGAGGAGATGATTGCAGAACGCGGACCCTTGTATGAGGAGGGCGCAGGGATGATTATCAATGTCGATGGAATCCAGCAGTCGGAGGTGGCAGAACAGTGTGTCAGAGCGGCAGAGCAAATAGAGCAGGGGGAATGAAAATATGAAGCTTTTAGTGATCAACGGTCCCAATCTGAATTTTCTCGGAATCAGGGAAAAGGGAATTTACGGGACACAGGATTATCAGTATCTGGTGAATAAGATACAGGACAAAGCATCCGCGTCAGGGTGTGAGATCGAATGTTTTCAGTCCAATCATGAGGGCGCTATCATTGACCGGATTCAAGAAGCCTATTTTGACGGCACAGAGGGCATTGTCATCAATCCGGGGGCATTCACGCACTACTCCTATGCAATTCGGGATGCGCTTGCCAGCATCACCGTACCAAAAGTGGAAATCCATATCTCAGATATCACAAAGAGAGAGGAGTTTCGGCGCATTTCTGTCACGAAAGAGGTGTGTGACCACCAGATTTACGGGCAGGGGTTAGACGGTTATGAGATGGCGATTGATTTCATTTTAATGAATTGTTCTTCGAAATGTCAAAAATAATAGTTGAAATTTTGCTGATTTTGTTATAAAATGGTTAGCGGATTGTAAACGTGAAAAGTGAATATTAGGAGGAATAGTTTTTATGATATCAGCAGGAGATTTCAGAAATGGCATTACGATAGAGTATGAGAACAGCATCTATCAGATCATCGAATTTCAGCATGTAAAGCCCGGTAAGGGGGCAGCGTTTGTCAGAACAAAGCTCAAAAACATTATCAGCGGCGGCGTTGTGGAGAAAACTTTCAGACCGACAGAGAAGTGTCCGCAGGCGCGCATTGACAGAAAAGAGATGCAGTACTTGTACGCAGACGGCGATTTATATTATTTTATGGATACAGAGAACTATGAACAGATTGGTCTCAATGCGGACAAGGTGGGCGATGCGCTCAAGTTTGTCAAGGAAAATGAGATGGTTAAGGTATGCTCGCACAACGGCAATGTATTTGCGATTGAGCCGCCTCTGTTTGTAGAGCTTACAATCTCAGACACAGAGCCGGGATTTAAGGGCGATACTGCTACAGGTGCGACAAAGCCTGCGACAGTGGAGACCGGTGCAACAGTGTATGTTCCATTATTTGTTGAGACAAACGATGTGATCAAGATTGACACCAGAACAGGTGAGTATCTGTCCAGAGTATAATCGGTCGTCATTGAGACCAAACTGAGACAAGACAATGAGAGAAATGGTTTTAATACGTTTTTCTTATTGTCTTTTTTGTGTTCTCTAACGTTGGTGCGAAGGAGGGGATTGTCTATTAAAATAATCAGAAAAAGGAGTATGAATGATCATGGAATTTAGCTATTTTACAACATTGGTAAGAGAAGAGGTAGAGAGAAGGACAGGAGACTGCTACAAAGTGCGGCTCAATGATGTCACGAAAAACAATGGCGTTGTGCTGAGGGGGCTCACCGTGACGCAGGATGACAGCAACATCTCGCCAACCATCTATCTCAACAATTATTATGAGGAATACATGAAGGGCAGGGCGACGCTGCTCAATGTCGTGAATGATGTGATGGATACCTACCAGAGAAACAAAGTCAACCAGAGTGTTGATATGCGGTATTTTCTGGATTATGAGCGTGTGAAGGACAGCGTGGTCTACAAGCTGATCAACACAGAGAAAAATAAAGAGCTGCTAGAGGATATCCCGCACATAGAATTTCTGGACCTGTCCATCGTCTTTCAATGTATGGTTGCGCAGGAGGACATTGGCACGGCGTCGATCCTGATACATAATGTGCATCTGAAATTGTGGGACGTCTCGGTGGAGAAGCTGTATCAGGCGGCAAAAGAAAACACACAGCGGATTCAAAAGTATGAGATCAAGAGCATGTCCGAAGTGCTGTGTGAGATCACGAGAGCGGAGAATCCAGAGGGAGTTGATGAAAACAGCGAAGAATCATTTTCAGACAGTGTTCCGATGTATGTGCTCAGCAATCAGCGCAGAGTCGAGGGTGCGGCCTGTATGCTGTATCCGAATCTGGTACGGGACTTTGCAGAAGCAGTGGGCAGCAGTTTTTATATTATTCCATCCTCTGTACATGAGCTGTTGCTTCTGCCGACGGCACATCTTGAGGAGAGCAGTGAGATCAAAAATATGATCAGAGAAATCAATGATACACAAGTCAGCACAGAAGAAATACTCTCCTATTCGTTATATTTGTATGATAAAGACGAGAGAAAGATCATGAAGCTGTAACAGGCAGGAAAAAAATAACAATTTTTTATAAAATTCCTTGATAAATTCTTGACAATTAGACATATTATGTTTATCATTTATACATGCGGTGTGCTTTTGTATGGCAAAGGCACCAAATGAAAAGTAACCAATTCAGTAAAGGAGAAAAACAATGAGTAAAAAGTGGGTATATTCATTCAAAGAAGGCGACATGAGCATGCGTAATCTTCTCGGCGGCAAGGGTGCAAACCTTGCGGAGATGACAAGCATCGGACTTCCTGTACCACAGGGCTTCACAATCACAACAGAGGCTTGTACACAGTATTATGAAGACGGACGCAAGATCAACGACGAGATCATGGCACAGGCTATGGATGGTGTAAAAGAGATGGAAGAAGTAAACGGAAAGAAATTCGGCGATCTGAAGAATCCTTTACTTGTATCTGTACGTTCAGGTGCACGTGCATCTATGCCCGGTATGATGGATACGATCTTGAACCTTGGCTTAAATGATGAAGTAGTTGACGCGATGATCAAGGGCAATCCTGATCCTGCATTCGAGCGCTTTGTATATGACTCTTACAGACGTTTCATCCAGATGTTCTCAGATGTTGTTATGGAAGTTGGCAAGAAGTATTTTGAGCAGCTGATCGACAAGATGAAAGAGGAGAAGGGTGTTCAGTACGACGTAGACCTCACAGCAGCAGACTTAAAGACACTGGCAGAGCAGTTTAAGGCTGAGTACAAGAACCAGCTTGGCAAGGACTTCCCTTCCGATCCTGTAGAGCAGTTAAAGCTTGCCATTGAGGCTGTATTCCGTTCATGGGACAACCCTCGTGCAAACGTATACCGCCGCGACAACGATATCCCTTATTCTTGGGGTACTGCTGTAAACGTAATGCCGATGGTATTTGGTAACTTGAACAATGAGTCTGGTACAGGTGTTGCATTTACACGTGACCCGGCTACAGGCGAGAAGAAGCTCATGGGTGAGTTCTTAAAGAACGCACAGGGCGAGGACGTGGTTGCTGGTGTTCGTACACCGATGCCAATCGCACAGATGGAGCAGGAGTTCCCAGAGGCATATGCAGAGTTCATCAAGGTTTGCGAGACACTCGAGAACCATTATCATGACATGCAGGATATGGAGTTTACAGTTGAGAACAAGAAGCTCTATATGTTACAGTGCCGCAACGGTAAGAGAACTGCACAGGCTGCTTTGAAGATTGCCTGCGATTTAGTAGATGAGGGACACAAGACAGAGGCTGAGGCAGTAGCTATGATCGACCCTCGTAACCTTGACACCTTACTGCATCCTCAGTTTGATGCCGCAGCATTGAAGGCTGCTACACCTGCTGGAAAGGGACTTGGCGCTTCACCGGGTGCTGCATGTGGTAAGATTGTGTTTACAGCAGAGGATGCTGAGAACTGGAATGCAAGAGGCGAGAAGGTTGTCCTTGTACGTCTTGAGACATCCCCAGAGGATATCACAGGTATGAAGGCTTCTCAGGGTATCCTTACAGTCCGCGGCGGTATGACATCTCACGCAGCGGTAGTTGCACGTGGTATGGGTACATGCTGTGTATCTGGATGCGGCGACATTGCGATGGACGAGGAGAACAAGAAGTTCACACTGGCAGGAAAAGAGTACCATGAGGGAGATTTCATCTCGATTGACGGTACAACAGGAAATATTTACGATGGCCAGATTCCAACAGTTGATGCACAGATCGCTGGCGAGTTCGGCAGAGTTATGGCATGGGCTGACAAATATAGAACATTGAAAGTAAGAACAAATGCAGACACACCAGCAGATGCTAAGAAGGCAAGAGAGCTTGGCGCAGAAGGTATCGGTCTCTGCCGTACAGAGCATATGTTCTTTGAAGAGGACAGAATCGCTGCATTCCGCGAAATGATCTGCTCTGACACCGTTGAGGAGAGAGAGGCAGCACTTGAGAAGATTCTGCCTTATCAGCAGAGCGACTTCAAGGCACTGTACGAGGCTCTGGAAGGAAATCCTGTTACAATCAGATTCCTTGATCCGCCTCTCCATGAGTTCGTTCCGACAGAGGAAGCAGACATCGAGAAGCTCGCAAACGCACAGGGCAAGTCTGTGGAGGATATCAAGAACATTATCGCTTCTCTGCATGAGTTCAACCCGATGATGGGTCACAGAGGATGCCGTCTTGCTGTAACGTATCCTGAGATTGCAAAGATGCAGACAAAGGCTGTTATCCGCGCAGCAATCGAGGTTCAGAAAGAGCATGCTGACTGGAATGTAAAACCGGAAATCATGATTCCGCTCGTATGTGAAGTAAAAGAGCTTGCATTCGTAAAGAAGGTAGTCGTAGAGACAGCAGATGCTGAAATCGCGGCAGCAGGCGTGAAGTTAGAGTATGAAGTAGGTACAATGATCGAGATTCCAAGAGCTGCACTCACAGCGGAGGAGATCGCGAAGGAAGCAGACTTCTTCTGCTTCGGTACAAATGACCTGACACAGATGACATTCGGCTTCTCAAGAGACGATGCAGGCAAGTTCTTAAATGCTTACTATGACACAAAAATCTTCGAGAACGATCCGTTTGCAAAACTTGACCAGACAGGTGTCGGCAAGCTGATGGAGCTGTCTCTGAAGCTTGGCAAGCCAGTAAATCCGAAGCTCCACGTAGGTATCTGCGGCGAGCATGGCGGAGATCCTTCTTCCGTAGAGTTCTGCCATAAGATTGGGCTGGATTATGTGTCTTGTTCACCGTTTAGAGTGCCAATCGCAAGACTGGCGGCGGCACAGGCAGCGATTGCGACAGAAGGAAAATAGATTACAAGTTGTCGTAGGGCACTGTAATTTATTCTGAAAAGGGCAAAATCACATAGCCCCCGACATAGAAAAAAACGACTTTGCAAAAAGAAATGCAAGGTCGTTTTTTTGTTCTGCGAACTATCCTTTCCTTGCATAAACACTGGATTCAGGGAATAATCCGCGCACAATCACCATGGAGTAGGGGGCACGCTTTAGCAGGATAAAGTGGATAAACAAGATTGCCCTTTATAGAATAAATTACAGTGCCCTACGACA
>VSNR01000119.1 GCA_009774345.1 Lachnospiraceae bacterium | reverse complement strand
TAGACAGTGTAAAATCTTACCATGTATCCTGTCTAATTTCTACCCCCTCCGTGTCCAGTTTTAGTATACCACTTCAGTTTGACAGCGCTGCGCTTGCTTCATACCGGTTCCCGCCCAGGGAAAAACACCCTGCCTCATCGATCCTGCGCCTCTCACGGTGCAGGAATGCCTCCGCCACCACAGAAACATCCATGAAGACAAGCCCCCTTTCGTCCCTCATCCATTCCTGCTCCGGCGTGATCCCGCTGGCCGGGACGGATGTCCCATAAGATTCATAATACTCCTTTATCCCCGCGTGCGCTTCCTTCTGGTATTCCTGCTCCAGAAAGATCTTCCACCTGCGGTTCAGCTCCTCCACGGAATGCACATGCGCCACGCGTATCTCCGCTATGAACTGGTCCACTTTCTGGTGGAATTTTTCTATCTTCCCTTTCGGCTGGCACGCCCCCGGTTTTGCATGGACGATACGTATCCCCAGCTTTGCACAGGCTTTTCCAAGATGGCCCGACGTATACTGCACCCCGTTGTCAAGGTAGGCACAGTCAAACTTTCCGGCTTTTAAGACTGCCTTATGGAAAGTGTCCTCCACGATCTCCTGCCTCTGGTTGTCATAAAACTCTGACTGCACGATATATCTGGAATGGTCGTCGATCAGGGAGGATAAATAAGTTTTTATCAGTCCCCCGTCCGTTGTCCGCAGTTCTGGTCCGTACTTGATGTCCCCCTGTAAAAGCTCCATCCGGTGCGCCCGGCAGAAGCGCCTGGACGATGCGGCCCGTTTCTCGGCGTATCTTTTCATCTGCTTCTTCCCAAGACCCGCATCATACAGGTGCCGCTGCATTGTCGAAGGCCTCAGCACGCCCGGCTCCGCAAAGCCTTCCAGTTCCAGCACCTTTATGATCTGGCGCACGCTCCGCTTCGGGACTTCACGCTTTAACTGCACTGCCTGTTCCATGATTTCCCCAAAGTTTTCCGGGAGTCTCTGCTGCCTCTGTTTCGTCCGGCTGGCTGGCCGCAGGCCTCCGAACCCTTCTTCCCGGTAACTTTTTTCATAACGGTACAGCGTCCTTTTGGATACGCCGTTCTTCTCTGCGGCTTCCTCCCGCAGCTGCTGCCTTTTCCCTTCATCCATGTCCGGATCCAGAAGCAGCGCTATCATCTGATATCTTTTAAGCGCCTCTTCATCCTGCCATTTTTTCACTTCTTTTTTCTCCATCTGTATGGCCCTCCTTTCACAGGACAGCATACACCAGAATAAAAATGACAGCGAACAAAAGCAGGTGCACCCTTATTCCCCAGCCAGATACGGCTCTATCCGCCCTCCGCTGTTATATATGGCTCTGACCACCGCCTTAAGCCAGCCGGGGCTTATCCGTTCTTTCATCTCTTCCAGTAAAGAAACCCTGGATTTCAGAAACTTTCCATCCAGGTCCAGGAAACGGTGTGCCGCCGCCCTAATCTGCCCCTCCATGTTTTTTTCATTCATGTGGAGCCACCATCTCCAGTGTTTCATGGTCCCTTCACAGGGATAATCCTCCGTTTCCGTATCCTCTTCGCTGACCACACCGTCCGCCACATCCTCGATCAGGCCTGCATCATAATGCTTATAGGGGCAGATGCAGTCCGGCAGTTCATTATGGAGCCGCCCACACTTATCGCCCGTGCATTTCAGCCGCCGGATAAGATACCACTCCTTATCCCCTCCCGCAATTTTATGCACACGGCGTCTGCTGTCCCTGTATTTAAGAGGACTCCCGCAGCATGGACAGATACTTTCTTCTTTACTGTTTATTAAAAATATCTTCACCCTTGTTGTATTCCGCTTCATATCTTGATATAATAACCATGGTTTTAATAAAGGTTTCAGTACACGGTTCTCGGCAAAAGATTAGTGTCCTGGAACCTTTTCCTTTCTCTGTTCTCATGCCATTATATCGGTTAATTCTATGACAGGCAACCAGAGTAATTTTAGGTCAGTACAAAAGGGTAGCAACAATAATGCCGATGCAACCGGGATCACTGTCTGTTTTACAAATTCACTTACTTTCATGCCTTTCTCCACTCTGAGCATGGTTTCCGTATGCCACGCCCTGTCTGCAAAATCATTTCACAACTGTATTTTTCAATTTCCTCACCCACTCCCATACAGGTCATGGTTCACTTCCGCCGTATAATAATTGCTTATAGTCATCGGGGCATTATACAGCGTTGTCAGAAGATACGCCTTGATATTGCCCACCTTCGTTGTATTTGCGCCCAGGCAGGTAAGGATATACTCAATATGCCCATGCTCCAGCTTCATAAACCGGTTCTTGACAACCGCCACCGGCTTGTCCACCCCTGCAATCCGCACCGTTCCACTGTCCGGCAGCATCATCACTTCCACCATCAGCTCAACAAGCTCATCCACCTCCTCCCTCCGGTGATAACGCCCATCCTGGAAACACTCGTAAGAAATGTGTTCCCGAATGATGTCACGGTATGCATCCATCTCCTCCATCACATCCGGCGCTGTGCCTGGGATGGATGGATTGGACGGGATAGGATTGGGATGGATAGCTGACACACCAAAATCAGTATCGTTAAGATCAGTATTGCTATACTCTGTCTCACTAAATTCAGTATCACTTAGATCAGTATTGTTAATATCAGTATTATTAGATTTTGAAAATCGAAGTTCTTGTTTTTTGATTTCCGAAATTCCAGAAATATGATTTTCAAAATTCCTGACTTTTGATTCTGGAAATTCTTGATTTTCGATTTTCAAAATTCCTGATTTTTGATTTTCAAAATTCTGGTTTTTTGATTCTGGAAACTCTTGATTTTTGATTTTCAAAACTCCTGATTTTTGATTTTGGAAACTCTGTGTGCTTTCACCTGCTCCTTCTATCTCCCATTTGGGTTTTTCCCCGGTTTTCTGCAGATTTTTTGATGGCTTATCGGACTCCGGAGATGGCTCAACTTCTTTAATCAAGAAATTTTTTACATAAATAACATTAGGTTTTCCAAGTCCTAATCGCTTCTTTTCAATCAAACCTATCCCTCCATCAGCATCCAGTTCTTTCATCAGCTTAACCGCTTTTTGCGTCTTACAGCACATTAACTCCATGATCTCTTCCACCGTGAAGATAATATACACCCTATCTTCTTCGTCAAACCACCGGTTCTTTATGCTAAGGCTCATACGGTCTAACAATAGACCGTATAAAACCTTTGCTTCACAGGAAAGGGACTTGAAGCATTCCGCAGTGAACAGAACCTTCGGAATCCGATAGAACGTATACTGCTCCGCTTCCATGCCCCGGTAATAATCAAACTGTAACTCCTGCATCCGTTGTCCCTCCCTCCTTCTGCTTCCATTCCTCCAGAAGCGTATAGATCACATCCTCAATCTGTTCCTTGGAATATTCCACAGGAAAATAATTGCGGATCTTCTTTGCGGAGATGGTCACATTCACATTTTCCTCCTCCTTACGCACTAAAACCGCATATACCTTCCCTTCCGTCAATTCCCCTGCCTCACTGCCGGCTTTTAACAACTCTGCCTGTACTTTCGATGGGAATATGCCGCTGTTGCCGATGGCATCCACAACCCATGCCTGTTCCCCTGCCTTCAGATAGGACAGCTTTTCGCCTGCCACCATTGGAATTTTATTTTCATCCACATAATCCAGCAACTCTTCTGCCAGTTCCGACAGCCGGATATAACGCTGCACTGTCCTCCCGCTGTCCCCGGCAGCTTCCCCGATGGCGTCAGCAGTATATTTCTCCCCTTTGCTGCCCTGGTGCTTCATCGCTTCATATTTCATCCGGTACGCCTTTGCCTTCTCACTTGGCAGGATGTCCTCTCTTTGGATATTCGTATCCACCATCAGGACTACCGCTGTATCATCATCCATTTCCCGGATAATGACAGGCATTTCCGTAAGCCCTGCAAGCTCGCAGGCCCGCCACCGCCTATGCCCTGCAATGACCTCATAGCCGCCTTCTGGATATGGGCGCACAATCCCCGGCATCAACACGCCGTACTGCTTTACGCTTTCCACCGTTTCCTGCATCTTTTCATCATCCAGCACCCGGAACGGATGGCCTTTAAACGTATGCAGTTCACTTAGGGGAACGGAAGTGACCGTTTCCCCCGTTTCATTTATGCCAAACAAATCATCGAAGCTGTTCAGCTTTACCTTCTCTGCGCTCTTACTTTTCATCTGCAAGCACCTCCTGTGTCAGTGAATAGTAGCCGCCTGCCACAATCCCCTTCGGGTCGTGGAGATAGATGCTTTTCCCTTCTGCCGTGGTTTCCGCAGCCTTTACGGACAATGGGATGCAGTTCTCAAAGATATGTACCCGGTTCCCATAAACCTCCCGAATCTGCGCTGAAATGTCCCTTGCGAAGTTTGTCCTGCGGTCTACCTTTGTCAGCAGAATCCCCATGATGTTAAGCGCTGGGTTCAGCTTCCTGTGAACCCGTCCAATCGTCTTTATAAGCTGCTGAAGCCCTTTGACCGGGAGATACGCCGCCTCCACCGGAATCAGTACGCTGTCTGCCGCTACAAGGGCGTTTATTGTAATCATTCCAAGCGAGGGCATACAATCAATGATTGCAAAGTCATACTCCCCTTTTACGCTGTTCAGATACTGGCGCAATATCGTTTCCCTGCTCATGACATTTACCAAAGCCGTTTCCAGTCCTGCCAGTTCAATATTTGCGGGGATAAAATTAATCCCCTCCTCATGGCGGATAATCCCCTCGCCAGGCTCTACGTCCTCGTCGTTGATCACTTTTTCCATGATATTGACTAACGTCACATCCAGCTCATCCGGCTCCGCAATCCCCAGGCTCACCGCCATGCTACCCTGTGCGTCTGCCTCCACCAGCAATACTTTCTTGCCTGCCCTTGCAAGTCCAATACCTAAATTTACACACGTCGTTGTCTTGCCGACCCCACCTTTCTGGTTTGCCACTGCGATCACTCTGCACATAAATACTTTCCTCCTGATTCTCTGGTCTACTTTTCTGTTCTTTCCACTTCCGCATATACACGGAAATATTTATTTGTCCCTTTGTTTGCAAACGGTTCCGATACAGATTTTACATCCACGCCTTCCTGACGCTCCAAAATCCGTCGGAACCAGTGCAGGTCTTTCTTTGTCCCCTGCATCCTAATCTTCAGCATATCAATCCTCCCAATCCGGGTAAAAGCAGTATTCAGGATAGCGGAACTTAACTGCCTCCCAAAAGTATCTGGCATAGCCGCAGCAGAATAAATCCTCAACTGTATAACAGCGGCACTCCTTCAGCTGTTCCTCTGCATCCTCCGTGCAATCAACGCTCGGCGTTCCATTGCAGTATAGGTTAAATGCCATCCGTACAATCCTTACGCTTCCGCTGGTCTGCCACCCTTCATGCAGGCACTCCGTTTTTACACATCCTGTTCTAAAGTCATAAATCCTGTCTACATTTACTCTTGTATCCCGGTCAATCCCAAGGCAATACACCAATGCCTTATGGTACACATCCTGGTATCTGCATTTCTGCAGATTCACTTTATAAAAATCTCTATGTTCCTTGTTTTTGAAAGTAATTGTGCGAATGTCTTTCTTTTCTGCGCCTACCGCTGTATTCGCTGCCATAGCTTGTCCTCCATTTTTGAAATACTTGGGAGCTACACTCCCAAACCCTTGTGGAATTCGTGCTGACAGTTACCCAAAATGCGGCTAACTGTCAACCCGAATTTGCTTTTCATGCCGACATTTATGTGCTATACTTTTCGTAACGTTACTTGTCTTAATTTCAGGTGTAGAAAACCTGCTGAAATGAAAATGGACTAAGCAGAAACCCCTGTTTTTCAAGGTTTTTCTAACTTAGTCCAATTATAACAGCATCATAGAGAAAACGGTCATTTCCACGGACAATTCCCCACTCCATCAGCAGCGCCGCCGCGCCCGTGACAAACGGTGTCGCAAAGGACGTTCCAGAGACTTGCTCATATCCGCCATTTGGTACAGGCACTGTGATATTGACGCCCGGCGCGGTCAAATCTGGCTTTACATCTGCTATAATCTGCTGCCCGCCCGCCGTATCTGTCCTGCCGTCACGGTAGTAGTAGACATATCCTCTGCCCGAGAAATCGGCATAACTTCTGCGCGCTATATCATAAGCACCGACTGTGACCGCTCTCCTTGACGTTGAGGGAATGGTGATCGTCATTTCAGGTGTCGGCAGAAAAAATCCTGTCGCCGCAGTTCTGGCCGCATACCCCGGCAGGTAAAACCGATACTCCCCTGTCACCAAAGAAACCGGAACCAGCTCGAGCCGCCACACGCCGCTGTTGATATAGCTTCCGTCTGGTATCATATCAATAAAAATCTCCTGCTGCACATTGTAAGGAAGCGGTTTTCCAAGATAACATAACAGCTGCGTCTGCTCTAATGTCCGCCGCTGAGCCTGCGCCTCCCTGAGTCTGGACAGCTCCAGTGTTGTCTGCTCTCCTCCTGGAGACAGGATTCGCAGCTCAAAGATATCCTGATAAAATTTCCACAATTGAATGCTCAGCCCTGTCTCATAGTCTCCCACTGCAAGCTCCACCATGCGACTCTCCCGCTGCACGATGCCTGCTGTGTGCCCCCGTGATGTCCCCTCATTTCCACTGCCAATGACAATCACACTTCTTCCCACCTCTGAGGCATTATCAATATAGCGTTCCAGCAGCGAATTGCCCTGATGGTCTCCATACGTGTTGCCAAAGCTGATATTGACAGCCACTGGTTTATTCAGAGACACGCCAAGATTGACAGCATAATTCACCCCCCGCATGAGCTGTGTCGTTCTGGGAAAAGAACCTGCCTGCGGATGCCCGAGCCGGACAATCAGCAAATCCGCCTTGGGCGCAACCCCCATGCTTGTACCCGCTGCCACCCCCGCAACCCCAGTCCCATGCCCTGACAAATCAAAAACGGGCACCAGCTTTTGACCGTTCTCACGTCCCAAAGCCAGTGCCTCGTTAATCATTTCTCTTGTATACAGCACGCCCTCGCGGTATCCCGGCGGAGGCAGCTTTCCCTGCGCCTCGTCCGGCTGCTGTGTCTGGTCCCAGATTGCCAGAATGCGCGTCTGTCCCTCCGCATTGCGAAATTCAGGCAGAAAATAGTCAATTCCGCTGTCAAGTACAGCAATGATCACATTTTCACCTGTAAGATCTGGTTCTTGCTGTGTCACCTGCGTGATGCAGGATTGTGTCTTTTCCAAATCATTCATAAAAACAATCCCATCATTTCTGTTCCTATCACTCTATCTTATGATATGCCGCAGTGACATTTTGTGTTCTATGAACTTTTATGGATTCCTAAACCTTAAATTTGCTAATCATGTCCACCATCGACTCAACCTGCGCTTTCTGCTGCTCACTCACAGCCGCAGTCTCCTCCGATGTCGCTGAATTGTTATCTACAATCCCGGCTACCACGCCAATACTCTCGTTGATATGTCCGATACTCTCCACCTCGAGCTTGAGCTTCTCTACAATGCTGCTCATGCGGCCTGTCGTCTCCTCCACGCCCATCTGCACTTCTTCCATGTTCGCCGCTGCCTCGCGCGAAATCCTCGTTCCAACCTCGACGGACTCGACCGTTCTCTTAATCAGCTCTGATGTCTGGCCTACTGCATTCTGCGATGCCTCCGCAAGCTTCTTAACCTGCTCTGCCACGACCGCAAAGCCTCTTCCAGCCTCCCCAGCCCTCGCAGACTCAATGGATGCATTTAATGAAAGCAGGTCAATCTCCTCTCCGATATCGGAGATTGCTGAGATCACAGCGATAATCTGCTCTGAGCATTGATTGATCTCTCTCATGGCAGCGCGGAGCTCCTTCATCTTCTGCGCGCCCACTACCAGCGTGGAACTTGCCAGATTGGATATTTTTACAGCTTCCTCCGCTTCTTTCTCATTGTATGAAATACTGTTTCCAAGTTCCGTGAGCAGCATCATCAGATCTGAAACTTCTGTCGCCTGACCTGTGCAGGCAGTCGCAAGATCATCTGCGGCGTAAGCAAGCTGCCCGGACCCGCTGTCAATCTCCTTTGCCACATCCTGTATCATACTCACTGTATTTCGCATATCAGCGACGATCTGATTCAGCGAATCCTTGATCTTCACATAATCGCCGACATAATTCTGCTGCACTGTAATGATGTAATTCCCCTGCCCCATCTGCTCTAAAATAGAGGAAATCTCATCAATAATCGCTGTCATATTGTTCTTCATAAAACGGATGGCAGCAACCATGTTGCCCACTTCGCTGTCATCCTCTTTCAAGTCAAATTCCGCATGGAGATTGCCGTCTGCAAGCAGTGCCATCTGGTCTGCAACCTTGATAATCGGCGTGAGCAGCTCCTCCTGTGAGAACTTGATCGTGCGCAGGCACTGCTGTGCCAGTCTGATAAATCCTGCTAGAAAAGCAACCGCACACAAAATCTGAACCCACAAGAACATCTTTTTGGACGTATCGAGACGGTCCTGAATCTTATTGATCACATCATCTGTCAATGAATTGATCTTCTGAATCGTGTTGCTGTACTCCTCACCAAACACAAACTCCATTGCCGACACCACATCGCCTGCCGAGACTGCCGCCATCGCATCCTCCTCAAGCGGCACCAGATTATTTGAGAGCGACGCGATCTCGCGCAGCTCCTCCCACTCGTAATCCTTGATGTCATTCGCCTCAAGACCTGCCCATGCGATATCTCTGTTCTTGTCTGTATTTAATTCCTTCATATAGGCATCATAGTACATCTGATTTCCTGAAACTGCATAAGACTGTACTGCGGTCGTCAATGCTTTTGACCCCAGACGGTACTGGTTGAGATACATCGTGCTCTCAAGCTGTTCTGTGGATACCCATGCATAGCTGACACTGGCAAAAAACAAGAGCATCAGCAGGACAACGCCCAGCACCAGCGAACCCTTCGTCTGCTTCACAATCTTTCTCAGCCGCGCGACCTGACTGTTTTTCCCCAACACTTCCCCTGTAGTTCCTTCTCTCGTCTTTTCCATACTTGCAACCATATCCTTTCGACTAACACTACGTACCCATTTGTCTAAAATACCATGTTTTATATATAAATAGCGCTAAAATATGTATACAATATACAATTCTTCCCATGATATTCTTAGCAAATATTTACTACAATTATACTCGAGAATCAATAATTGGTCAACAAATATTCTAAAAAAGCACATAAAACCCAAAAACTCAGCACTTCTTATCTCTGCATGTCATGGCAAGCCCGCAGAGCATCAAGATGATTGCCGCGATCTGTATCACCCGTTTTACAGGATGCACCACTGCATCCTCCATCAAAACTGCAACCGAGTTGAGCAGCAAACCAGACACAATCAAAGGGGAGAGCGTTCTGCACGTCTTTACACTGCTGATGCCGTCCAATTCTTCCTGCAACTGCCGTATCCTGCCATTCAAGCGGACCAGTATATTTACACACCCAACAAAAAGCGCGCCAATCAGCAGTGCGCCGGCAACGCCCACGCGGCTGCCTGCAACAAACCCGGCATACAATTCTATAAACAGGCATATCAGTTCGGTGATTGTCACCACTTTGAACATTCTGCGGATTTTCTTATAGTGCTCCAAACTTGAGGAGGCATCTGTATACAGATCAAAATTTCCCGCTGAGGCTTTCTTGCGGAGAATGATCCAATACCCCCAGATCAGGACAATCTCAATCCCTTGTTCCCGCATAAACTCCCTGTAATCCTCACTGGCGGAAAAGAAGCTGCTGCCAAAGTCAATCTGGTAGACATACTCCCCTTTCTCACACGTCTCGAACTGAAAAAATCCTGCAAAAAAGCTTTTCACTGCCCATCCCTGCGCCGCCATCTCATTCAGCCACGCTGTCTCTTTGTCCTTGTCAAAATATAAACGAAACCTGATCATTTTAATTCCCCCATTAATTCTGCATTTTTCAACAATTCTTCCAGCCGCACGCGCTCCGCCTCAAAAGCTGCTCTTCCAAGATCTGTGATCACGTACTCCTTCTTTTTTCTGGATGTGGTGTCAACACTATAGATCTCTATCCACATCTTTTTCTCAAGCGTCTGTATCGCGCCATACAATGTACCTGCTCCCAGCGCCACGCGCCCGCCCGTCAGCCGCTCCACCTCCTGAATGATGCCATAGCCATGATTGGGTTTCCTGAGTGCCAGCAGAATATAGTAGACAGCCTCTGTCACAAAACCTTACCTCCTTCTCGTAACGTTAACAATTTTTATTATATCGTGAAATGATATACCGCATATCAATATATCGTTAGACGATATATTGTTCTTATAATATATCACTTAACGATATATCTGTCAAGATTAAATTTTCACCTTTTAGGAAAAATGGAATATATTGAATATTTTAGAGAAAGAAAAGGAGACTCCCCATATGCCAAATGCAAAACTTGAAAATCTCCTCAATCTCGCCCTCTCTGCGACAGAGGCAGAAATGCAAAAATCCCATGTTCTCAACACAGGATACAGTCCTGTCTCAAAAACATGGGAATTGATCGTCAAATATCACGGACCACTCGAACGCCTCGAATCAGAAGTCATTCACATCGAACCCCTGATCAACGGTTACGCCATCGCAACTGTCCGGGAGGACTTCATAGACGCCTTTGCAGACCTCGATGAAGTCGAGTTTGTAGAAAAGCCCAAACGGCTCTATTTTGAATAATGCTGCCCAATGCTTAACGATACACCGCAGCATTCCATCTCAGCTCGTTCTTGAACGTCCTGATGTCTGTATTCTTGTCAATGACAACAGCCTCTATGCCCATGGCATCAGCCCAGTCAACCATCTGCTCTACAGACAGATCATACGAGAACGCTGTGTGATGTGCACCACCTGCCAGAATCCAAGCTTCCGCACCCACTGTAAGATTCGGCTCTGGTGTCCAGAATGCAGTGGCTACTGGAAGTTTTGGCATCGGCTTCTCCACCTTCTTGCAGTCAACAGCATTGATAATCAGACGGAAACGGCTGCCAAGGTCTATCAGCGATGTCGCTACCGCAGGTCCTGTCTTGGAAGTAAATACAAGCCTTGCCGGATCTTCTCTGTTGCCCATTGACAGCGGACATACTTTAATAGAAATATCCCCCTCTGAAATGCTCGGACATACCTCGAGCATATGCGCCTGCAAAATACCTTCCTTGCCCGGAACGAAATTATAGGTGTAATCCTCCATAAATGAAGTACCCTTTGCATCTTTGACATTGGATGCCATAATCTTCATCAGGCGGACCATCGCCGCAGTTTTCCAGTCACCCTCGCCGCCAAAGCCGTAGCCTTTTTCCATCAGGCGCTGAATCGCAAGACCGGGAAGCTGCTTCAATCCGCCAAGCATTCCAAAGTGTGTGACAATGGCATGATAGTCTCTCTCTTCGAGGAATTTCTCCATACCGATCTCAATGCCAGCCTGCACCTCTACATGCTTTCTAAATTCTGCATCGTCCCTGCCCTCTGTCAGAATCTTATATTTGCTGTAATATTCGTCCGTCAGATTCTTGATATCCGCATCTGATACCGCGTTGACATACTCCACCAAATCATTGACATTGTAGTGGTCAATCTCCCAGCCAAACTTGATCTGGGCCTCAACCTTGTCCCCTTCTGTCACCGCGACATTGTTCATATTATCCCCAAAACGGCATACTCTGATGTGGGAGGATTCCATCACACCGACCGCAGTCACCATCCACTGCGCAATCTTTTTGATCACATCGGTATTCTGCCAGTGTCCTACCACAATCTTGCGCTCAATGCCCATGCGGCTCACGATATGCCCATACTCGCGGTCGCCATGTGCCGACTGGTTTTCATTCATAAAGTCCATATCAATTGTATCATATGGAATCTCTTCATTAAACTGCGTGTGGAAATGCATCAGCGGCTTTCTGTACTCCTGCAATCCCAGAATCCATGACTTTGCCGGCGAGAATGTGTGCATCCATGTGATGACGCCTGCGCACTCCTCGTCCGCATTCGCTTCGTTGAATGTCTTTCTGATCACTGCATTGGTAATCAGCGTCGGCTTCCAGACAACCTCATACGGCAGAATACCGGAGTTGTTGAGCCCTTCCACAATCTTCTTTGAGTGCTCTGCCACATTCCTCAGACACTCCTCACCATATAGATCCTGTGAACCTGTTGCGAACCAAAACTTATAATTTTTTCCTGTTTTCATGTATACCCTCCAAATCTGTGTTTATTGTTATTATATTTTTACCACAAAAGGAAGCATAAAACAAGATTTATTTTATCCAAAAATAAAATATTTTATGATGCATTAAACACAAAAAATGCTAACTGACTTCCTCACTCGCAAGAAGCTGCTGGATATCATAAATAACACGCATTTCCTTCTTGCCCGCCTCCCTGCGGTATTTTCCAAGAATCCTGTTGACCACCAGATCTGCATTGTCCCTGTTCACATCCATCAGTAACGCTAATACCTGCGATGAGCTGTACTTCGTCGTCACATCCCCTTTTCTCAGTGAAGAAACCACCGCATGCTGCAAATATGCCAGTTGCTCCTGAAGTACTATTTCATCTGTCTCAGTATAGTCATCCAACGTAAAGAGCACACATTGCACCTCTCTGTGTTCCCGAATCAGATTACGTTCCATAAACCGATAAATCTTCTCAAAATCATTGTATTCTACTTCGTAAGAACCTTCCATTTTCCTCTCCTTCAATCTTTTGGTTATCTCCCCAAGAGAACTGTGCAGCCTGATCTCCTCTGAGATGCTCTTATAGGTCTCACTGATATCTGAAAAAAACCGATAACCATTCTTTCCTTCATTTTTTACATAATAGAGCGCTTTATCTGAGTTCCCATACAATGCCTTATAATCCACTCCATCGAGCGGCGCGCTGGCAATCCCCATCGACACCGTGACACGCATCAGTCGTCCCGGCGTAATCAGTTCCCGTTCGATCTGTCGGATAATACGTTGTGCTTTTGCCTTCAATTCGTATTTGTTATAGTGCCCCGGCGAAAAAACCATAAATTCATCCCCGCCGAGTCTTGCTGCGATATCATTGACATCCACCGCCTTTTTGAGTCCCTTTGCGAATCTGATCAGAACCTGGTCTCCCTCCATATGTCCGTATGTATCATTGACATTTTTGAAATTATCCATATCCATGATAAAAAAGGTTCCCTCGCAATCCGCATGCAGCAGCGCATCAATCTGCTCTGATATCCCCTGACGACTCCTGAGCCCTGTAAGGGTATCCCTCTTTGCCAGAGCGATCATTTCCTGCTGTTTTTGAACTGTTTTCGCCATTTCCTGTAACTGAATCTCCAGACTCTTCTTCATCAGCTCAAGCTCTGACACTCTTTTGCTTTCACTGACTACTGGTCTTGAATGAAAAATCGTATGCATATCCATCCCTTCTACTTTTACTGCTTTTTATACAAAATGCAACAAATGCTGTTCTTCCCCCGCTAAAACAGCGTTACTGTTCACTCCGTTTCAGCAGTGGCAAAAATCCATTTACAACGCAAATTCTACATGGATTTTTCCTGCTGTCTATACTATTTCTCACGGACTTGTCAGTAACGAAACAGCTACATTATACCTCAATTAGAATATGAATGCTATGATTTTTTTATAAAAATATACTATACTATTTTTTACAATTATGTATAATATAACCA
>VSNR01000118.1 GCA_009774345.1 Lachnospiraceae bacterium | reverse complement strand
TGTCTTACCCCACATTTTTACCGGATAATTTCGTCCGGTTTTAATTTGAGGCTAAGCTCACGGATTCAGGATTAATACAAGAAATTGATGATAAAGTGATTTTTAAGGGATATAACATTGAACAAATTCTTTGTTTGGTAAGTGAAATAATAGGTAGTGATTTGCTATCTATAAAGTATGAGACAAGAGAAGAAATATTACATTTGATGTGTGATGTAATAGCCTATTATGGTTTCCTTGACGGTGTGAAGTGGGAGTGTATTATCAAAATTAAGGAAGAGTTGGAAGACGATCTGAAAGAGTATATAACAGAGTTTATGGAGCCAATCACTAACTAAAAGGCGGCGGAAGAGAGATTATTATGTGAATGCAGACAGACCCAGTGCGCTACTGGTAACGATAAACTACATACAAGAGTGATATAGCAGAATGATAATAAGGAGTAAAGTGAAGAAAATGACAATTTATCAATTTTTAGACAATCTGGTAATGCTGCCTGTACGTGTTATTGGCAGAACCTCAAATATGCTTTGGATAGGTATTGGGGAAAAAGTGAAATTGTTGGATGTTAATGGGAGAGAACGCGAAGTAAGCACATATGCGTTACATATCCAATGCAGATGGAGAATTGTGAATAAGGAGAGGCGGGAGATATTACTGGCAGCTTCTGATTTTTATTCTCCCAAAGAAGATATTGATGATTATTCAAACTTTGACTGGGAACCACAAGGAAATAATTTATTTGATGAAAAAAGTCAAAAATGGTTAAAACGAGAAAGTCCTTTATATATAAAAAAATACAAAATAAATATGTGGGGAGACTTGTTCATAACCTTTACAAATAATGATAGATTAGAAATATTTATAACGTCAACAGGAGAGACAGAAGGATGGAGAGTATTTGAGTGCGGGAGAGAAAAAACGCATTTGGTTGCCAGAGGGATAGGGATTAACTTTGAGAAATAGATAAAACAATAACTGTTTCAGAGCATCCAGCCAGTGTAAAACCTGTTGAACGCAAATATTTCACAAAATGCTCACATCTTATTTAAACTTCATTTTAGCTTCACAGTCTATACTCTTCCTATATCCACAGTAAGGCTCCTAAAGACAATCCGCTGCATTGTAATAAGGAACTGTAGAAAAATAACTGACACATCTTGACTTGTCTATTTCTCCGATTGTGCATGTCAAAAAGCCTCGCCGTAGCCCGCTACGCCTACGTTTTTTGACATACACCCTCGAAGAAATATACTGCGCAATCTGTATCACTTATTTTCCTACAATTCCTAAATATAGCAAACCGGCATTGCAGTCATACCATTTCTACAGGGCAGCAATGCCAAAATCAGTGAGGGGTACAGTGGTATACGAAATAAACGAAGGCCAGTCATGGCTTGACTGGCAGAAATGGAGGATTTTAATGGCAGATCAGGCAGTATTTGAACGTTATGAGATAAAATATAGAATGACAAGGCGGCAGTGGCGGGCAGTGCTTGCGGCAATGCTTCCGCATATGAAGCTGGATGACTATGGACATACCACGATCAGAAATATCTATTTTGACACAGATACCTACAGGCTGGTGCGGCGTTCCATCGAGAAGCCCGTCTATAAAGAAAAGCTCCGCATCCGAAGCTACAAGCAGGCAGCGGCGCAGGACAAAGTATTTATCGAACTCAAGAAGAAATATCATGATGTCGTGTACAAGCGGCGCGAGTCGCTCTCCCAGCTTGAGACGCTGGAATGGATAGTGCGGGGGACGCCGTTTCCCAAGGCAACCCAGATTGGCAATGAGATTGATTACTTTTTTGACTATTACAGCACACTCAAGCCAAAGGTATTTTTGTCCTATGAGCGCGAGGCATTTTATGCGCTGGACGGCAGCGGTTTCCGTGTGACCTTTGACGAGCAGATTCTTGCCAGACAGGAGGAACTTTCCCTGTCTAGGGAGGTTTGGGGAGAACCGCTTCTTGACGAGGAGGAGGTGTTGATGGAGCTCAAGACTTCGGGCGGCATTCCGCTATGGATGTCGCGCGTGCTGACAGAGCAAAAGCTGTATAAGACCTCTTTTTCCAAGTATGGCGCTGCGTATGAGAAGCTCGTCTGTAGGAAAAAGGATGCGGCGGCAGCCAATATTTTTATCGCATAGTGTGGCAGGAAGGGGAACAACAACATGGCAGAAACGGTTTTTGGAGGATTGTTTGACGCGGAGACAGCACATGTGATACCGCTGGCAGATTTTATGTGCTGCATCGTCAGCGCACTTGTGATAGGATGGATGATATCCATGATATCTATGTATAAAAATGCTTATTCTAAGAGCTTTATCGCGACCATCGCAACGATACCGGCAATCGTGTGCGTGGTGATTATGATGGTGAACGGAAATGTCGGTGCGGGGGTTGCCGTGGCGGGCGCGTTTGGTCTGGTGCGGTTTCGGTCGGCGCCCGGCACGGCAAAGGAGATCGGCGTACTGTTCATGGCGATGGCGGCGGGGATGATTACTGGAATGGGGTATATTGCATATGCGTTTTTGTTTGTCCTGATTCTGGGAGTGGCAGAGGTGTTTTATGCTAAGATCGGCTTTGGCATGAGAAAACACACCATGCTGGAACGGACGCTGCATATTACAATACCGGAGGAATTGGACTATGTGGAGATGTTTGATGATTTGTTTGAGCGCTATACGGACAAACACAGTCTGATCCATGTCAAGACGACGAATATGGGCAGCTTATACAAACTAACCTATCAGATCACGTTTCGGAAGCTGAATGCAGAGAAAGACTTTATGGATGCGATACGCTGCCGGAATGGCAATCTTGAGGTGGCGCTGTCGTATCAGGAGAGCGGTGCGGCGGAGATGATGTAAGCCGGGTGAACCGTTGATTAGAAGGAGTGAAAAAGTATGTTTCAAAAGCAATATCGAATGATGGCAGTCCTTTGCGCACTGGTTTTATGTGTAACGGCATGCGGCAGTGCTGCGGAGCGCGGCAACGCTGCAAAGGCTGTGGCGAAGGAGCCGGAAAAGACAAGTGACACGTCGGAGCTGTTTTCAGACCGCGATCTGAGCGGCAGTTATGATGCCGCAGCATGTGACAGCATCATGCTCTCTGACGCAGGCTGTACGGCGGATTCTAAGAATGTAACGATTGACGGAAGCGTCGTCACGATCACAGGGGAGGGGGACTATATCCTAAAGGGGGCGCTCAGCGACGGCAGGATTGTGGTTGATGTGGATAAGAGCGAGAAAGTGCAGCTGGTGTTAGACGGCGTAGACCTGACCTCGAAAACTTCTGCTGCCATCTATGTGAAAAAGGCGGATAAGGTGTTTGTAACCCTTGCGGACGGCACAAAAAATACGCTCGAAAACGGCGGCACATTCGAGGCTGTGGATGACAACAACATTGACGCGGTCATTTTTTCCAAAGACGATCTGACACTGAACGGAACAGGTGAGCTTGTCCTCCATTCTCCCGCAGGGCATGGAATTGTGTCGAAAAATGATCTAGTGGTCACGGGCGGAACCTATGAGATCACAGCGGCATCGCACGGCATCACAGGGAAGGACAGCGTGGCGGTCGCGGATGGAGACTTTCATATTACTGCTGGAAAGGCGGCAGTCAAGTCTGTCAATGACGATGATATGACACAAGGTAACGTCACAATCACAGGCGGTACGTTCGCACTGTCGGCAGGCAGCGACGGCATCAATGCGCTGAATGAGATTCATATTCTGGATGGCAGGATTGTGGTCGAAGAGTCGAATGAGGGGCTGGAAGCGAGGGTGATCCGACTGTCCGGCGGTGAGATCGAGATTACAGCGCAGGATGACGGACTGAATGCGACAGACAAGCGGACAGAAGCGGGCGCGGATACTGAGACAGAAAAGCCGGACAGCAATGCACAAAAGCATGGAACGAAGCCGGACGTGGGGGCTGCGGCAGATTTTTCGAGGGATTTTCCACGCGGCGGCATGGGACAGTCGCATCCAGAAGCAAGCATTCATATTTCAGGCGGCGTGATACAGATTGACGCGGAAGGCGACGGCGTAGATTCGAATGGATATTTCTATATGAGCGGCGGAGCGCTGTATGTGGCCGGCTCTTCACATGGCGGGGACAGTGCGCTTGATTACGATATAGAAGCCAGTATCAGCGGCGGCATTGTGGTGGCGGCAGGGCAGAGCAGCATGGCGCAGAATTTTGGCGAAGGTTCGACGCAGGGCGCGGTACTTGTCAATACTTCTGCACAGAATGCGGCGGGCAGCGACATTATTTTGCTCGACAGTGAAGGAAAAGAACTTCTTGCATGGACGATGCAGAAAAGTTATAATTCTGTTGTAATCAGCGCTCCTGAGATCAAGGCGGGCAATTCCTATACCGTAAAGACCGGCGATATTTCGACAGCAGTCACAATGGAAGGACTGTTGTATGGCACGCCCGCCAGCGGTGATCAGCCAGGACGCTTTACTGACCGCCTCCACAGGACAGAGGGACGCAAAAGCGCTGGCGGAGGCGCAAAAAGGCAGGATTAGTATACGCTTCCTATAAGTGTTCTTTGTAGGCCTTTAGCATGTAGTAAAAAAGTTTCTGGTCGCGCCTTGGCAGTTTTTGGTACAAATCATAAAATTCCAGTGTCTGGTCCTCGTTTGGGATGGTGGACTGTTCGATCAAATCCGAGGCAGAGCAGTCGATGAAATCGCAGATGTCCACAAACGTGTCCAGACTCATCTTCGCCACGCCGCGTTCGATCTGGCTGATAAAGCTCAGGGACAGGTCAAGCTGCTCCGCCATCTGTTCCTGTGTGACATGCATCTGTTTTCTGTAAAATTGAATTCGTTTTCCCAAAGTTTTATAGTCTAAAACCATATTGATACTCCCATATTTGCACATATTCTGTGATTTTTCCTTTGTATTTTTATATTTATACGATGTATTAGTCTAACCATTCTCAGGAATGGTTATTATTATTTTATTTTCTATGAAAGAGATAAGAAACAAACAGACACTAATATTGTGGATTATTTTGCATATTCGCAATATTAGTGTTGATTTTTGACAGCAACAGTGTTAAAATGCTATAGAAATCGCAGTGACAGTGTTAGTTTTAATTTTTTTATGTACGAGGGAAAAGCATGGGAGAGAACTACGTGGTTGTGATCGTGACGCACAACAGGCTGGAACTTTTGAAGGAATGTCTGATGCATGTGGAGGAACAAACCGTGGCGGCGATGGAAATCATCGTGGTGGACAATGCGTCCAACGATGGCACTGCGCAGTTTCTCAGGGAGAAATCAATGCATGGCAGATACCGTATTCTCACCTGCACAGAGAATGTCGGCGGCGCCGGCGGATTTGAGCGGGGCGTGAGGCTGGTCCTTGAATGCTCTGCGGCAAAAGAGTTTGACTGTGTGCTGCTCATCGACGATGATGCGATACTGTGCCGTGATTACATGGAGAAGATACTGAATGCGCGCCAGAAGAACGGCGCGTACAAAGCTTTTGCGGGCACGGTGGAGGAATGCGGCGCAATTGATGTCTGGCACAGACGCCGGAAGAAGGGGCGCGGGCTGCAGCTGCAAAACTGCCCGGCAAGCGACTATGAGAAGGCATGGTTTGTCTGCGACACCGCCTCTTTCTGCGGGATGGTGGTTGATCTCGATATTATGAAAAAGGCAGGACTGCCCTGCGGTGCGTATTTTTTATGGAATGATGACGTGGAATATTCCCTGCGTATCAATCATTATACAAGATTTCTGGTCATACCGTCTGCGCGGCTCGATCATCGCAAAGTGCAGAGCGAGGCGCCGGCGCCGCACCGCCGTTACGATTGGAGAGAGTACTATGGCATCAGAAACAGGCTTTTGTATGTGAGAAAACATGGGACACTGCTGGACAGGCTGGTCAACAGGGCAGATATGTTCTGTCATATCGTGTTTCGCAACTGGCTGTTTGGCATGGTGCGGATGGACGGGTATGACTGGACTTATGAACAGGAGCTGGTGCGCAGGGCGTACAGGGATGCCGGGAAATTCCACGAATAAATCATGGAGGGAGCATTGCAGATGGGACGCATAAGAGAGTTGATTGCATACAGGGAGATGATCGCAAGTCTGGTGAAGCGGGAGCTGCGCGGAAAGTACAAGGGGTCGGTGCTGGGATTTCTGTGGACGTTTATCAATCCGCTGTGCCAGATTGTGATTTATACCATCGTCTTTTCGATGATTATGCGAAGCGGCATAGAGAACTTTAATATCTATATGATATCGGGCATGATACCATGGTTTTTCTTTAGCGGCGCGATCTTGCAGGGTGCGGGGTGCATCCGGGCACAGGCGGATATGGTCAAGAAGATTTATTTTCCGCGCGAGGTGCTGCCGGTGGTGGTGGTGACATTTCACTTTATTAATATGCTTCTGTGCTTTCTGTTTATCATCGCAGTCATTTTCGTGGAAAAGGGACAGGTCAGTCTGCGTGCATGGGGGTATCTGCCGCTCATTTTCCTGATGGAATATGTGCTCACACTCGGCATGACGCTGCTCGTGTCTGCGTGTACGGTGTATTTCAGGGATTTGGAGCACATTACGAGTGTCGTGATGATGGCGTGGATCTATCTGACGCCGATCCTGTACTCCATGCAGGATATTCCTAAAGAACTGCTGCTCGTGTTTGAGTGGAATCCATTGACGCCTGTGATCGAGATGTATCATAGTGTTTTGTATCTGGCGGAAGCGCCACAGCGTGAGGATATGATACAGGCTGCGGCTGCGGCATTGGCAGTGATGGCTGCGGGGAGTCTGATTTTCTGTAAACTGGAAGCAAATTTTGCGGAGGAGCTGTGATGGCAGAGGAAGTGACAATATCCGTACAGGATGTCCAGAAAAGTTTCAAGGTTTATTTTGATAAGGGAAATATGCTCAAGGAGCGGATTTTATTTCCAGACAGAAACCGTTTTGAGCGCAGGGAAGTGCTGTGCGGTATCAGTTTTCAGTGCAGACGCGGGGAGGCGGTCGGGCTGATTGGGAGAAACGGATGCGGCAAAAGTACGATTTTAAAGCTGTTGTCAAGAATTCTTCGTCCTAATGGAGGAAGCATTGTGGTAAACGGCAGGGTTTCAAGCCTGATTGAGCTTGGAGCAGGGTTTCATATGGATATGACAGGGCGGGAGAATATCTATATCAATGCGTCGATCTTTGGTCTTGGGAAGAAGGAGATCAACAAAAGGATGGACGAGATCATACGCTTTTCGGAGCTGGGTGAATACATCGACAACCCGGTCAGGACGTACTCGTCAGGCATGTACATGCGGCTTGCCTTTTCTGTCGCAATTCATGTGGATGCGGACATTCTGCTGGTGGATGAGATCCTTGCGGTCGGGGATGTGAATTTCCAGCAGAAATGTTTCAAGCGGCTCAAGGAGATCAAAGCGGCAGGAACAACGATCGTCATCGTGTCGCACGCGATGGAACAGCTCTATGAGATCTGCGACAGGCTGATCTGGATTGACGAAGGCAGGATACGGGCGGACGGCGATGTGCGGCAGACGGCAGCGGCATATCTGGAAGAGATGCAGAAGAAGCAGTGAGATCGTTGAGGCGGTGCAGCAGGGTATTGGATGGACACAGTGAGATGAGATCATTGAGGCGGCACAGCGGCAGGCGTATCTGGAAGGGAGAACAGTAGGATGGAATTGCAGGAGATACTATGGCAGAAGGATGGAATCTGCACAGATATAGAGATGTACTTTCACTCAAATTACAGGCTGAATTATATGAAGGACAAAGAACAAATGTACATTCTTTTCCGCAGAGGCGGTGTTGTTACGACAGATACGTATTTTAACAGTCTCTCGATTGGGAAGTGGAAGAAGTATACCAAAGTGCAGAACGTTTTCTTGAAGCTGGTTTTACAGGGAAAATTCTATGTCAGTCTGTGCTGGAAACAGAAGATTCGCGACAAGTTTATTGACCAGGAGCTAAAAAGCAGGATTGTCGATACCGCTGAAAAGCAGGAACTGATACTGGAATTTCCAGAGGAGATGAGTGGAATGCTCTTTTTTAGAATCGAGGCGCTCGAAAAGGGCGGCATTTTCTACGGCGGAAGTTACAGTACAGACATACCGCCAGAGGAAATAAGGCCCGTCAAACTTGGAATTGTGATCTGTACCTACAGACGTGAAAAGTTTGTCAGGGATAATATCGAATTGTTGAACCGCGCCATTCTCGAGAATAGAGACAGTCCGCTATATGGAAAGCTGGAAGTGTTTATCTCTGACAATGGACAAAGCCTGGATGAATACAAACTGGAAAGCAGTGCCGTACACGTAATAAAAAATAAAAATGCAGGCGGTGCGGGTGGATTCACACGGGGGCTTCTGGAAATCCGCAGACTGCCCGGACAGGGCGGGATCACGCACGCGCTGTTGATGGATGATGATATCATCGTCGATACGGCTTCTATCGTAAAGACAGCCGCAATCCTTGCGCTCTTGAAGGACACGTATCTGGATGCATTTATTGGCGGCGCAATGTTGCGCGCGGACCAGCGCAATATTCAGGTGGAGTCAGGCGCTTCATGGAATGCGGGGAATCTTATTTCACTCAAATCCGATTTGGATCTGCGGCTCTGGGAGAACTGCCTTCAAAACGAACAGGAGGAATACCGGGAGTTTAACGCGTGGTGGTACTGCTGTTTTCCAATGAAAATTGTGCAGGAGAACAATCTGCCGCTCCCGATCTTTATCCGCGGAGATGATTTGGAATATGGACTGCGCAATATGAAAACGCTGATTCTGATGAATGGCATCTGTGTGTGGCATGAGCCATTTGAAAATAAATATGCCTCTTTTCTGGAGTACTATATCATCCGAAACCGCATGATTGACAATGCATTTCATTTTCCATCGTGGGGAAAACGCGAAGTGATCCGAGCGCTCCTTGGGGAGTACAGAAGGGAGGGCTATCTCTACCGATATAAAAATGTGGATCTGTATCTCAGAGGGATTCGCGACTTCCTGAGTGGGATTGACTTCCTCGAACAGACGGACCCAGAACTGCTTCACAAGGAGATTATGGCAGCAGGATATAAAGCGCTTCCGGCAGAGCAGCTCGAGGTGCCATTTCTGAATAGAGAGTATGAGCGCGGTTGCACGGAAGGCCATTCTCGGTTTCACGAGCTGGTGCGGAAGTTCTCTCTAAACGGTTATCTGCTGCCCGCAAAACATGTGCGGACGGTACCGATGGCGCATCCAAGACCAGAGTTTGTGTGGCGCGCAAAGACCATTTTATTCTATGATATCGTGGAAAATAAAGGGTTTGTCACCCATCGGAGTCTGCGAAAATTCATAGCGCAGGGAGTTCAGGTTCTTGGCACCATCGCAGCGGTACTGCTTCGGTACGATCAGGCAAAGAAATCGTACCAGAGCAGAGGAAAGGAGATTACAAACAGGGCGTTTTGGGAGCGGTATCTGGGGATATAGAAGGCCATTGTACCTTGACAAGTTCATACTTTACATTAGGCACTTAACAATGAAATCTTGCACAAAATCGCAAAATTTTGGTTCTGGTTTAGGCAGATAATAATTAGAAAAAATGTTCGACAAGTATTTTTTAATATGTTATAATAAATCAAAAAGATTAAGGGAGAACTATTTGGACGAATATTTAGAGCTTCAAAGATACGGTCGTGATAAAACGACACTTATAGATAATGGTTACATTTTAAGTGGTGCATTTCGAAAAAAGTTTGATGCTATCAGTACTAATATTGATGTAAGCAGAACACTGTATAGCAAAGCGAAAGAAATGTTGATGCATCGGTCAGGCACAAAATACGAGGATATGTACTGGATTGATGGTGATTGTGGAAAGGTTTTGGCAAAAGAAACGAATGCTATTGAGGAGGAACAGATTCTGTACTCGAACTCTGTTCAGTGTGCTATTTCGGGAAGAGAGAATGTAATCGCCATGCATACACATCCATGTAGCATGCCGCCAAGTATCGCAGACTTTAATTCTGTATATGAACACAATTATATGTTGGGTATTGTCGTATGTCATAATGGAAAAGTATTTTGTTATAAATCATCTGAAACGGTTACGCAAACAATGTATAATCTATATGTAGCAGATTACTATCAATTATTACATGATGAATATGAAGCACAGATTGCTGCTTTAAATGAAATGATGAAAACATACGATATCGCATATTGGGAGGTGGAGTGAATGGATCGAATTGTATATGTACAGGAAGATCATTTTGAAGTTCCAGAAGAGTTATTGAGGATGTCTCATGAAGAACTTCGGGCTAAAATTGCCGAGGAGCGAAGAAAGGAACTGGAACGCAAACGCAGACAATTGGATTTACTTGAAAAAACACTGGATTAAGTGAATATATTGAATTTCACAGAATCAGGAATTGTGGAAGCAGAAGGTAGCACAGATTCGCTTTCGGGATATAGAAAACTGAATACAGATGAAATAAATGAATAGATATAAGCCTGATGTAAGGTATGAGATTGTCATGACCTGCATTGGGCTTTTTTGTATGCATGGAGGTATGAGAGGGGAAGGAATCAACAAAAATGGAACAAAGCATAAAGAAAAAACGCATGATAGCGATTTCCAGTAAAAAGCTTGCGTTGTCGGCATATTTATATATGGTAATACCGATTGTTATATTTTTTATTGGATGGCTAAAGGTCTGGCTGGGAATTGGGTTGTCAGGAATATTATTGTACGGATTATACTTTCTGATTACAAGAAGATATCAGGAAGAAGAATATTTTTATATTGAAATAAAAGGCATCTTATTGCTTAGTGCTGTTGTGGCAGTGTGGATTTTCATGACAGGCATAGGCGGATATTTTTACCAGAGATGGGATTGGCATACGCGAAATGCCATACTGAGAGATTTGATTGATTATTCGTGGCCGGTCATTTACCCGGAAACAGGAAATGCATTGGTATATTACTATGTCTTCTGGATGGTGCCAGCTCTGGTTGGAAAAGCGCTTGGCTGGGCGGCGGCAAATTTGACACTATATATTTGGAGTGTCGTTGGGATAGGTATCTCAATGCTTCTATTATGCAGACTGTTCAGCTTGTATACGACGAAAAAAATACTGATTCTACTGTATGTGTATATTGGTTGGGGAGGACTGAATCTGTTAGGAGCGATCGGCATGAACGTGTTTGGATTCGGCGGAACTTTGATGGGCGGGTATTTTGGCTGGCCAGATGCTGTTACAGGCTATCAGTATACACCAAACAGCTGTCTGCTGGAATGGGTATTTAATCAGGTGATTGTACCTTGGGTAGCGATTCCGCTATTTCTCCAGGATCAGAGACTAGATACGCTGGCATATGTGGGCTTATGTGTACTGCCATTTGCACCAATGCCTTTTGTAGGGTTGTTTATACTGCTTGCTGTATGGGCGGTGTCACAGATAGTTGAAATGCTGCGAAGAAAAAATGGGAGACAATTATTGAAGTTGTTGTTTAGTGTGCCTAATATGACAGCAGTTCTGAGTATTTTTCCTGTATTTCTTTTCTTTTTTCAGTGTAATGTAGCAGCCAATAATGATTCGGGCAGAGGCGGAATCGGGTGGTACATTCAGCCGGAAAATTTTTCAAAGACACATTTGGTTGTTTTGATGGTGTTTTATATACTTGAATTTCTGGTGTACTCGGCTGTTTTGTATCAAGAGAATAAAAGGAATCTGTTGTTTTATGCTGCGAATTTGCTGCTGATTGTGTGCCCGCTTGTGCGAATTGGCGAAGGAAGGGATTTTTGTATGAGAGCGTCGATTCCTCCGTTGTTCTTATTGATGATTCTGGTGATACGGCAGTTGATAAAAGCGTGGGAAGAAAAGTTGTCCTTTAGAACATTTGTGTTGATTTCCTTTCTTGTTATTTCAGCACTAAGTGCCGCGGCAAGCTGGGGAGAGGCGTTGAATCAGTTTATAGTGAGGAGAACTTATCCGATTATTGCTGACAATACAGTTACTTTTTGCTGCTCTAATATTGAGGATTCTGGAGATTCTTTCTGTGTCAATTATCTTGCGCCATTGCCGGAGGAAACTTTTTTCTATCGTTGTATGGCTCGCAGGAAATCTGAAAAAGCGCAGAATCAGGATTTGGCAACGGCGCGTACATACAAGGAAAGAAGAGGATTGACGCTGACAGGAGGGCATTATAAGGTTTCACCCAAGCTGGATAGTTCTATGAGTCTTGCTGCGGATGAGACAGCGGTATTTCTCGAGAAAGGAGACAGAACCCTATATCTGACCGCATTGCCAGAAGGAAAATACAGACTGCGTTTTTTGACAGTTCGAACTGCAATGGATGTTCCGGGCTGTGTGGTTGATGAGCAGGGAACGATCGGAATATGGGAGGATCTGCAGGATTCGCCTGCTCAGAAATTTGATCTGGAAGAAGCGGGTGATTTTTATCGAATTTGTTATGGGGAGTATGCGCTTACCTATGATTTTGAGACACATTTGGTTTCGATGAAACGAAAAGATGATTCGGACAGTCAATTATGGTCATTTACGAAATAACGAAGGAAAAGGATGAGAAACAATGAATACAGTATACATAGTAATGCCAGCATACAATGAGGAGACCAATATAAAAGACGTGGTTCAGACATGGTATCCGGTTTTGGAGGGGAAAAGCAGAGATTCCAAACTGGTGATTGCGGACAGTGGAAGCACAGATGCAACACATTCGATCTTGACAGCAATGCAGGAGGAATATCCTGGTCTGAAAATTTTATCAGAGACAGCAAAACAGCATGGCCCTAAATTAATAGCGCTTTATCAGTATGCAATTGATCAGGGGGCAGAGTTTATTTTTCAGACGGACTCAGACGGGCAGACAAGTCCAGACGAATTTGAATCATTTTGGAATCTGCGCAAAAAGTATGATGCAGTGCTCGGATATCGTAAAGTGCGTGGAGATGGAAAATCACGGGCGTTTGTCGAGCAGGTTGTCTGTTTTTTGCTGTGGATGTTTTTTGGCGTTCGTGTGCCAGATGCCAATGCGCCTTTTCGACTGATGAATACAGGACTTGTGAAAAAGTATCTTGGAAGACTGCCATTGGAATATAATATTCCCAATATCATGATGACAACATTCTTTGTATATTACAATGAAAAGGTGCACTTTAAGAAAATAACCTTTAAACCGAGACAGGGGGGCGTAAATTCCATTAACATTCCCAAAATTGTTGGGATTGGATGGCAGGCACTCCATGATTTCAGGCAGTTTAGGAAAGGGATGAAGTGATGGCTCGATATAAGGATATGATTCCCTATATAGTGTTTGGAGTTTTGACTACACTGGTAAATATGGTTGCTTATTGGCTGCTGGCGCATCTGCTGAAATGTGGAGTGATGCCAAGTACGATCATGGCATGGATTTTGGCAGTTTTGTTTGCGTATTTTACAAACAGGCAGTGGGTTTTTCATAGCGAAGCACATACGATACAGGAAACCGCAAGGGAGATTGTCTCGTTTTTTCTCTGCCGTATGGCGACGGGGATTGTGGATTGGGGCGGTATGTTGTTTTTTGCGGGATGTATTCATTGGAACGATGTCTTGGTCAAATTTGTTATGAATGTTGTGGTGATTATTTTAAATTATGTGGCAAGTAAGTGGATTATATTTAAACATAGAAAAGAATGATGTACTCTTAAAAAAGATAATGTTTGTTCTAATGTTTCTAACAGGTTATATCATTTTGATCTATCAATATCGTATAGGGAATATT
>VSNR01000117.1 GCA_009774345.1 Lachnospiraceae bacterium | reverse complement strand
CGGAACCAACAAGATACGTCAGGAACCTATGAGGATTCACTGGCTTCTTAATAGTGCAAACTTTTTACTCTCAAGTCCATTATAATACCTCTCTTTAGTTCGTTTTATATCATTCTCCGCTATGTCATCCTTAATTTTATTATAGCAGAACCTTTTCACATTTTACAGTACAAACATTAAAAATCTCCTATATCTATTCTATTCCTGAATTTGCCGGACAAAGTAGTATTTGACAGGTGTTCCAATATACTTTCTTCCCTTAACATTGTAACGATTTGCCTTGTTTACAACAAAGGCATCTTCCAAATGCTCTATATACTGTCTGATGGTATTCGCACTCATAGTTGACTGGAACACGCTCTTAAAGGTTGCTTCAATTTTGGGAACATTTGTCAGTGAACCAATTGCCGATGCCAGAACATTCACCAAATCTTCTAATTCCTGCGTTTTTTCTATATGATGCCTCTCAATGATATCCTTTAAGTACGTTTCATTAAATAGATTCGTCAGATAACGAATCTTCTGTTCTTCTGTCCTCATTGTTACTGTAAGTGGCAGTCCGCCATAAATAGTATATTCTGCCCAGCCATGATACATGTCCCCATTATAGACCTGCATAAATTCCTTAAAAGTCAGTGGATAAACATGAACTTCATCACCTCTTCCCCGAAATTCAGTAATAACATCTTTTGACAAAAATTTAGAATTACTGCCTGTCACATATATATCCACATTCGTAAAATGAAGCAATGAATTTAATACTTCTTCAAATTCAAATCTGTCATTTATATTCAATTTCATTCTATGATGTTTCAGACAATAACACAAATCCTTTATCTGATATTTATATCGAAATTTATATCAAATATTTTCGTCAACATTCACCACCAGCCTGTCCAGCACAAGCTCCCTGCTCCCCTCAATCAGTGGTGATTCCGTGGTACCGGAATCAAGGCTACAATTTCACCATCACGTCCTCCACCGCCTACGACCAGAAGTGGATTCACGGCAGAAACATCTATGAAAATATCAGCCGCATTGTGGACAGTATCTTCTCCAACTATCTGTCGCGTCCGGGTGTGCGGCAGCCGATTTTTACCTCTTACTGCGATGGAAACCGCGTGACCTGCAACGGTCTCTCCCAGTGGGGCAGCAAATATCTGGGCGATCAGGGGTATACGCCAATAGAGATCATCCGTTATTATTATGGAAACGACATGTATATCAACTCCACGTCCTATATTTCCGGCGTCCCTTCATCATGGCCGGGTTATGACCTGACTGTAGGCTCGTCTGGCCAGAAAGTGCTTCAGATGCAGCAGCAGTTAAACCGTATCGCACAGAATTATCCAGCGATTCCACGCATCGCAGAGGACGGGATCTTTGGCCCTGCGACTGCCAATGCCGTGCGCACCTTCCAGCGCGTGTTCGGACTGGCGCCGACTGGCATTGTAGACTACCCTACATGGTACAAAATTTCCGAGGTCTTTGTGGGCGTGACACGCATCTCAGAGCCGGGATGAACCACCTGCTAAATCCGCAGGGCTTGCCGCTGCTGCCCTGCGGACTTCAGTTCCTTCTCAAACCCCGATGCTGTTCAGACATCCTCTTCTATCTCGTCAGTTCCTTCTCTGTTTCCATATAATACAGCCTCTCCACTTCCTCAATCTCCGCGCGCGCGCTTGTCGCCTCCACAATCTCTTTGCACAGGCGGCCGTACTCCTCGATAGGCACGATGAGCGTCATCTCGACATCTGCCGCATAGACACTGTCCTGTGCCTGTATATTTCTGCTGGCAAGAAGATACTGGATTTTCCCGACTGCATTGTAATCCGCCTTAATCTTGATCCTGACGCCATAATGCTGTCTTGCAGTCTCACACTGCTCAAGCGCCTGCTTGAGTACACCCGAATACGCCCGCACCAAACCGCCAGTTCCCAACAGCGTCCCGCCAAAATACCGCGTCACGACTGCCGCAACATTGCGAATGCCGCTACCAAGCAGCACTTCTAACATAGGACGCCCCGCAGTGCCGCTTGGTTCCCCATCATCACTGCTTCTGGTGAGCTGCGCATTGCTTCCTATTACAAATGCATAACAATTGTGTCTGGCATCATAGTACTTCTTTTTCATCTCCTCGATGAAAGCTGCTGCCTCCTCCTCACTCTCCACAGGACGCACTGTCGCAATAAAGCGTGATTTCTTCTCCACCAGCTGTGCTTCCGCTCCTTTTGTGAGCAGCACAAAATCCTCATATTCCTGACTGTTTCTGTCTTTTTCCATCCTAAATCTCCCTCACGATTCTCTTGTTTCTTCCCATTATATCATAAACAGAGTCTGTATAAAATCTAAAATATCTGTCAAGACTGTTAAAAAATCCTTTATTTACCGAAAGTAATTTGTTATAATGAGTAGAATGAAATTTTACATAATGTATTTAGCAACTGTTTTACGGAGGTGATTTTATGAATTATGGGAAAAGGGGCGTCTCAAGAGTCCAAAAATCCCTGACTTCAAAAACCATAAAATTCAAGAAATTGTTCTTTGTCACTGCACTCAAGCTCATGCTGATCGGAACACTGTCTGTCGTGATCGTCGGTGCCTGTTTTGGTATTGGTGCATTCAAGGGAATCTTGAGTTCAGCGCCTGATGTGGATCCGGCAGCAGTTCTGCCGCAGGGATTTGCCACGGTGGTCTACGACGCCAAAGGCAATGAGTTGACAAAGCTCGTAGCTGCCAATTCCAATCGGAGTTACGAGAAAATGGACAGGATACCCAAACACCTGGCAAACGCCTTTGTCGCGATCGAAGACGAGCGTTTTTACAGCCACAATGGCATCGACATCCGCGGTATCCTGCGTGCTGCATTTGAGGCAGTACAAAATTTTGATCTGACGCAGGGCGCATCTACGATCACACAGCAGATCATCAAAAACAATGTTTTTGACGATTGGGTCAATGAAGAAACCATGCAGAAGATCAAGCGTAAGATTCAAGAACAATATCTTGCAATCGAGCTCGAGAAAAAAATGTCCAAAGATCAAATACTGGAAATCTATATGAGCACAATCAATCTGGGACAGAATACGCTGGGCGTAAAAGCTGCTGCACTGCGTTATTTTAACAAACAGCCTTATCAGCTTACGCTCTCTGAAAGTGCTGTCATCGCTGCCACCACATCAAATCCTTCAAAATACAATCCTATATCCCATCCCGAAAAAAACGAGGAAAGACGTCAGACTGTTCTGGACAAAATGAAAAAACAGGGATATATCACACAGGCCGAATATGATGAGGCGATGGCGGATGATGTGTACAGCCGTATTCTGGCAGTAAATGAAGAAATTGTAGATAATAATTCCGTCTATACATACTTTGTAGACGAAGTTACGAAACAGGTGTTATCTGATCTGAGTGAAATCAAAGGTTTTAATGAAACACAGGCACACTGGCTTCTGTTCAGCGGCGGTTTGAGCATCTACACAACTCTAGACCCAGAAATCCAGGCTATCTGTGATGAAATCTATGCAGACGAGTCAAATTATCCCGAGACAGTCAAGTGGTATCTAAACTATGTGCTCACAATCAAGAAAGCAAATGGCGAAAAAGAAAACCACAGCACTGAAATGTTCAAGGCTTACTATAAACAGCAAAATGCTTCCTTTAATCTGCTTTATGATACCAAGGAGGCTGCCTATGCAGCCATTGAAGCCTACAAGGACGCGATGATGTCTGAGGGCGATCAGGTAGACGGTGAACGCATCTCACTGACGCCGCAGCCACAGGTTTCCATCACCGTTGAGGATCAGTCTACAGGCTATGTTGTAGCAATGATTGGCGGTCGCGGCGTGAAGGAGGCAAGCCGAACACTGAACAGAGCTTCCAACACCACCAGACAGCCCGGTTCCACCTTCAAGGTAGTATCTACCTATGCACCAGCGCTTGACAGCGCCGGTCTGACACTTGCTGACGTACAGAACGATGCCCCCTTTAATTACACAGGGGGACGCCCGGTAAAGAACTGGTGGGGAAACAATTACAGGGGACTACTAAGCCTTCGATATGGTATCGCACAGTCGGCAAACATTGTCGCGGTGAAGACTCTCACCCAGATCTCTCCTCAACTTGGCTTTGACTATCTACAGCACTTTGGCTTCTCGACATTAGTAGAAAAGCGTGTCGAAAAAGATGGCTCTGTGGTGTCTGATATCGGTCAGCCGCTCGCTCTTGGTGGTATTACTGACGGTGTTACCAATATGGAGCTCAACGCTGCTTATGCAACGATTGCAAACCAGGGAACCTATATTAAGCCAAAACTTTACACCAAGATTGTAGACCATGACGGCAATGTTCTGATTGATAACACAGCTCCTGAGTCAACTCAGGTCATCAAGGAATCAACCGCATGGCTGCTCACAAACGCTATGGTTGATGTTGTTACCTCTGGTACTGGCGGTTCTGTAAACTTTGGCAATATGGCGATCGCAGGAAAGACTGGCACGACCTCAGATTACAAGGATGTCTGGTTTTCAGGCTATACACCTTATTACACTGCGACTACCTGGACTGGATACGATAACAACGTCAGCATGAAAACCTCTGCTGAAAAAAATCTGTCCAAGACAATGTGGAAAAAAGTCATGTCAAGGATTCACGAAAACTTAGAATATAAATCCTTTCCGATGGCAAATGGCATTGTCACTGCCTCTGTATGTTCCAAATCAGGCAGGCTGCCCATTGCAGGTGTATGCGATGGCTGTATCAAAACGGAATATTTTGCAGAGGGAACCGTTCCAACGGAATACTGCGATGCACATTATTTTTCAAACATTTGTCAGTATTCAGGACTGACTGCCGCTGAAGAATGTCCATTCAAACAAGCCTCTGTCATCGAACAAGTACCCACGAGATTACAGGATAGCAACCTGGCGACTGCACTTACTGCCCTTCCTGAAACACAGACTGCACAGAATACCCAGATGTGCCCTCACAACAGTATCTTCTTCGCAGCGCCAAATGCTCAGGAAGTGCTGCAGCAGCAAGTACTTGAGATGCAACAGCGTGCCGCAGCAGCTGCCGCTGCGGCTGCACCGCCACCTCCGGCCGCACCTGCCTCTGACACAGACTAAGGAACTATCCCAAAATTTCAAATAGAGAAAACACACAGGCGTCTGTCAGCAAACTGACAGACGCCTGTGTGTTTATATACAATAAGAGCCAGGTAAAAACCTGACTCTTACTGTATATTTTCTTATGAGGGGGGAGATAGTGATTGCTTCAACTATCTGTATATTACTATACCCAACAAATGTGTCAAAAATGTGTTTTAATGGTAAAAATAACATAATTTTTCTTAACAAAGAATAAAAACGACTTATTCTTTATTGATAATACTTCATGACCATCTGCAAAGATACATTTCCCCTATATTCATTGACATCAGGATAATACACAATAGACAAGACAATCTCCCCGCCTTCGCTGGTGCCTGCTGTGGTACGGTATAGCCGGTCCAGTGCCGCCGCGCCGTATTTTGCCGCCACATACGCGTGAAACCCTTCAATGTCACCAAAATAGATCAGGTCATATCTTCTGCGGTTCTCGTCCTCCACCACATATTTTCCCACATTGCGGTTGGCGCCAAGCACTTTTCCGCTCACAAAACGGACATTCTTCTGTGCAAACTGCGGCTTGGGATTGCCATTGCCAAAAGGCTCTAGTTTTTCCAGCTCCTCGATAAATGCAAGACTTGCGTAGGACATCGGCATCGGCACATCAATCAGAACCTTCTCCTCAAAATCATCGTCTGTCAGATTGCAGTTTTCATTGAGCCTGCGGCGCAGCACAGGCACGTTCTCCTCCGCAAGCGACAATCCTGCTGCCAGCTTATGACCGCCGTATTTGGTAAACAACTCCTTGCACTTTGTCAGCTCATCATACATATGAAATGCCTCGATCGAGCGGCCTGAGCCTTTGACGCCCTCCTCTGCCCTCGTGAGCACAAAAACCGGCTTGCAGTACTTTTCACGGAGTCTGCCCGCTATGATGCCGGCAAGACTCTCATGCACCTCGGGCAGATACACAACAAGCACCCTGTCGCGGTCAAGCCCTGTCTGTTCGATCTGTACAACCGCCTCCTCAACCCCCTTTAAAGTAAGCTCTTTTCTGCTGTCATTCATGGCTTTCAAATCGCCCGCCAGTATCGCCGCCTGATCCCGGTCTGGTGTCTGAAACAGTTCCAGTGCATTGAGCGCCGTGTCAAGCCTTCCCGTGGCATTCAGACAAGGCCCCAGCACAAAACCTACCGTGTACGGCTTGATATGCGCCGGGTCTGTCCCTGTCGCCTGCATCAATGCCTTTAATCCGATATTTCTCGTATCTGCCATCAGCGCCAGTCCATTCTTGACAATGATACGGTTCTCATCCCGCAGCTCCATCACATCCCCAATCGTTGCAAAGGCCGCAAACTCCAAAAGCTCGAGACCGGTCTCCGACTCCATGACGCTCTGCCAGTCTGTGCGCGTATGCTCTGCGAGCAGTGCCAGCATTAATTTATATGCCACCACAGCACCGCAAATTTCCGGGAAAGGATATCCGCAATCCTCCTGCTTAGGGTCCACGACGGCACTCGCCCTTGGCACCTTATAGTGCCTTTTTCCATCCATCTCATCATAGGGAACCTCATGATGGTCTGTCACAATCACCGTCATACCCAGCGCATTTGCCATCTCAATCTGATCATAGGCAGCAATCCCGTTATCACAGGTAAGCACCGTGTCTGTCCCCGCATCAAAAGCATCCTGTATCAGATGTTCATTTAAGCCGTACCCGTCACGGATTCTGTGGGGAATGGCGCTGTCCACCTCCGCGCCGCACGCTGTCAGTCCTCTGTACAAGATATAGGTAGAGCATATACCATCTATATCATAATCCCCTATAATCCGTATCCGCTTTTTCTCCGCAATCTTTTGCCGCAATATTTCCACTGCCCTGTCCAAATCTTTCATCAGCCCCGGCGCATACAGGTCTGCTCTCGTCCCGTTTAGAAATTTGTCAATGTCCCTGTCCCCGGTCACATCTCTGTTTCTGATAATGCGGGCAAGCACTGGACTGATCTGGTATTTTCTGCCAATCGCATCAAAATCTGCCCGTTTTGCCGCTACCATCCATTTACTCATACAGTACTGCCCTCCAGCGTAAACTCCACGACTGCATAGACAGCGCCCTCACGATCTTGCAGCACCACCTGATGTTTTCCCTGTGTCTGTAGGACTGCCACGGTCACCTCATCCCCATACAGCGCTGCCTTTTTATATTCTACCCGCAGTTCCCTGAATGCCGCATCTTCCGGCAGCGTCTCCATCGCGTAGCGGACATATTCCACGTTGTTCATATGCTTGTTGGAATCTATCTGAAATTTGCGGACGCGAAACTGGTCTTGTACCTGTGCCTCTCCCAGCAGCGCGATCTTTCTCGGCGCATATTCCATCTCAAGCTTTGGCTCGAACTCATACCCCTCCTGTAACTCCTGCGTCAGTCTCACTGGACACAATTTTTCTGTGTCGATCAATGTCCAGACAGACGCCGCGCGTACAATCAGCGCTCCATCCTCACCCCAGACCGAAAAGTTTCGAAATCCTACATAGTTTGTAAAATCATAGGGCGCTGTTGCAATCTTGATGCGCTCATTCAACCGGGGCCTCCTGTCGATCACGATCTGCCATGAGCTGAGAATCCACGCAATATGCCTGCTGTAAAGATACTCGACATTAATGCGCCCATTCTCCGATTCAAAAATCGCTGCATCCTGAAAACAATCCAATATCGCAGGCACCGTCATGCATAAGGACTCATCCATCACACTGTAACCTGCATTCATCTCATATGTATACATTGATACTCCTTTCACAATTTCCCTGTCAGAACAAACCGAATCAAGCCAAATACCAGCAGATGCAGCGGATAGACTGCATAGAAGAAATACTTCATCTGCCTGCCGCGCGCTCCGTTGTAGAAATGGATTGGCACAAATGCAAGCGGTGCCGTTAATTCATAAGCAAATGCGCAGATTCCTGCTACATTACGTATCCATTCCTGCATATTTCTGACATAGTAAAACATTATAATAAACAATACACCCTTCCAATGGTAATCTACTTCCAGCCGCTCCCCCGCATACGCCATTCCGGCGATGATTAGCAGCCGCAGCAGCATATACCCGAACTCCCGCCGCAGCTTGATCTTATCCAGAAGTATCAGCGCACACAGGCCAATACAGAGTGTGAAATACACGTTCTGCCCCTTGGGATAGAACAGCGCGCCAAAGACTGCCATATTAAATGGAATCTCTGAGATCAAAGCGAACAAAAAACAGTTCCTCAGATACTTTGCCACATTCCTCGTGTGGAAAAATCCCTCGACCAGCAGAAAACAATAGATTGGAAAGGCAAGTCTGCCAATCTTTCTCAGTATAAAATAAACATTGTAATCACACCCCGGAATCCACCGGTATACCGCCACTGCAAAATGATCTGTCACCATCGTAACGACCGCAATCCATTTGAGGACAGCCGCTGAGATGCCAAACCGTTTCTGTGCCGTCCCATCCATATCGTTCCCCCCTTCTGTCAGCCGTAAGCCGAAAAGGCCGCAGCATAGAAGCTGCAGCCCCAAAGATGTTTTTATCTTCTTATGCCTTTTTTATTTTTGTCCTGAGCACATACCAAAGTGCGCCAGTGATACATACAGAAGAATACGTACCACACACAATACCAACCATCAGCGGCAGCGCAAACTCCTTGATCGAAGTAACACCCAGTACATACAGTGCTGCAACCATGATAAACGTTGTCAGTGATGTAAAGATACTTCTTGAGAGTGTCTGGCTGATACTCCGGTTGACCAGCTCATCGAGAGAATCCTTTTTCAGCATTGTGCCGAGATTTTCTCTGATACGGTCAAAGATTACGATGGTCGCATTGATGGAATATCCCACGATCGTCAGCATACACGCGATGAAGGTACTGCCCACAGACACTTTTGCAACCGCATAAAACGCGAGAACCACAAGCACATCATGTACCAGCGCCGCGACAGAACTTGCCGCGAAGCGGATATCCTTAAAGCGGAACCAAATATAGATCAGCATACATATCGTCGCGATAATGACCGCAATCACCGCATCATTTTTCATCTCAGAACTGATGGTTGAGCTGATCGTCTCCGCAGTGATCAGTTCCTCATTCACGCCAAACTTCTCCACCAGCGCGCTGTTTAACTGTTCTCTCTCTGAGAGGTTAAGCTCTCTTGTCTTAAAGATAACCTCATTCGAGCCTGCTACCTTTTGTACCTGTACTGCTCCGTCCCCTGTGATATCCGTGAACACTGGCACAACATTGGTGTCAATTGCCGCAAGCTCCATATCCTCATTAAATGTCACATTTGTGGAAGTACCGCCCACAAAGTCAAGGCTGTAGTTGAGCACCTTGCCTGTCGTGGCGCCATTGATGCCCATAAATACAAAGCCCAGAACAATCACAGCGATAGAGCATCCAAAGAAGATATTTTTCTTTGAAAGGAAATTGACCGTTCCTTTTTCTTTGTTCGTTCCATAGTACTTCACATCCTTGAGTCCTACCGCGAAAAATGCCTTTAAAATCTGTCTGGTCACAAAGAGTGCTGTAAACATGGATAACACAATACCAAGACCAAGCGTGTAGGCAAAGCCTTTTACAGTGCCTGACCCCTTGATACCAAGTACCAGCGCTGCGATGAGCGTTGTCACGTTCCCGTCTACAATCGCTGAGAGCGCCTTCTGGAACCCTGTGTCAATCGCATTTCTGACGGTCTTTCCAACCGTGATCTCCTCCCTGATACGCGCAAAGATGATCACATTCGCATCCACCGCCATACCGATCGAGAGAATAATACCGGCGATTCCCGGCAGCGTCAGTGTCAGCTCAAAGATATTCAGGCAAATGACGATCAGGCAGGTATAAATTATCAATGCCAGCACCGAGGCAAGTCCCGGAATGCGGTAGACAACGATCATAAACAAAGCGATGATGACCAATCCGATCAGCGCCGCAAGAAGGCTGGTGCGCACTGCCTCCTCGCCAAGCTGTGCACCTACGACATTCGAGCGCAGCTCCTCGAGTTCCAGTTTCAGTCCGCCGATACGAATCTGGCTTGCGAGCCGTTCTGCCTGCTCAAAAGTTCCCATCCCCGTGATCTGCGCCCTGCCGTCCGTGAGCGCCGCCTCTACATTCGGTACACTGATAAAATCTCCGTCATAATAAATACCAATCGACTGATTGTTGGCAAATGCCTTTGTGGTCGCATCCGCAAATTTCGATGCGCCGGCACTTGTAAATACCAAGTCTACAACAAACTGGCTGTTGCCAAGGCTGTCGCTTCCTGAACCGCCGTCTGCTGCCTCGACATCGGTACCTTCCAGCACGATGCTTCCGTCAGCCTGAAGCTCCTCAATCGTCTTGTTTAACGAATATCCTGTTGCACCAGCCCCTGTGTAGGAATAATTTTGATTGCCCTGCGCATCTGTCTGTGCGATAAAGTACAGCGCACCGGGTCTGCCCAGATCTTCAAGTATCGAGTTGGCATCTGATACACCGGGAATCTCGATGTTGATACGGTCTGTCCCTTCCTTGTAGACCTGCGCCTCTGTGCTGTAACCCTGCACACGCTGTTGCAGCTTGTAGATCGTATCATCCATATCCTCTGTGGAGGGATTCTCATCGCCCACCACCTGATAGGTGATACTCACACCGCCTGCCAGATCAAGCCCCTGCTTGATTCCTGCGGCTGAACCAGCTTTCTCTGTGCCAATACCCCATATTGACACAAATCCTAACGCTGCCATGACAAGCACTGTCACGATCAGCGTAACCACACCTTTGTTTTTCTTCATAACCTGTATACTCCTTTACTTTGTATCTTCTCCGGCAAGAGCAGCCTTTATCATGATTGCACATTCAACGCGTTTCCTCTCAAGCTCACAGCCAAGATCATAAGCATCATGGATGTTTCCATGAAAGTTGTAAGAATTTGCTGCACATCCTCCGCTGCAATAAAACTTTGCAAAACAGTTCTTACATTTTTCCTTTGAATATACATTACATGTCTTAAATTGGTCTCGGATTTCCGTTCTGGTAATGCCATCCTCCACATTGCCCATCAGGAAATCCTCCTGCCCGACAAACTGATGGCAGGGATAAAAGTCTCCCCACGGCGTCACAGCCAGATACTCTGTCCCAGAGCCGCAGCCAGACAGCCTTTTGTAGACGCATGGCCCGCCCTCTAAATCAATCATAAAATGGAAGAAATTGAAGCCTCTTCCCTCGCGGTGCCGTTTGATCATCTCGGCTGCGAGCTTGTCATACTCTGCAAGCAGCTCTGGAAGATCGGATTCGACAAGCGCGTAGTCTGCACTCTCCGGCGCCACCACCGGCTCCACAGAAATCTGCTGAAAGCCCAGATCTGCCAGATGACAGACATCTGATGCAAAATCTTTGTTGAAATGCGTGAACGTCCCGCGCACGTAATAGTTTGTCTGGTTTCTGCTCTCAGCAACCTTCTTGAACTTAGGCAGAATCAGGTCATAACTGCCCTGCCCTCCCGCAAGCGGACGCATCCTGTCATTGACTTCTTTTCTGCCGTCTATACTCAGCACAATATTTGCCATTTCTTTGTTGGCAAACGCCATGATTTCATCATTTAACAGCACCCCGTTGGTTGTGAGCGTGAAGCGGAACTTCTTGTGATGCGGTTCCTCCAGACTTCTGCCATAAGCAACGAGATCTTTCACGACCTGCCAGTTCATCAGCGGCTCCCCGCCAAAAAAATCCACCTCGAGGTTGACGCGGTTTCCTGAGTGGGATACCAGAAAATCCAGTGCTTTCTTCCCGACCTCATAAGACATCAGCGCGCGTCTGCCATGATACTCTCCCTCCTCCGCAAAACAATACTTGCATTTGAGGTTGCAGTCATGTGCTATATGCAGGCAGAGCGCCTTGACAACCGTCTCACGGTTCCTGAACGCATCAATGCTCTTCTCATATATATCTTCTGTAAAAAGCATTCCCTGCTCTTTCAGCTCATAAATCTCATCCACGATCTCAGACAACGCGCTGTCTGAAAATTTCTCTTTTAACGCCTCGTATGCCACAGACTGCTCGGCCTGTCCGAGCTGGTGGTCCACCATATAAGCAATCGCATCGTAAACAAGGTCATCGACGACATGCACAGAACCACTATTGACATCCAAAACGATATTGTATCCATTGTTTTTATACTGATGTATCAATTTTAATTCCTTCCCACACTCATTACACACAATCGAGTAGGCGGGATTTCTCTCCCTCCTACTCGTTGTTTGACAATTCATAAATTTATGACTGGCAACTTTACTTGCCTGCAACTTTAGTTGCCTGTATTCTCACAGCTCTGGTTTCCTACTGTGCAGGATGTCTTACATGCAGACTGGCAAGATGTCTGGCACTCTCCGCATCCACCCTTTTTAACAGACTCTTTATAGTCTCTGGTTGTCAATGTCTTAATATGTTTCATAGCGATTGCCTCCTTCAATTGTATTCTAAAAATTTTTCAATCTACGATAGTATATCACATATTTTTACATTCGAAAAGAGGTATTTGAATTTTTAATTATTTAAAAATTTTTTACATCACTTTCTGTAAATAAGAAGTGTATGCATATAAGACCTGATTGTTCAGCAGGACTCTTGACCAGCCGTCATTGCCAATGCCTGTGCGGAATATCATATCGCCCGGATTGATGGGCACTACAATGGTGTCCGGACTGTCTGTGTTGGGAACCGTCCTGAGATTCACCGTCGAGGTGGCTGTCACAACCTCATTCACATCCAGATACTGCACATTTGCAGCATTCGCAGCGCTCACTACAGGCGCACCACTGGGATCCTTTGCCGCCGCAATTCCATCATAATTAAAATAGGAAACATTCATGTCAACATTGCCGGCGATACCCGGGATTGCCGCCTTGCTTGTGTACTGCCACATTGCCTGTACGCCCGCATAACTGCTTGCCGGCGTGATCGGAAACGGTTGCTCAGGATACTGCGCCACCCACACTTTGTATTTATTCAGGATATTCATATCCCAGTCCCTGCTGTCTGTCATCTCGTTTCTGGACGCGTAGAACATAGGCGTATACCCCCTTGCCGCGATGGTGTCAAGAAACCGGACTGCCAGTGCTGTCCGCACCTCTTTTCCCAGCAGATACTGTCTGCTCGTCGCATTTCGAAAGCCCTCACAGTCATACGCAACGGGAAATGTTATCTGGTACTTGTCGATCAGGTTTGCCGTAAACAAAGCCTCCTCGACCACCTCTGCCTCGTTCACTGCGGCGGAGAAAAAATAGGCACCAACCTTTATGCCAACCCTCTGCGCCTCCTGCAAATTATACCTTGCATATGGGTCCTCGTTCAAAATTCCTGTCGTCTGTGTGCGGTATCCTACCCGGATCATTGCAAACTGTACCCCGGAGGCTGCCACCTGATTCCAGTCAATCACGCCCTGATAACGCGAAACATCCACGCCCAGCGCCGCCTGTGCCACCTCGTTTGGCGCCGCCTGCACCGTGATCTTGGGCACCGCTACAGATATCAAAATGACCACTGCCATCAAGAGTGCCTTCCATCTCACATTTTTCCTATGTAGCAAAAATTTCATAACTTCCTCTCTCCTCGTCCTTTCCCTGTTATACCAATATTCATAGTTCCCTAGAGCATATTTGAAAAAAGCATTATTCAAACATGCTCTAGCCAGTATAACATATTTCGACAAAAAAAGAAAATAATTTTACAAAATTTTTCATTCCAGATA
>VSNR01000116.1 GCA_009774345.1 Lachnospiraceae bacterium | reverse complement strand
ATGAATTTATTTCCGTATATTATAGGTATTCTTGTATAAAAAAAGTCAAAATTGGAATATAGTGTTACAGCAAATTAAAAAGTCATGCATCGCAAGGCTATTGACAAATTTTTTCATTATAAGTATAATTAAATAGTCATGTCGCATAAACTAACTTTAGCAAGCTAAAGCGAAAGCTTATGCTGAAAGAAAAAATGATAGGTTTAGAGTGCAGTGGACAATGGCGTTCATAGGCACTTTTTTACTTTTTTTAAACAGGTTTTTACCTTATAATTAGGTTAAAACATAGATTACTGTAAGGAGGTAAAAGTATTATGGAAAACAGAAAACGGATTCTTGCCGTATTGCTGGCAGGAACAATGATTGCCGGTTCTCTGGCAGGCTGTGGTTCCAATGGCGGTTCTGATACACCGGCTACAGATACACCTGTAGCAGACAATAATAATGATACAGAGCAGGCAGGAACAGAGACAGCAGGAGATGAGGCAACAACAGGTGGAGAGGACGCAGAGGCTTCTGTACTGAGTATGGAGGAGCTTGGCGCCATGGAGCATGATGAGCGGTCATCTTATCTCTTCGAGCAGAATCTTGGTGAATTTTATGAGTATTACCAAGAGGCAAAGGCTGAGCTTGAAAATGTACCTCTCAGATATGCCAAGATGGCGGTCGCAGAGGCAAAACTGATTGAGTCAGGGGTGTTGGTGCCTGACCATACCAAAGGAGGAAATTATTCCATTTCCCGTGTCGCGCCGAACACGAAGTCAACGGTGATGTGGGGCAATGACAACCAGCGCTTCCACAACTATGTTGTCACGACAGAGCCGATTGCCAAAGAGGATATCGCAGAGATCCGAGCAAAATGGGCAGAGCTCAAAGGTTCAGGGACTTATGAGGAATGGGTTAAGACATATTTGACAGACAAAGGATATGAGCTCAAGGATACATACAATTATAACCTTTACAACACCGATCCTACGACATGGGATGTGCTGGCGACAAGCCAGTCCGCAGACAGCGAAGCCATTGTCAATACTTTTGACGGACTGATGGAGTATGATATGGAGAACGTGCTTCAGCCCGCTTTGGCTGAGAGCTATGAGATCTCTGACGATGGACTGACCTATACGTTCCATATCCGCGAGGGTGCTGTGTGGGTTGATTCTCAGGGAAGAAAAGTGGCAGATGTCACAGCGGATGACTGGGTTGCAGGAATGCAGCACATGATGGATGCGATGGGCGGACTGGAGTTCTTGGTTGACGGTGTGCTCGAGAATGCTACTGGATACATCAACAATGAGATTACAGATTTTAATGAGGTTGGTGTCAAGGCGATCGATGACCACACGCTGCAATATACACTCGAAGCGCCGACACCGTATTTCCTGACAATGCTCAGCTACAGTGTATTTGCGCCGATGAATCGTTCCTTCTATGAGTCACAGGGCGGCAAGTTCGGTATGGAATTTGATGCTTCCGCAGCGGATTATACGTATGGACAGACACCAAACAACATCGCATACTGCGGTCCTTATCTGGTGACAAACTTTACATCAAAGAACATTATCGTATTCTCAGCAAATGAGACCTACTGGAATAAAGATAATATCAATATCAAGACGCTTACATGGCCATACGAGGATGGTTCAGATACATTGAAAATCTACAATGACCTGAAATCAGCTACCGTTGACGGAACAGGCTTGAACGCTGCGACACTGGAAGCGGCAAAGGCAGATGAATGGTTCCAGAAATACGGCTATACGACAGACACAGAGGGTACAACATACTGCAACTATTACAACCTGTACCGTACAGCATATGCGAATGCAAATGATTCCACAAAGGTTGTGTCACAGCAGACAGAGGAGGAGAAGAGCAGAGCAAATGCAGCGCTTGGCAACACGGATTTCCGTCTTGCAGTGACCTTTGCGACCGACAGGGCAGCAAGATATGCGCAGAGAGTCGGAGAGGATTTGAAGTACACAGGACTTAGAAATTCTTATACACCGGCAACCTTCGTCACGATTGAGGAAGATGTGACTGTTGATATCAACGGTACAGAGACATCGTTCCCGGCAGGTACTTATTATGGTGAAGTGATGCAGGCCCAGCTTGATGCGGACGGTATTCCTATCAAGGTTTATGACGAAAGTCTGGCAAGCGGCGACGGATTTGACGGCTGGTATAATCCAGATGCAGCAAAAGAGTATCTGGCAAAGGCAAAAGAGCAGCTTGCAGCACAGGGCGTTGTGATCGACAAGGAGAATCCTGTGAAGCTTGATCTGCCATATCCTCAGAACAACGAAATGTTCACAAATATGGCAAACGCATACAAGCAGTCTGTTGAGGCTTCTCTGGATGGGGAAGTAATCATTACATTAGTGCCCGGAAATGATACAGATGAATGGTATTATACAGGATATTTTACAGACTATGGTTATGAAGCGAACTACAACATTACAGACGTGTCAGGATGGGGACCGGACTACGGTGATCCTTCTACATATCTTGATACATTCTTACCTGATTATGCAGGTTATGTAACTAAGAGTCTTGGTATTTTCTAATACCACCAATACAGTTCTGTCACAGGGAATGGGCGACCATTCCCTCGTGACGGATAAAGAGTGGATGATTTTATGGCAAAATATTTATTAAAACGATTATTTCATGGAATTCTTTGTGTAATAGTGGTTGTCATGCTGATAATGATTATGATTTATTCTCTGCTCGACAGGAATCTAATCTTTGCGTCAGACACCGTATACAACCATCAGCAGAATAACCAGAAGATAACGTACAAATACCAAAAATGGGAAGATTACGGCTATCTTGATTATGTGCCGTACTCTGATTATCTATATGAGCTCACAGTAAGTGGGGAGATTGATGAAGAGACCAGACAGTCCGCGGTCAGTCTTGGCAGAACCGCAGATAAGGATTCTGATCTGGTAAAAGAATATATTGAGAAATTTGAGAAAAAGTATAAGGCACAGGGCTATACGATTGAACGGCTCAATGCTGTCATGATGGGCAAGAGAAAGATTGCCAACGGCGGACAGCAGCAGCTTTTTGCCTATAAGAATATTCCGCTGGTGAACCGTCTGTGGCGTTATTTTGCAGGAATATTCAAGGTTGACAATATTAATGAAATTGAAAATGATGTGGGAGATCGCGGTATTTCCTTTACTTTATATGATCCTGTATACGGCGGAAAGAAATTTTCACCAGCTATTATAGGAAACGGAACGAGACATAAGTACCTGTTGTACTGTGACAGTACTTTTCCATTTATCCATCAGAATATGCTGACGGTCAATCTCGGAACATCCTATTCTGTCAATATGGGTGTCGATGTGTTCACAACGATGACAAGGACACAGGGATCTTATGTCGCATCAATGATTACGTATCCGACAGGACTTGAGGAGGAGAGTGCGGATGATCTGCATTCTGCTACCTATCTGGCAGATTCGCTCCATTCGAGTCTGATCTATGAGTCGCGTTATATTGATGACTATACATCTGTTGACACGGTGAAGAGCGGGCTTTCCAAGATGGGGTATTCTTTCCTGATCGGTATTATTGCGACAGTGCTTGCCTATCTGGTCGGTGTGCCGCTTGGCATTGCCATGTCGAGAAAGAAGGACAAGCTGCTGGATAAAATTGGTACATTCTATATTGTATTTATCATCGCGGTGCCTTCGCTGGCATATATCTTTTTGTTCAAAGCGATGGGCGGCAAAATAGGGCTTCCGACCACATTTGATATGGATACGGCAAACCGTCTGGTATATGTGCTGCCGATTATTTCGCTTGCGCTTCCGCAGGTTGCGAACCTGATGAAATGGCTTCGCCGCTACATGATTGACCAGATGAACTCTGACTATGTAAAATTTGCCAGAGCGGGTGGTTTGTCTGAGAAGGAAATTTTCTCAAAGCATATATTAAAGAATGCGTCGATTCCTATTATACATGGTATCCCGGCGAGTGTTCTGGGATGTCTCACCGGCGCGATCATCACAGAGCGCGTGTATGTTGTGCCCGGTGCAGGTAACTTGCTGACGGAGGCGATCAACAAGTACGACAATGGCGTGATTGTCGGTGTTTCCTTATTCTATGCGATTCTGAGTGTAGTAGCGATTATTTTGGGGGACGTGCTGATGTCTATGGTCGATCCCAGAATTTCTTTCTCAAGTAAGGAGCGGTAGTATGAATGTAGATTTTAAAATTGGAAAGCATGTGGGTATGGTTGTGACCGATTTGAAAGAACCAGATCTCACAGAGGGAATGTCAGATGAAGAACTTTTCTCCGTGATCAATCACAGTGATTTGGAATCTGAAAAGATTACAGCGCCCCGGTACTCATACTGGCAGTCTGTTTTCCGTGTATTTTTTCGAAAAAAGATCAATATCGTGATGCTGAGTCTGCTTGGCATTATTATATTGATGGCATATCTATATCCGATATTTGTAGAGTATGATAAATTTGGCAATCTCTTGAATGCCTCCGCGAAGCACTTGACGCCAAAGGCGGCAATTGATAAGTTTGGTTTCAGTATTCACTGGCTGCTGGGGGCAGGTGCGGCAGGCCAGTCAACCTTTGACGCGATCTGGTATGGCTCTCAGATTTCTATTTCGCTGGCTTTGATCGTCGCGCTGATCAACATGACAGTCGGCGTGCTGGTAGGAGCGATCTGGGGCTTCTCCAAAAAGGTTGACAATGTGATGATGATTGTCTATAACATTATAGCCAATCTGCCGTATATTTTGGTTATTTCCGTTATGGTCATGATCTTTTCGGCTGGTTTCTGGACGATGGTGTTTGCGATGACGATTACAGGATGGCTCATGATCGCATACTTTATCCGTACACAGGTTGTCATTATCCGTGACAGGGAATATAATCTGGCTTCAAGATGTCTGGGTACATCTACGCTTCGCATTGCAATGAAAAACATTCTGCCGTTTATGACGTCGATCGTCGTGACGCTTGCGGCGACAGAGATTCCCTCGTATATTTCTTATGAGGTGTTTCTTGCCTACATTGGAATGGGGCTCAAGGAAATGTCGCTGGGCAGATTGATATTCGAGGCGGAGAGTGCGATGCTGACCCCCGGCTGGGGCTTTGAATTTTGGAGTCCGGTTGCCGTAGCTTCGATTATCACGATTGTATTGTATGTGGTTGGGCAGAACCTCGGTGATGCATCCGATCCGAGAACACACATGTAGGCGGGGGACAGAATGAAAAATAAAAAAGTATTATTATCAATTAAGGATTTGGAAGTAAAGTTTCGCGTGCGTGGAAAGCGCCTGACTGCAATCCGCGGCGTTTCACTTGATATATATGAGAATGAGTCCATTGCGATCGTGGGGGAATCGGGTTCTGGGAAGTCCGTATTTACCAAGACGTTTGCCGGAATGCTTGACAGCAACGGTTATATTGACAATGGCAGCATTCTCTTCAATGACGAAGATTTGGCGGATACCATCGTCAGAAAGACATCTGTCTCCAAGCAGATGCTTGCCCATGCGCTGACAAAATTAAACGCGTATTCTCAGTATGAACTTGGTGTTGAGATCTACAGAGAAATGGAAGCGCTGAAGGCAGAGTACCGGGAAAAGGCGGATATCAGCAAAGAGGAGGGTGAGGCGAGCGACAAGGCGATCGCAGAGCTGGGAGTCAGGAAAACGGAGGCGTTTAATCTGAAGCAGACGCTGGACCCTAAGACTGAAAAAGCGAAGATCAAAGAGCTTTCTAATTCGATCAAGGGGATGGAGAAGGAGATTAAAAAGCTCCTAAAAGAACGAATTGCGATGGAGAAGGCAGCGGAGTCACGCCTCAAAAATGATACGGCATATATGAAGCAGTATAATACGAAGATGTCGGAATTAAGTGCAAAGTATGATGCTGCGGTCAAAGGGAGTATCTCTGAAAATACCAAAAAGCGCAATGAAGTGCTTGCCAAAGAGGTGTATCTCTCCATAGGAAGATATAGCTTTTCGAAACGTGTAAAGCTGTTGAACAAACTGCTGGGGGCGTTAAAGACTGCAATGCAGACGGGGGTTGACTTGTCGGATGATGCACAGAGAAATGCAGTCTTTGACAAGGTGGCTTTCCGAGTGAAATATCTGGATGAGACGCCGGACAAACTGCATGGAACCTGCATTTTGAATCTTGCAAATGTAAAGTATGCAAAGGACTGGTATCAAATTCGCGGTAAGAAGATTGCGACAGTATTTCAGGACCCTATGACATCGTTAAATCCGATTATCACGATCGGGAAGCAGATTACGTCCATCATTATGAAGCATCAGGATGTGACAGAATCCCAAGCGCGTGCAAAGGCACTGGATTTGATGAAAAAGGTGGGAATCCCAAATGCGGAGGCGCGTTTTGACGATTATCCATTTCAGTATTCCGGCGGTATGCGGCAGAGAATCGTTATCGCGATCGCTTTGTCCTGCCAGCCAAAGATTTTAATCTGCGATGAGCCTACAACGGCGCTGGATGTTACGATTCAGGCACAGATTTTAAAGCTCCTAAAAGATTTGCAGAAAGAGTTTAATTATACGATTGTATTTATCACGCATGACCTTGGCGTTGTTGCAAATATCGCAGACCGCGTTGCAGTCGTGTATGCGGGACAGATTATAGAGCTTGCATCGGTCGATGAGATTTTCTATGATCCGAGACATCCGTACACATGGGCATTGTTGTCCTCCATGCCGCAGCTGGCAGAGAAGAATACGAAGCTGTATTCCATTAATGGTACACCGCCATCGCTGTACAACAAGGTTGTGGGAGATGCCTTTGCACCGCGAAATCCATATTGCATGAAGATTGATACATTAAAGGAGCCGCCGATGTTCAAGGTCAGCGATACACACTATGCAAAGACTTGGCTTTTGGACCCGCGTTCTCCTAAGGTTGAGAAACCAGAGGCAATTCAGAACATTCACGAGAAACTATTAAAAGCATTTAACATATAGGAGATTTAGAACGTGTCAAACCTAAATCAGAAAACTTCAGGACGCGTGTCTCATTTGCCAGAACACGGTCCAATTGATGAAAAAAATGGCAAAGAGATCTTATTATCTGTCAAAAACGTAGACATTACCTTTGGCAAGGGGGATAGTGCTGTCAAGGCTGTCAAGAATGCCAGCTTTGACATCTACAAGGGTGAAACTTTTTCGCTGGTAGGAGAGTCAGGCTCTGGCAAGACGACGGTCGGCAGGGCAGTGATTCGTGTCAATCCCTGTGCCAGCGGCGAAATTCAGTATAAAGGAGTCCGTATTTCTGGCAAGATTCCGCATTCGCTGGACAGGGAGGTCATCCGAAATATCCAGATGGTATTTCAGGACCCTGCGGCATCCCTCAATGAGCGCGCGACCGTAGATTATATCGTGTCAGAGGGTTTATATAATTTTCATTTATATGAGAATGAGGCAGACCGCGTCCGCAAAGTGGAAGAGATGATTAACGAGGTGGGATTGCTGCCGGAACACCTGACGCGCTATCCTCATGAATTTTCGGGCGGACAGCGCCAGCGAATCGGGCTTGCCCGCGCGATGGTTATGGAACCGGAGCTGGTAGTGGCAGATGAGCCAATCTCTGCACTCGATGTATCTATTAGAGCGCAGGTGCTGAATCTGCTCAAAAAGTTTCAGACCGAAAAAAATGTCACGTATCTTTTTATTGCGCACGATTTATCCATTGTACGGTTTATTTCTGACCGTATCGGCGTTATTTATAAAGGAAATATCGTGGAGATTGCAGAGGCGGACGAATTGTTTGAATTTCCGCTGCATCCATACACGCACTCGCTGATTTCTGCGATTCCGATTCCAGACCCGAAGCTTGAAAAGAATAAAGTGCTGTATACGTATGATCCTTCGATGCATGACTACAGCACAGACCAGCCAGAGCTTGTTGATATCGGACACGACCATTTTGTGTATGGCAATAAAAAAGAAATTGAGGAGTACCGGGCGATACGGGCAAAGGGGGTGCCGCTCAAATCGATCAACATCGTAGACCCCGATGCACCAAAACAGCCTGCACAGCAAAAGAACGCCAATGAACTGTCCGCTTCAGAAGATGAATTTTTGAAAGCACCAGTGCATGATACGGGAAGCATATGGTATAAGATTTTGTCATTTCTGCTTCCAATACTAGGACTTATAGCAGCATTTGTATTCAAACATTTTCATTATTACCGCAATTATTCGGCATGCAAGAAAGGCGCAATTGCCGGTCTGCTGACCTTGGCGGCGATCATTGTGTTGTTTGTGATTTTATTGATATTAGTGGTGGTATAGCTTGAATCGAACCGTGAGAGACAGAACTGACAGACATCCAAAGCCTGTAAAGCGGATTGAGCTCTTGGAGAATCATTCCAAAGGCAGATTGATTTTAACGATATTCTTGATTCTGATTGGTGCTGGGGCGCTGGGGTATTCGCTGATCGGATATTTGACGGCAGACGCAGGCTGGACAACGATCGAAGCAGATTCGTCAGAGCCAAACTGTTCCGACGAATTGATTTTTCAATATGATATTGGGGCAGGAGAATTGTCGGCGACGGCAGAGAAAAAGGCAGTCTCTGCGCTGTATACGGAGACAACAAAGAAGGCATATCAGCTTTTTCACACGAGCATGTCATTTGACGGGGTGATGAATCTGTATGAGATTAACCGGCATCCTAATGAGGAGATCGTGGTGGAGGATGTGCTGTATCAGGCGTTTTCCCTGTTAGAAAAACATGGGAACAGGGCGATCTATCTGGCACCGGTATACGTTCAGTACCAGAATTTGTTTGGCTGCAAGGATGATGTGGAGACGGTGGACTTTGACCCTTATCAAAACGAGGAGATGGCAGCCTATTTTGCTGAAATCAGTGCCTTTGCGCAGGATGAACATGCGGTTCGGGTTGAGCTTTTGGGTGAGAACCGCATCAAGCTTTTTGTCTCTGAGGCATATCTGTCATATGCTTCTGAGGCTGGATTTTCAGATTTTATTGATTTTTATTGGATGGCAAATGCGTTTATTGTAGATTATATTGCAGATACTATGAGGGCAAACGGATTTGTGCGGGGGTCTGTCTCAAGTTATGATGGGTTTGTGCGGAATCTTGATGATTTGAGTGGTTCGGAGTATGCATTCAATATTTTTAACAGAGTTGGAAACACGGTACATCAGGCAGGGGTTATGAGATATGACCATGCGATGAGCATTGTCTTTTTGCGGGATTATCCGGCAAACAGTCTTGACTGGCAGCACTATTATGAGTTTCAAAATGGAGTGGTTCGGACAGCATATATTGATGTGGCAGATGGATTTTGCAAAAGCGCTGTCCACAATCTTGTCACGTATGCGTCAGACCAGAGCTGTGCGGAAATATTGATGCAGGTGAGTCCTGTTTACATCTCAGATGGATTGGAGAAAGAGCGTTTGTCACTGCTTGCGCAGCGTGGAATTTATGCTGTGTATGGGGAGGAGTATACGATTTATTATAATGAGCCGGATCTGAAGCTGACGGATTTGTATGATCAGGATGGGGTGCGGTATGAGGCTTTGTGTAATGATAAATAGAAAGGCGTTACTTTATGGGGAGTTACTTTATGAAGAATTGCTTTATGAAAAAAGTAATAAAAGGAGTATATGAATGGTCAAAAATGATCTTGTTTGCGCTCGTGGTCGCGTTTTGGCTCAAAAATAATGTAGTCGCAAGCGCCTTGGTTCCGACAGGGTCGATGGAGCAGACGGTCATGACCGGGAGCAGAATTGTCATCAACCGTCTGGCATATATGTACGATGCGCCGCAGAGAGGGGACATTGTATCATTTTATTATCCCGACGACGGGGAGACGATGTATCTCAAACGGATTATAGGACTTCCGGGAGAGAAGATTGAGGGAATTGACGGAGAGATTTATATTGACGGTAAAGTGATACCGGATTATACGGATATAAAATTTTATGAGGATTTTGGACCTTATCAGATACCAGAGGATTCCTATTTTATGATGGGGGACAACCGCAATAGTTCGTGGGATTCAAGATTTTGGACGAACAAGTTTGTCGCGCGGGAAGACCTGATTGGAAAGGCTGAGTTTGAATATTATCCTGAAATGAAATTGTTAAAATAACGGGCAGATTCTGCTCGTTTTTTGTGCACACGGCACCCGGATGAAATTTGTCAGCAGAAGCTGACGGGTGCCCGTGCAACCAAAGACGTTCTATAAAAAAGGAGGAACATAGAATGAACAATGAGATCAAAAATATCGTCTTTGATATGGGCAATGTACTTACTGTATTTCAGCAGAGGGAATATATTTACCGGTATGTTGACAATGAGGAGGATTTTCTCTGGATAAAAAATCATCTGTGCGGCTCTGTGGAATGGCTGTGGATGGATAGGGGGACCGTCACTGACGATGAGGCGATCGCTTCTATATGCAAGCGGATGCCAGAACATCTGCATAGCACTGTGGAGCGGTTTATCAGAGAATTTCGTATGGTGCATCTGCCAAATCCGCCGATGGAACAACTGGTGGAGGAATTGTCGCAAAAGGGATATGATTTGTATTTGATGTCCAACACGACGCACCGTTTCAGGACATTCTGTAAATATATCAAGTCGATCGCGTACATGAAGGGGATTTGGATTTCCTGTGAGCATAGACTGCTCAAGCCAGAGCCGGAGGCATATCAGAATTTTTTTCAGACCTTTTCCTTAGAGCCTGATGCGTGTTTTTTCATTGATGATACCCCTGCAAATATAGAGGCGGCGGGCAATCAGGGGATGCGCGGCTGTGTGTATTATGGCGATGTAGAAGATCTGCGGCATTTTCTAAGGAAAGCGGGCGTGCGCGTATAATATTTTTATGGCGCGGAGCGGATTTTGATTGAAAAGCAGGTGGTGAAGTGAACAGAAATAGATATCCTGATATCAGAACTGCCCGAAAGTATAGAAGAAATAAGAGAATGCGGTATCTGAAATACCAGCGGCATCTGAAACAGCTCTGGACGGTTACAAGACATCATTATATATTTCCGCCTGTGGAGTACGTTGATAAGATCTATAGTCACGGGCACTATTGTGAGCGAAAGGTGCCGTATTACAGGCGGTACTCAGAAAATCATGGAGGCATCGGGCGGAGATTCTGCAAAAAGCTGTCGAACAGGCGTATCAGACATTATAAGAAGGGGATTTCCAAGGGCGGCAATTACAGAAAAATATTTGACTATCAATGGAGTATTGAATAAAAATGCTTGACAAAACAGGTCTGTAGTTATAGACTAAATTCAGAAAGGTCTATAACTACAGACCTGTTTTGGGAGGTGAAGTATGGAAAATCTGAAATTATGTGACAGTGATTACCGCTTTATGCTGGTGGTATGGGAAGCGGCGCCGGTGAACTCCGGGGAGCTGGTGCGGCTGTGCCAAGAGCAGCTTGGGTGGAAAAAGTCAACAACGTACACACAGATCAAGAAAATGTGCGAAAAAGGGTATATCGAGAATACGCAGGCTGTGGTCAGGGTATTGATACCAAAAGAGAGAGTGCAGGCGGACGAGAGTGAATATTTTGTGGAGCGCACCTTTGACGGGTCTCTTCCGGCATTTTTGACAGCGTTTCTCGGCGGCAAGACCATCACAGAACATGAGGCTGAAAAGATTAAGAAAATGATTGATGAACATATCGGGTAAGGAATGCAAGGAGGTTGTGCAGATGATAGAACAATTATTTTTGGAAATTGCCAAGATGAGTCTGACTGCGGGGATTGTCATACTTGTGGTGGTGTCTGTCAGGCTGCTGTTAAAAGGAATGCCCAAGCGTTTTGCATATATGCTCTGGCTCGTGGTGGCATTGCGTCTCGTGGTTCCGTTCTCTGTTGACGCACATATTAGTGTATTTAATCTTTTCGATAAAACGGCAGCCGTAAAGCAGACAGACGGGCATAGGACTCATCCAGAACTGACAATAAATCAGATGAAGGATAAATATCCTGCGGACAGCGTGGGGAGTTATGCAGGACAGGTGCAGGCTAAACCGCATATGACAGTGTTAAGTCAGGAACCAAAAACAGATACAAAAACAGATACAGACCGTCTTCTAAGGGTGTTGTCCCTTGTCTGGATTGCCGGGATACTGACACTGATGTCATATACTGTATGGATGCATATCATGCTAAGAAGGCGGCTTCGATACAGTGTGCGGCTTCATGAAAATCTTTACGAGTGCGATATGATACGGTCACCGTTTGTGTATGGATTATTTTTCCCAAAAATCTATATACCGTTTCGATTGAGCGGAGTACAACAGCAGTGTGTGTTGGCACATGAGCGGTATCATCTTCAAAGAAAGGACCATTTCATCAAGAGTTTTGCGTATGGACTGGTGATTGTCTATTGGTTCCAGCCGCTGGTATGGATTGCCTGCCGCTTAATGTGCAGGGATATGGAAATGAGCTGTGATGAGAAAGTGACCGCAGGCTTTACAAGTGAAATGCGAGAGGAATACAGCCGGCTTCTGCTTGCCTTTGCGTCAAATAAAAGGCAGATGCCTGTCAGTCCTCTGGCGTTTGGGGAGGAAAATACGATGGCGAGAATTAAGAATATTTTAGATTACAGAAAACCCGCAAAATGGAAAATGATTGGTAGTACCATGGTGTTTATGCTGACAATGGCGGCATGTGCGACGGATGCAAAAGTGGAGGTGCCAGCCACAGATCGTGCAGAACTGGCGGCAGATACTGTGACAGACAGCATGTTGGATTCTGCGAATAAAGTACGCGTGAAGGCGGCGGACGGTTCAGAGGCTGTTATCGCGGCGACAGTTTCGGACAAGGTGGACAGACAGACGCAGCGTTTGTTGTCACATCAGCAGGCGCAGTGGGCTGAGAACAGTTGGTGTGATTTGGAGCTTATATCGCTTGACTACGCAGATACGGATAAGATTATTTTCCATATTTCGAGCGGATTGTTTGAATATGACCTGCTACAGCAGCAAATCACGCACAGCATTGATTTGAAAGCCTTGAACTGTCAGGAAGTACAGACTGGCGGAACATGCAAAATACAGATTTATCAGAACAATCAAAAGGAATGCATGGCAGCCATTCTCCCGTATCCCTATGAGGAGGCAGACGGATATATCTATTGTTTTCATACAGACGAATTATATGCATACGATACGTCGCTCTTGGAGGGCTATACCGTGTATGATGGTCTTGTCTCAAGGTTTGATCTGCCAGAAGAGGAACGGATGACGAATTTTCGAAGTGCCGAGAATGTACTGCCGTTGGGAAATCATACATATGGCGTGCTGCGCTTGCATAGTGTAGAGCTGGCAAAGATGTGTTACGAGGTAGGAGAACAGAAATGGATGCTGTTTGATAAGGAGCAGGCGACGCTGCCCAAGCTTGTTAAACAGGATGAGAGCTTTTACCAGTCGCTTGCACAGGAGTCTGGAAAATCAGTAGCACAATGTTCGTTAGATTACGAGGCACTGTATAACCTGCATGAGTATGATGGTGTCTGTGCATTATCGACCGAGCTGGAATATTCTGAGGAGCTGCGGCAGGCGTTCAGCGAGCGGACAGATAAGCTGTCATATGATAAAGAGATTTCTCATTCGGAGGATGAAAAGTCGTATTTGTATCGGTTTACATGCACGGATGAGAATGAAGGGCGTGAATATAAAGTTTATCTGCGTTTTCGATATATAGAAGGACAAGGCTGGCGGGCGGAAGGACTGCCCACAGAGGAGAGTATTGCTGAATGGTTGCCTTGAAAAGAGGTAACTGGCAAAGATGAATGCAGTGATAGAATAGCATATCACGGTCGAAAATTCTAGGAAGAACCAGAAAATAACCGTATTACCTTGGTGAGGACGGTTATTTTTTGGTATTCTGTTTTATGATGCCGCTACAATATATATGTAGATCATGAGAATTTTAAGTTCTAATACTATATATTTAATAAATAGTATAAAAG
>VSNR01000115.1 GCA_009774345.1 Lachnospiraceae bacterium | reverse complement strand
TGTATTTCAACCGATTCCAGTTGAGATGCTGGAAATCAATCCATTTGAATCGTTTGGAAAGGACTGGGCACTGATCTCTGCCGGTTCCAAAAAGAAAGCAAATACCATGACTGTCAGCTGGGGCGGCATCGGTGTTCTTTGGGGAAAGAATGTTGTCTTCATTTTCGTGCGTGACTCAAGATACACCAAGGAATTTCTTGATACCGGAGAATTTTTTTCAGTCTCATTTATGAGTCAGGAATACAAAGATGCGCTGAATTACTGTGGTTCGCATTCCGGCCGAGACGGTGACAAAGTGCCGGAAGCCGGACTCACTTGGAATTACAAGCTCTCAATCCCGTTTATCGACGAAGGCAATTTTATCCTTTTATGTCACAAGCTGTCCGCGATCAAACTCACGGAGGATTCCTTCCTCACGCCAGAGATTGCCAAGTGGTACAAAGACGGCGATCTTCACACAATGTATGTTGGCGAGATTATTGAGCTTATGGCGCGCTGATAAATTTTATCCGAGTGCCCGTGTGCAACAAAAAAACGCAGGTTTCACAACCTGCGTTTTTTGTTGATAAAGACATTGCCCTGCCCGGCTGGTCACGGACGGGAATCGGAAAAATGTATGAAATACCAGAGTATCACCGCTGACAAGGCAGCAAACACCGCACACCAGACCGGCGTGAGCAAACCCGCCGTCCATTCTGTATAACCTGATACCAGAAATGTAAAGAGATTCGCGGACATATGCACCAGCAGCGGCGCGGCAAAGCAGCCAATGTACGCATAGCAGACTGCCATCATCGCGCCCATTGCCGTACCATACACCATCTGCGGCAGATTTCCGTGAAACATTCCAAACAAAAGTGCAGAACATCCCACTGCCGCTGTCAGACTGTAAAATTTGCGAATCCGGTTGTAGATCACGCCGCGAAACACGATCTCTTCTACGAGGGGAGAAAGGATTCCATACAATACAATGCCCACTGCGGCTGGCACAGAGTACTGAATCGTCTCCACCGTCTCATACCGCTCAGAATAGAGTATCTTGTTCCCCGATGCGGACACTGCCAGCTCCACCATGATATTCAGCGCGAGGGAGGCCGTGATTCCAAGAAGGATACACAGCCCAAGGCGGACTGCCTTCTGTTTTGTTCTGATTCCCAATAAATCCATCCTGGCAAAACCGGCCATCTGGCCAAAGATTCCCTTGTCAATATCTACCTCGCCAGTCGTACTCGCTTCGATTAGAAAGTCATTCAGCAGGAAACAGACTGCCGCCAGACTTGCCACACCGTTTACCGCTGCACTGAGTGGATGTGCATTGCGCTCTACCCACGCTGCAATTCCTGTGATGGGAAGTGCCGGAATCGCAATTGCCAGAAAGAGCATTGCCGCAGTCTTGACCAGCATATAGAGGACAAAGGGTCTTAATATATATGCCAGCTTTTGCAGCAGAGTGGTGCGTTTTGGGATTTTTTTCACCTGTCTTTTTGAATTTTTAACACTCATCAAACTCTCCATTCATTCTATTGTGCCAATACGTCATACAGCGACTGTACTGAATTGACGATATAATCCGCGCCAGCCTGCTCCAATTCTCCCTCTGGTGCATAGCCAAACGATACGCCCACCGAAGTGATGCCATGTGCAGCCGCGCCCTCAATATCAAACTTGCGGTCGCCCACCATCGCCACGGCATCCCGTTTCTTTGCAGGCGTCATTCCCGCAGGGAGCATCCGGCACAGCGCCTCCTCGACGACCTCCTCTTTCCTGCCGCGCGTGCCGTCCATATTGCTGCCAACCACATCATCAAAATACTTCCTGATCTCAAAGTGCTCTAAAATCTGCTCCACAAACAGCGTCGGTTTGCTCGAAGCGATTGCCAGTTTTTTGCCCTTTGCCTTCAGGTCTGCAAGCATTTGGGGAATGCCCGGGTAGATTTCATTTTCAAAGATTCCCTGCGTGGCAAACCGCTCCCGGTATTTGTCAACCGCTGTGGTCATCTGTTCCTCGTCCAGTCCGTAAAATTCGCGAAAGCTGTCTGTGAGCGGCGGGCCGATAAACACCTCTAATTTATCCAGCGAAGGCTCCTCAATGCCAAGCGCCCGCAGTGCATACTGTACAGAGCTTGTAATGCCAAGCTTGGGGTCGGTCAGTGTGCCGTCCAAGTCAAATAAAATGTATTCAAACATAAATCTCCTCCTGTAAATAAAATGAATACAGATACCGCTCCTTCACCTTCCTGCCGGTAATCTGCTCTAGCGCCTTCTGGTAATAGTCGAGCTGGCTTTCGTAACGCTGGATAAGCTCCTCTTTGCAGCTTACCTTATCGGTCTTGTAATCTGCAAGCACGATCTCATCCTTCTCGTAAAAAAATACATCAATCACGCCCTGTATCAAGACGGTCTCGGTCGATGGGAAGCGCGGATTGAGCTGGTCTGCACTGACTCCCAGCACAAAGGGCTGTTCCTTGAAAAGTTCACCGCGCCCGTTTGCCGCAATCATCCGCTGTGAGAGTCTGGACTGGAAAAAGGCCTGAATCCTGCGCACGCCGACACAGGCAAGTTCCTCCGCTGTGACGGTTCCCTCTGCAATCCATTGTTCCTGCTCGCTTTTGATGTCCGCGTAAAGCTTTTTGTTGTCTGTGCGGAATTTTTCAGTAAAGGACAACAGCTCCATAATCTTGTGCACCGCCGTACCGTATTGTATTCCTGAGCGCGCTCTGGCAGTCTCCTCCGATTCTGACACCTCTGTCATATCCTGCATGTCCTCCTGTGCAAAATCCGGTATGTAGCTTTCCCTTGGCAGCACGATCAATTCCGCCGATTCTGCGGCGGTCTCCTCATAAGATGCTTTTTTGAGCTCCGATACCGTCGTCTTGACTGTGAGCCCCTCGAGATCTGCATGTGGATATTGATAGTACAGTTTCTCATCAAACACTGCCCTCAGCGCGGCATCCGCGTGCGCCGCTGCTCTGGAGAGCTCCTCCTCCAAAGCGATTGACCGTCCCTGCTCTTTGAGCTGGCGCCTGATCTGCTCTGCCTGACTCTCTGCCTGCTGGTACAAGACAATTTCTATCGGAATCTCCTGATAGGGCAGGCGGTGTCTGGCATATTCAAAGCCCCGCTCTTCGAGCAGCTCCCGCATACAGGGATGACGTATCAGCGCCGCCAGTATCATATCCATATATGAAACTGCCCCCATCATGACAGAGTACGGCAGCTTCTCGGCGGACTCCATCGTAAGATACACATTGTTGGCGATCTTTTTGTCCAGATCATGAATATAGCCTGTGAGAATCAGTTTCTCTTTCGCCCTTGTGAGCGCGACATACAATACGCGCAGATCTTCCCCGCGCGTGTCCTCCTTCATGCGCTGTGCCACTACATTTTTGCGCATGGTCTTACGCTTGAGACGAAGTCCGGGGTCGATATAGTCCACGCCCACACCGAGATCTACATCCATCAGAATACTCTGCCGCATGTCCATCTGGTTAAACTGTTTGGAGAGTCCGCAGACAAAGCAAATCGGAAATTCAAGCCCTTTGCTCTTGTGAATTGTCATAATGCGCACCACGTCCGCATTCTCATCCAAAATATTTGCTTCTCCAAAATCCACATCCTGCTCCTGTATGGTCTCAAGATACCGGATAAAGTGAAACAGTCCATAAAAACTTGTATTCTGAAATGCCCCCGCCTTCTCCAGCAAAAGCCCGATATTGGCTATCCGCTGCTCACCGCCCGGCATGGACCCCACATAGGCATCATAGGACGTATCTGCAATCAGCTCCTGCAAGAGCTCCTTGATAGGTGTATATGCAACCTTTTTGCGGTACGCTTCAATCATCTTCAAAAAACGTTCTAACTTTGCCTGATTTACGGTTCCACGCTCCTCCTGCTTTGCTTCACCAGCAAGATATACATGATCATAATATAATTGTATCTGCTCATACAGATAAAGCTTTTTGTTCTGTTCCTGCTGTGCCTGATAGTCCCGCGCAAAGCACCGGATATAGGTAATCTCTGTCTCCGTAAAATCAAAAAACGGCAGTTTCAGCACGCCAAAGAGCGCAATATCCTGCAACGGATTATCCAGCACGCGCAGAAAGTTGACAATTCCCTGAATTTCCAAGGTTTCAAAATACCCCGCCCTGCTGGTCACATGCACCGGAATCCCGCGCTCGGACAAGATTCTTCTAAAATCCTCATCCCACCCTGCTGTCGCCCGGAATAAGAGCACAATATCTGAATACTTCGCCGGGCGCACCTCTCCTGTCACCCCGTCTGTGACAGGAAATGAACCAACGATCTGCCGGATGCGCTCCGCCACCATCACTGCCTCAATCTCTTTCTCAGAATATTTTGGCGCCTGCTGCGCCCCCTCCTGTTCACTTTCCTGTGATAAAAGAGAATCCTGGGAAGCGATGAGCAGCTCTGTGCGGTATATATCATTTTCGTCCATCTGCGCTGGTTCTATGTAGGAAGCGCCCACATACAGCGCCGCCCGCTCGTCATACTCCACATTGCCAACCTTTGCTGTCATCAACTGGCTGCATATGAAATTCGTCGAATCCGTCACTTCGCGGCGGCTTCTGAAATTCATGCTCAGGTCAATCCTCACATTGCTGCTGCGCTGGTCATTTATGACATAGGTGTCATATTTTTGCATAAAAATTTCCGGTCTTGCCAGACGGAACTTATAGATGCTCTGCTTTACATCTCCTACCATAAACCGGTTAAAACGCCCCTTATCCTCGCCGGAAATGCATTTTAGCAAAAGCTCCTGTACTTCATTGGAGTCTTGGTACTCATCTATCATGATTTCCTCAAAATAATCCTGTAATTCAAGCGCTGTATTCGACGGCACCATCCGGGATGATTCCATCCTGTCCTCCGCCCCCTGCTTTAACAGAATCTGTAGGGCAAAATGCTCCATGTCAGAAAAGTCAATCACATTTCTGTCGCGCTTGGACTGGTCGAGCATTTTCTTGAAATCCAGCGTGAGGGATACCAGCTCCTCCACAGACTCCTGACAGGCTGCCATATCGCGCAGCGTATTCTCCACAGAGATCTGAAACAGAAATTTTTTGAGATCTGCTATATTTTTCTTCACCTCATCGCGTATCGCCTTGACCATCTCTTTCAAAATAGGGTCTACACCTTCCGCTTTCCTGCCGGAAAGACGTGTAAACGCAGAGTAGGTAAACAGGTCATACAGCTCATTATAATCCGTGGCGCGCTGAAATTTTTCTATTAATCCGATATCCGACACGAGGTTATCCATATACTGAATCGGACCGCCGACGCTGTTTGCAAGCTCCAGCGCCTGATGCAGCCGGTTTTTGCACTCCTGTAAAATCGTGCGGATATATGCCAATGCACACTGAAACCATTTTTTATTTGAGAGCTCACCGATCTCCCCAATCCGATAATCCTCCAAGCGCTCTATAAGCCACTGCTCCGGGAACGGATAACTCATCGAAAAATGATAGAGCCTCAAAATTGCCTCCTCAATCTTTTTCTCATTGGTGCCTGTGCTGTAGCATTCAATGAAATGCAGAAAACGCTCCGTGGGCTCTGTGTGTGCCTCCTCCAAAAGCCTGCCCATCACATCCGCCTCGATGAGCTTGACTTCGCTCTCATCCGCAACGCGAAACGCAGGGTCCAGTCCAATCTCATTAAAATTATTGCGGATGACAAACAGGCAGAAGGAGTCAATCGTCGTGATCTGCGCATTGTGTATCAGCGAGGTCTGCTTCTGCAAATGCTCGCTCTCGGGGTGCTCTTCTAACTTCTGCGCCACTGCCTTGCTGATGCGTTCCCGCATCTGTGCCGCCGCCGCAGAAGTAAAGGTCACAATCAGCAGACGGTCGATATCTACGGGGTGGCGCTCATCTGTTATCATCTGGATAATACGCTCTACCAAGACGGCTGTCTTGCCGCTGCCAGCCGCCGCCGATACCAGAATATTGCAGCCTCTGGTATCAATGACCCGCTGCTGGTCTGGTGTGAAATTCATTGCCATGATTGTCCGTCTCCTTCCTGCCCGTCGATGCCGAGACTCTGCCGGATGCGCTCCATTGCATCCTCCTGATCCATATCCTCAAGATGCCTGACAAGCTTTGCACCCAGCTTTTTGTCAAAACCACAAACGCTCTTGTAATCGCAGTAGGTGCAGGCATCCGCATCCTTCTGCTCATACGGGTTGAGTCCGATATCGCCCTCTAAGATCGACACGCCAAGTTCCTTAATCTTATGATTCACATAGGTCGAAACCGTCTCAAAATCCTTGTCTGAGAGCACAGAAGATGTCTTTGTAAAACTGCCATCCTTCTTTTTTGCCACTGGTAAAATAGAAGATTTCGTGTCAAAATCCTTGTCCAGCAGTTGTATCACCTCCTCGTCATCGCTGACCATGCCTGTCATGCGCAGTTCTTCCAAGATCGCTGCCTGTATCTCAGAGATATCGGGATTTCCTTTATCTGTCTCTGTCATAGGGTCGCTGACATGATAGTAGAGCATCGCTGCCGGAATGACACGTGCGTCATTTTTTTCCTTTTTGTTTTTCTTTTTGATTACCTCCACTGCCGCATTCATATAGACGACAAGCTGCAATTGAAGCCCATAGTACAGTGCGGCAAGGTCAAATTTGCGATTGCCGGATTTGTAGTCGATGATCTTGACATACAGCTTATCCTCCTGCTTGCAGGTGTCCACACGGTCTATGCGCCCGATCAACTGCATCCGCTCCTCCTCCGATAACGCAATATTCACAGCATCGAGATCTGATGTCATCTGAAAAGAAAGCTCAAAGTTCTCGGGCGTAAAAGCCCCCTTTTGCAGCTGATACTGCAATGTCATCACAGTACGGTTGAGGATTCTGTGCATTCTCGTGATCATATATTCATTGCGTTTGCTGCTGTACAGGATCGTCTCACCGTAGGAGACTGCATAATCTTCCAGACATGTGCCTACAAGCCGCTCTCCGACCTCTCTTGGAAAGTCAAACCATGTATACCCCTCCTCGGCAAGTTTGTCTGAAAAGTTTTCCAACACAGCATGAAAGACATTGCCCATATCCACGCTCTCAAAGCTGTACTTGTCACGCTCCTCAAGACTCAGACCGTATTGCAGAAAATGAGCGTAGGCGCAGGAGGCAAACTTCTCAAGGCGGCTGATACTGTTTTTTAAAACCTGCCCATACAAAAGCCGCGCAAGCTCTCTGGGAATCCTGTTTGTATCTGCATGAAACAGATAGGAAAATGCTGCCCTGCGCATCTGTTCCAAGACAGGCGCATACCACTCATTTCTGACATATGTGTCATAAAGTGTGATAAAAAACCGCCTCTCTTCCCCGATATCCTCCGCGGCATAGCGCCGCAGCAGCTCAACCAGATAGGAAAGCGTATCCGCGGGCGACTCCATCTGCTCCTCCATCGGACGCATCTGCGGCTGGTCAACCACGAGCTCTGGAAATAACCGAAGAACTGTATTGATAAGATACGCCGGCCGGATGCTCTTCCCCTCATTATCCACCTTGGCATAGGACAGATACAACTGCTCTGTCGGCTTCGTCATCATCAGATACAAATAAAGGCGCTGTATGTACATCTGCTGACGCGGTGTCGGCGCTAGCTCAAACTCCGACTCCTGCAAAAATTCCCTGTCAATATCAGAGATGATGCCTCCTGTCCCGCCGCTCTTTGGAATAATACCGTCATTGACCCCGATAAAAAACAGCGCTTTCACCTCGCAAAGACGCGTCCGCTCGATATCTCCAATCACGACTTTATCTACATTCTGCGGGATGGTTCCCACCTTGATCTCCGCAAAACCTGCGTCAAGAATATCTGCAAATTCTTTGAGTTCCAGCTCCTCATCCCCCAAAAGACCGCAGATCTGCTCTAAGAGCTCCATGACAAGCCTGTAGATCTGAGCGTATTCCTTTGCCTTGACCAGTTCGCCCTGCTCTGTAAAATACTGCTCATACGCCATAAGTTTTTCCTCGATGGAAGCATTGACAATAAATTCATACAACGCTTTCACCAGCTCTTTTCCCGCTGTCTTTTTCTCGGACTTTTTCTGCATCAGCGGGTCCAGCATCGCTACAATCCGCTCCCGAACTGCATTCAGCTCTTCAAGCGCCTGCGCGGCCGCGGCCTCTTCCTGTTTTTTCCTGCGTCTGGTAAATTTTTTCTGCCATGCCTTTTTGCCCCGTATGCCCATTGTGAGACAGTAATTTTCCAATCTGTCCGTCTCATCGGGCGTCACGCCCGCCATGCCGCAGCGCAGGAAATGAAAGACGGATTCGTAGGAGTATTCCTGTATTACCACCAACAGCGCGCTTCGGATAAACTCGATAAACGGATTCAGAACCAGCTTGTTCGTCTGGTCCAGATAATAGGGAATATCAAAGCGGCTAAACATTTCGCGCGCCAGAAATCCATACCGCTCCAAATCGCCCGTCACCACCGCGATATCGCGGTAACAGTATTTTCTCTCGCGCACAAGCCTGCGGATTTCAAGACACACCTGTCTCAACTCCTCCTTGGGCGCAGACGCCTCAAAAAGCCGAATGCTGTCCTGTGTTCCCTGATATTCCTGAACCGGATAACGGAACAGTGCGCGCTCAAGATGCGCCAGACCTGCATTGTCCCGGTAACGGTACACCACGCTGTCTGTTATCCGCTCGTCTGCTTCCCGCCTGACGCCTGCATCCTTGCAGCGCCGGTCAAGGTCATGTATCGTCTTCTTACTCAGATGAAACAGCTTCTGCTCTCCATCCTGCACATAGGCATTCTCCTCTGCGCCCATTGTGACGGTCACTATCAGCTCCTGTGCCTGTACCATCAGCTCCTGAATGACATTGTACTGAACCGGCGTAAATCCGGTAAACCCGTCAAAGACAATCACGCTGCCCTTCACAACCTTTGACCGCGGCAGCACTTTCCTGAGCAGATCGAGTGTCTCCTCCGTCGTAATATAGCGCTCATTGATATAGTTTAGAAACCCTTCATATAATAAGTGCAAATCCTTTAATTTGTAGGCAAGCGCATTTCTTTTCGCGGCATATTCGCACAGTTTTTCGACTTCCTTTGTGCCAAGGCCATACTGCATAAATTCAGAGAGCGCTGACTTTACCTCACTGATATAACCGGGCTTTCGAATATTGCGCTTCATGACACCCAGCTCGTCCTCAAGCCCTGCCGCCACACGCCGCAGCACCAGACTTTTTCCTGTATCATCAAGCACCGGCTTATCGTTGCCGCCCACCTCCTCAAAGATACGGTGGGACAGTCTGCCAAAGCTGAGCACGTCGATATTCATGATTCCTTTGTTGGGGTGCCGCATCACCATCTCAAGCTGCGTCTGCATCGTAAACTGGTCTGGCACAACGATCAGATAATTGATGTGCGGATTTGCCATTGATTGCTGAATAATATGATTATAGAGCTGATAGCTCTTGCCGGAGCCTGACGCGCCAATATAAAACCGCAGTCCCATTTTGCCCTCCTTACAGATCTTGTGTTACTGTTTAAAATTTCTCTTCATAATAGTCTAGCATAATGCCGCATAAAATGGTAGACTATAGTGTGAAAAATAAATTTTTCACACGCAACTTTGTGCCTGCGGCCCAAAGTTTGCAGGCTGTGAGAATGGCATGGTAATTAGTGTGAAATCAAAGATTTCACCATCCTGATTTGTACGCCCGCTGAAGCGGGCAGATGGGAGTTAGTGTGAAATCAAAGATTTCACCATCCTGATTTGTACGCCCGCTGAAGCGGGCAGATGGGAGTTAGTGTGAAAAGATTGATAAAGGAGAGAAATGAAATGAGCAACCAACAAAACAATTATGAAAAACGCAGTGATGTCCCAAAGGAATACACTTGGGCGATGGAGGATCTCTACGCGAGTGACGCCGAATGGAAAAAAGATATGGAGGCGGTCAAGAACCTGATCCCGCAGATCGAATTCTTCCGCGGACAGCTTGGCAAAAGCGCTGACAGCCTGCTTGCCTTTCTGAAATTGCAGGATGAAGTGTCCGTGTTGATGGACAAATTCGCAAACTACGCGCTGCGAAAGGCTGATGAGGACACCAAAAACACGACCTATCAGGGTTACAAAGACCAGACCATGGGCGTGTGTGTAACACTTTCCTCCGCCCTGTCCTTTGCGGAACCGGAAATCCTCGAGATACCTGAAGCCACGCTGAATGCCTTTTATGATCAACTGCCAGCGCTCTTACCGTACAAGAGAAGCTTAAATGATATTCTCAGGAAAAAGGCGCATATCCTAAGCGATGCGGAGGAGAAAATCCTTGCCGCCGCCGGAGACCTTGCGCAGTCACCGGAGGATATCTTTGGCCTGCTCAACGATGCAGATATGACGTATGAATCTGTGTCCGATATCGAAGGCAACCGCCTTGCTGTAACGCATGCAAGCTTTATCCCGCTGATGCAAAATTATGACAGGAATGTCAGAAAAGATGCGTTTGATTCTATGTACAAAACCTATGATGAGCACAAAAACACCTCTGCCGCAATTTTGTCCGCGCAGATGAAGCAGCTCAATTTCTTTGCGAAAATGCGCAGGTACGACAGTCCTCTTGAGGCGGCGCTCGACCAGACCAACGTCGATCCGCAGGTCTATTATAACCTGATCGAAGCCGTCCATGAAAATATGGAATCCATGTACAAATATGTGCGTCTCAGAAAGAAGTTATTAAAGGTGGATGAACTCCACATGTATGACTTGTATGTGCCGGTGGTATCCAATGCAGGGCGCAGTATTTCATTTGCAGAGACCAAGGAAAACATCCGCGAGGCGCTCGCTGTGCTCGGTGAGGACTATGTCGCACTCCTTGACGAAGGCTTTGAAAACCGCTGGATTGATATTTATGAAAACGCGGGAAAACGCAGCGGTGCTTATTCCTGCGGCTGCCGCGTCCATCCCTATGTGCTGTTAAATTATAAAAATAATCTTGACAGTGAGTTCACGACAGTTCATGAGATGGGACATGCCCTGCACTCCTACCTCTCCAACAAACACCAGCCGGTTGTCGATTCGGATTATGTGATTTTTGTGGCAGAGGTTGCCTCGACCTGCAACGAAGCCCTGCTGATGCAGTACCTGTTAAAAAAGACCACCGACAAGAAGGAACGCGCTTATCTGATCAACTATTTTCTCGAGCAGTTTCGCACGACGCTTTACCGCCAGACCATGTTTGCGGAATTTGAATTAAAGATGAGCCAGATGGTGCTAAACGGCGAGAGTATCAACTCCGAGTCGGCATGCAAGGTTTATCATGATCTGATTGACCTGTATTTTGGAAAAGATATTGTGCATGACGCAAAGATTGATTTGGAGTGGGCACGCATCCCGCACTTCTTCTACAACTTTTATGTGTATCAGTACGCTACAGGATTTTCTGCCGCGATCGCACTGTCCCAGAAAATTCTAAAAGAAGGCGCGCCTGCGGTAAAAGCCTACAAAGAAAACTTTCTGAGCGCCGGGCGTTCCAAAGACCCTGTGTCGATCTTAAAAGACGCGGGCGTTGACATGTCCACCAAGACGCCTGTCGAGGAGGCACTCAGGCTCTTTGACAGTCTGATTGATGAGATGGAAGAATTGATGCGTTAAAAAACATGTACACAAAAATCCTGTTCGTCCCCAAAGTTGACCAACAGGATTTTTGATTTTAAATGACCGTGTTTTTGTCCTGCCTGCGCTGTCTGGCAATCTTCTCAACCTTTTCCTTCACATAGGACAGCTCTTCCGGCGAACAGAAGTCAATCCCCTGCTCTTCCTCCTCCGCCAGCAAAAGCTGCTGCAAGAGCTGTAGTAAATGATCGAGCTCAATGTCCATCTTCCGCAGCATCTCCGCCTCCTCAGTGCGGTCCAGCACCGCATAGAGCTGGTACGGCGCAGCCGGAATGCGGTATACGTCAAAAGTGCGTATCCCCGCCTGTGTCTGACGGCGCATGCGCGTGTGCGTCTGGCGTACTTCGTCCTCCTTATCCGGCATAAACAGGGTGCATGGCTGGTCCAATGCCAGACTGCCAGCGAGATTCTGGAAAAATGGATTGGCATAACAGAGTCTGTTGTCCTGATCCAAAACGACATAGCCACAGGGGGTATGTTCAAAAACTGCCGCCTGCATCTGCTCCGGCGTGATGGTTTCCGCCAAGGTATCGATCGTCAAAAGCTGGTCTGTTTTGATATCCGATAATTTCTTGTCCGAAAAACAGCCACCGCCAAGATTGCGGACCAGCAGCGGCTGTTCGCAGGCTGGATTTTTGTGGAAGGTTCCCTCTCCAAAATCTTCCGCCGGAATCTTTGAAAAGGCGGCGACAATCTGTTCATCCAGCTGGCTTCCGCTGACACGGTACAGCTCCTCCATCGCCGTCTCACGCGGCAGCGCTTTGCGGTATGCACGGTCGGTCGTCATGGCATCATAGGTATCTGCAACTGCAAGAATACGGCTTCCAATGGACAGATAGTCCTTCTCAATGCCATCTGGATATCCTCTGCCGTCGAGCCGCTCATGATGATGGCGTATCATTTCGCAGATATCCTCAAGATGGACGAAGCCATCGAGCATATCGCACGCATACTCTGGGTGCAGCTGTATTGTGTGAAATTCACTGTCGCTGAGACGCCCCGGCTTGTTGATGATTTGCAGCGGGATTTTTACTTTGCCCAGATCGTGCAGCAGCGCCGCCAGTGAGATCTGAAAGATTTCTGTCTCTGTCATATGCAGTTGTCTGGCAATCTGTGTTGCGTAGGTACATACATTCTTAGAGTGAAGTGCCGTGTAGGAATCCTTTGCCTCGATCAATCCCACCAGCGCGCGCACTGCCTCCTCCACATCCTGCTGGTACTGCGCGCGCACCAAGTATTCCTCCGTGCGGTTGACCATGATTTCCAGCAGATATTTTCTGCCCGCAGCAGCGTCACAAAACAACGGGACTGCATAGTCATCAATATAGCGGACGCTTCCGTCCGGCAGCACATCCTTGCGCTGTAGCAATGCCGGTTTCCCGGTCTCTAACGCCTGCTCGACTGCACAGTATGTACAGTGGTTTCCGGCATTGGAAATATTGTAACAAATTTCCCCGATAGTCTTTTCTTTGTCCAGCCTGCGCAGCTTTAAGAAGCTGTCATTGACATAATGAATCCGATACTGGTCATCCATAATAATGTAAGCAACAGGGGTCTTTTCAATCAAGGTATGAATCAGTGCCCTGTCTGCCTCGAATGCGGTTCTCTCCATCATGATATGCCCTCCTTTGTGATATATGCCTATTATAGCCGAAAACGCTTTGTTTGTACACACTTTTGGCATATTCTGGTTTGGCTTTTAAGAAAAAACGAGCCCCGCTGCCCCTATGATTCCCGCCTGATTTCCATTCTTTGCAACGACTGTCCGGGGCACATACGCCACCGTATTGCCAAAACAATTCGCCCTCAGATGCTCGTTGAGCGGCTCTGTCAGTTTCTCTCCCTGCGCGCACACACCGCCGCCAAGCACGATGAGATCCGGGCGGAAAATATTGGCAAGGTCTGTAATGCCATCCGCCAGATACTGAATGTAATTGTCCACCAGTGTTTTGCCGCACAGATCACCGGCATCTGCCGCATCAAACGGTATTTTAGCGTTCATTTGCGCCAAGTCATTGCCACACAGCGCCCAGAGCAGGGATTCAGGATGCTCCTGCGCCATCTTTTTTGCATCGTGAATCAACGCCGTCGCAGAGGCATACGTCTCAAGACAGTCCAGCCTGCCGCAGGTACATCTGCGCTGTTCAACGCCGCATTTGATGTGTCCAAGCTCCGCACCGCCGGGGTGTCCGCCCTCAAAGATTTTTCCGTCGATAACGATACCGCCGCCGACGCCGGTTCCGAGCGTGAGAAAGACTGCATTCTGACATCCCTTTGCCGCACCGCACAGCACTTCTGTTAATAACTTCATGAGCTGTCACAGATTCAACCTCACCTGCTGTCGTAAAATCACCCATTTTCCTGTCACACAAT
>VSNR01000114.1 GCA_009774345.1 Lachnospiraceae bacterium | reverse complement strand
GGAAGGAACATAAAACAATGTATCAGATAAATTTCAATCATCCCATTCATGTACATTTCATCGGAATCGGCGGCATCAGCATGTCGGGGCTTGCAAAGATTCTGCTCGATGCAGGCTTTGACGTGAGCGGCTCTGACGCCAGAAAATCCCCGCTCACCCAGCACCTTGTCTCACTGGGCGCAAGAATCCGCTACCCGCAGATGGCAAGCAACATTGAGGACGGCACAGACCTCGTCGTGTACACGGCTGCCATCGCACAGGACAATCCAGAGTATTGTGCCGCGGAAGAAAAGGGCATTCCGCTCATGACCCGCGCAGACCTGTTAGGCCAGATCATGAAAAATTACAAGACTGCCATTGCCATCAGCGGCACCCACGGCAAGACGACCACGACCTCTATGGTCTCTGAAGTGCTTCTGGCGGCAGACACCGACCCCACGCTCTCGATCGGCGGCATCCTAAAGTCCATCGGCGGCAATATCCGCGTCGGCAAATCCGACTATTTCGTGACCGAGGCATGCGAGTACACCAACTCCTTTTTGAGCTTTTTCCCGCGCATTGGCATTATCCTGAACATTGAGGAGGACCACATGGACTTCTTCAAAGATCTTGAGGATATCCGTCATTCATTCAAAAGGTTTGCCAGACTCCTCCCTGAGGACGGCTGCCTCATCATCAACAGACAGATTGACCACCTTGAAGAGCTCACCGAGGGGCTTTCCTGCCGCGTCATTACGTTTGGCGCCAGCGCCGATGCCGACTACAGCTTCGCGGATGCCAGCTACGATGCGCTCGGGCGCGCCTCCTATACGCTGATAAAAAAGGGCAAAAACTGCGGGACAGTACACCTTGGCGTTGTCGGGGAGCACAATATTTTAAACTCGCTCTCCGTCATCGCCCTGATGGAGCTTCTTGGCATAGACTTTCACACCGTGTGCGATGCCCTGTCCACCTTCTCAGGGACGGACAGACGTTTTGAGTTGAAGGGTGAAATGTGCGGCATCAAGATTCTCGACGATTATGCGCACCACCCAACCGAGATCACCGCCACCCTCAAGGCTGCTGCCAACTATCCGCACAAGAATCTGTGGTGCGTGTTCCAGCCGCACACCTACACGCGCACAAAGGCATTTTTAAACGACTTTGCCAAGGCGCTATCACTCGCCGACAAAATCGTCCTGACAGACATCTATGCCGCGCGCGAGAAAAACACCATCGGAATCAGCTCCAAAGACCTGCTGTACGAACTGGAAAAACTTGGAAAAGAATGTTATTATTTCCCGTCTTTTGACGAGATTGAAAATTTTTTATTAAAAAATTGTATCAACGGCGATTTGTTGATAACTATGGGCGCTGGGGATGTTGTAAAAATAGGTGAAAACCTGCTTGGTATCTAATTATCCACATTATCCACATTTTTTGGCCCCCGCAAGGACAAAACAATGTGTGGATATTTTTTGTTTTCATCCACATCCTGCGTTGGGGGTCTGACAGGGAATTGCCCCCTTTCCGATAGGGCTATCCACAGTATCCACAGTTTCCACATTGCCGAAAAGTCCAGTATTCACAAGGGTTTGAGCGGGGTCGGGGGCTTGCTTTTTTGGTTGAGTGTGCTACAATACACTTACCTTCCACATGCCGGCGCCTCCCACGCCGGACTGATACGAAGGAATTTTTTACAGGACGGGTGAGGTATTATGAATCGTGTCAATATTTATCGGGCTGCCACAAATGAACAGACAACTATTTCCAATTTATTCATTGATGAATACATGGCGGATGCCAATGATGCACAACTCAAAATCTATCTTTTTCTGATCCGCATGATGAACGCAAATCTCCCAACGAGCGTGACAGATATTGCGGACAAGTTTAACTATACAGAAAAGGATGTGCTCAGGTCGCTGATGTATTGGGAGTCCAGACAGCTTCTGGCACTCGACTTCGACGCGGCTCACAACCTGTCTGGAATCAGGGTACTTTCCCTTGAAAATGTATACGAGGCGCCCAGAACGGCTCCCCGTATCACACCGGTCTTGTCTTTTGTCAGACCGGCCTCCATGCAGACGGGCATGACTGCCAGAGCCGCTTTGACGCAGCGATCTCCCAAAAATACTGCTGCCAGCGCCGGCAGCCCGCCCGCAGATGGAAGCAGCATGAACAGCAAAATCACCAAACCGGACTACTCTCTTGATGAGCTCTCTGATTTTAAGAACAATGAGGATATCGAGCAGCTCCTGCTGGTCACAGAGCAGTACGTCGCGCGGCAGCTGACGCGCAGTGACATGGAAACCATCCTGTTTTTGTATGACCGGCTGGGCTTCTCCACAGATTTGATTGACTACTTGGTACAGCACTGTGTAGAGCGCGGCAAGAAAGACTTCCGTTATATGGAAAAAGTCGCGCTCGCATGGCATGAGCAGGGCATTATGTCTCCTGCGGATGCCCAGAACGCTTCCCGCAAATATGACAAGGTGGTCTACACCATCATGAAATCACTTGGCAAGAACACGGACCCTGCTCCCAAAGAGCTTGAATATATCAACAAATGGACCAAGGAGTATGGTTTCTGGCTGGATGTGATACAGGAAGCATGCGACAAGACCGTCATGACGACGGACAGAAACCGATTCGCCTACGCGGACGGCATCCTCACCAAATGGTATCAGGCGGGTGTCCATCACAAGGCGGATATCCCGGCGGCTGACGCATCCTACAAGCGCATCTGTGCGATCACGGACAAGCAGCGCAAAAATGACAACATCGCAGCCACCAAGAATAAATTCAACAATTTTGCCCAAAATACATATGACTTTGATGCACTAGAGCAGAATATCCTGAGCAATTAGAACCAAAGGGGAATGAATATGCCACTGACAAACAGCCAGCACGACGCGATCATGCGCTCTTATGAGGAAAAACAGCGCGCCGCCAGACGCCGTCTCGAGCAAAACACCGAGACCGTCTATCAGAAAATCCCAGACTATGAAGCGCTGGACCGCCAAGTTGCCGCCGTCTCGCTCGAGCAGGGACGGAAACTTCTAAATGGAGACGATACTGCACTGCCAAAACTGCGGCAGCGCCTCAGAGAACTCTCCGAACAGAAGGCTAACCTGCTGCGGAAGAACGGTTTCCCAGACGACTATCTGACACCGGTTTACGCCTGCAATAAATGCCGCGATACTGGCTATATTGACAATCAAAAATGCACCTGCTTCCGCGCGGCGGAGATTGATCTGATCTACGAGCAGTCGCATATCCGTGATTTGCTGAAAACCGAGAACTTTTGTTCGCTTTCTTATGACTATTATGCAGGGGAGGACCTCGAAAAATTTACAAAAGCTGTACAAATATGCCAAAATTTTGTGAAAAGCTTTCATAAGGACTACCGAAATCTGTTTTTTTATGGTACAGTAGGAACGGGCAAATCTTTTCTATCCTGTTGTATAGCCAAGGAACTGATCGATCAGGGCAGACTCGTCATCTACTTTAGCGCCTCCCAGCTCTTTGAAGTTCTGTCGAAGAGTACCTTTGACAGAGACAGCGCTGAGGCAGCATCCGGGATCTCGGATGAGATCTGCGGCTGTGACCTGCTCATTATCGACGACTTAGGGACAGAGCTTACGAACGCTTTCGTTTCCTCCCAGCTTTTTTCCTGTCTAAACAGCAGGCATCTGCGCAAAAAAGCAACCATTATCACAACAAATCTTTCGCTCGGTGAATTGCGGGACCGGTATTCTGACAGGATCTTTTCACGCATCACCAGCAATTACGATATATGTAAACTTACTGGTCAAGACATACGGATGCAGAAGAAGACATCATCTGCAAACAAATGAAAATGTACATCATATTTATACGGAAAGCGAGGGTTTTTCAATGCCAGTTCGTGAGGAAAAAAGAAATCTCAATTCAATACCTGTCGGTTCATTAGGCATCATTCCTTTGAGCGGCTGCAAGGAGCTTGGAGACAAGGTGGACAAATATCTTGTCAGATGGAGGGCTGAGCGTGAGAGTGAGCACAAAGACTCTCTTGCGTTTGCAGGATATCAGCGCGATTCTTATATTATACAGACCCGTGTTCCACGCTTTGGAACCGGTGAGGCAAAGGGTGAAATACTGGAATCTGTGAGAGGTGACGATATCTATCTGCTCGTGGATGTCACCAACTACAGCCTGACATACTCTCTGTGTGGACAGGAAAACCACATGTCACCTGACGACCACTTTCAGGATTTAAAACGAATCATCGCTGCGATCGGCGGCAAATCAAGGCGCATCACAGTGATTATGCCCTATCTGTACGAGAGCCGCCAGCACAAACGAAATTCCAGAGAATCCCTCGACTGTGCGCTGGCGCTACAGGAAATGGTCAACATGGGCGTGGACAATATCATCACCTTCGACGCACACGATCCGCGCGTACAGAATGCGATTCCGCTGAATGGTTTTGAGACCGTATCGCCCACGTACCAGTTTATTAAAGGCCTGTTAAACAACGTCTCTGACCTGACCATCGACGCGGACCATATGATGATCATCAGCCCTGACGAGGGCGGTATGGGACGTGCGATCTACATGGCAAACGTGATGGGGCTTGACATGGGGATGTTTTACAAGCGGCGCGATTACACCAAGATTGTCAAGGGGCGCAATCCCATCGTGGCGCACGAGTTTCTCGGGAGCAGCGTGGAGGGAAAGGATGTCATAATCGTAGACGACATGATCTCCTCCGGCGAGAGCATGATCGAGGTTGCCACCGACCTGAAAAAGCGCAAGGCAAACCGCATCTTTGCCGCTGCGACCTTTGGACTCTTTACTGCCGGGCTGGACAAGTTTGATGAGGCGTATGAACAGGGCCTGATCTACAGAGTCCTCACGACAAACCTGATCTATCAAAAGCCCGAGCTCTTGGACAAAGAATGGTATATCAGCTGTGACATGAGCAAATACATTGCCTATATTATCGACACGCTGAATCATGACTCCTCCATCAGCGACCTGCTCAATCCCAATGACAGGATTCACAGCTATATCAACCGCTATAAAAATGGTGAGATCTAAAATTTATTCTTTGCATAAAAATTCCGCAGCCTGAACTGCGGAATTTTTTACATTATTATTTTATTCCTCATATCCATTTGGATTGTTGGACTGCCATCTCCAGCTGTCTGCACACATTTCCTTGATGCCGTACTGTGCGGTCCATCCAAGCTCTTTCTTCGCCTTGCTGGCATCTGCATAGCAGGTAGCGATATCGCCAGCGCGCCTTGGCTTGATCTCATACGGAATCTTGACGCCTGTCGCCTCCTCAAAATTCTTCACAATGTCCAGCACGCTGTAGCCTGTCCCAGTGCCGAGATTGTAGATGCAAAGCCCCGCCTTTTCCTCGATCTTCTTCAATGCCTTCACATGGCCAACCGCAAGGTCTACCACATGGATATAATCACGGACACCCGTTCCGTCATGCGTGTCATAATCGTTGCCAAACACACCAAGCTTCTCAAGCTTGCCCACTGCGACCTGCGTGATATATGGCATCAGATTGTTCGGGATTCCATTGGGGTTCTCTCCCATCGTGCCGCTCTGGTGCGCGCCGATTGGATTGAAATAGCGAAGGAGGATGACATTCCATTCCGGGTCTGCCTTCTGCATATCCGATAAAATCTGCTCCAGCATGGACTTTGTCCAGCCATACGGATTGGTGCACTGTCCCTTGGGGCATTCCTCTGTGATTGGAATAAACGCAGGATCTCCATAGACGGTTGCCGAGGAGGAGAAAATGATATTCTTGCAGCCATGCTTTCTCATCACATCCACGAGCGTCAAGGTTCCTGCAATATTGTTGTTGTAATATTCCCACGGCTTAGCCACAGACTCCCCGACTGCCTTCAATCCGGCAAAATGAATGCAGGAATCAATCTGCTGCTCATCAAAGATCTTCTCCATCGCTTCCCTGTCGAGAATGTCAGCCTTATAAAATGTAACTGGTTTTCCCGTAATTTTTTCCACACGCTGCAAGGACTTGACACTCGCGTTGGACAAGTTATCCACCACGACCACATCATACCCTGCATTCTGAAGCTCCACTACTGTATGGCTGCCGATGAAGCCGGCACCGCCTGTAACTAAAATTGCCATAATGATTTCCTCCGTTTTTACTTATATTTTCATCTTTAATGATATCCCTTTTGTAACCAGAAAACAATAGCATATTTATAAATATTTTATGCAAAATCAACATTTTCATCCCACGGCCATCTTACAGAATTTTCGACATTTTTAGACATTATTTAGTATTTACAATGGATTCTTTGCCCAATTTTTTGTGGATGTCGTGCATAAATATGTGGATAGTCTCCCCAAACGGTGTATTTCTAACAAGTTATCCACATCTCACGGCATTTGAAACTACATATTTCGACATGCGCTGTCCACACTGTCACAGCTTGTCCCTTACCTTCTATCTGTCGTGCAGGCAGACAGGGAAATGCCGCACACACTCCCCTGCCCGCTGGTTTTACCGTATCACACCGCACCCGATTTTCCCGCCTGCATCCCCTGACGGCTGGGATTTAAAATCGTCTGGCATTGTGTGAATCACTACACTTCTCCCCATAATCTCGGAGATCTGAAAACGCTTGTCGTAGAACGCAAGCCATGCATATCCCTGATTGCCCATGAGCGGAATCAAATCCCCTGCATGGTCAGGATGGGGCTCCTTTGTCGGATTATAATGGTTTCCTGTCTTGTCAAAAGGCATCGTACAGTCGCCTTTTTCATGGATGTGCATCGCATAAAAATCAGACGAAAACGGGGTCGCAATATTGGGAAGCCCAAAAATTTCCGCCTCAACCAGCACACCGGCATAGGGGGTCTCGTAAAATTTGACAATCCCGCTCAACTGTGGATTCTGTGCATTTCCCCGAATCCATGCCAGCGCGTCGGGCTGTTTGTTTCGGAGTGTGTCTGTGAATATCATTCCCGGAGTAAGATCTGCCATAGTAACTCCTAAACTGTTTTTATTTATCATATGTACACGGTGAATAGATTGCGCTTTGGCAGGTTACACAAAATTCTCTGTGCTATTTTATATAATATTTCTGTTGTTTTTGTGATTGATGTGTGATAGAATCAAAAACCTACTGAAAAAAACCTACTTGGAAAGATACTGGAACACATTGTTGAAAAGTATAACTATCAGGAGGAAGCAAAATGATTACGATGGAACACGTATGCAAGTCGTACAGGATTGCAAAACGAAACGCAGGTTTTTCTGAAGCCTGCAAGGCACTTTTTCACCGGGAATATGACATCATCCATGCACTGAACGATGTCAGCTTCACGATTCAGGATGGCGAGATGGTAGGCTACATCGGCCCCAACGGGGCAGGGAAAAGCTCCACCATCAAGATTCTGAGCGGAATACTGACACCAGACAGCGGAACCGTCCTTGTGGATGGGCGCGTGCCACACAAGAACAGAATCGACCACGTGCGGGAGATTGGCGTTGTCTTTGGCCAGCGTTCACAGCTCTGGTGGGATGTCCCCGTCATTGACTCCTTTGCTTTGCTAAAGGATATCTACTCTATTTCCGATACCTGCTACCGGCAGAGTCTCGAAGAACTCACAGAATTACTAAACCTGTCTGAACTGCTGCGCTCCCCCGCAAGGCAGCTCTCACTCGGACAGCGGATGCGGTGCGAGATTGCCGCCTCCCTGCTGCACCGTCCGCGCATCCTGTTTCTGGACGAGCCGACAATCGGCTTAGACGCCGTGTCCAAGCTCGCTGTCCGCGATTTTATCCTCAGGCAGAACCAGACGCACAAGACAACCGTAATCCTGACAACGCACGACATGCAGGATATCGAATCCCTCACAAGCAGAATCCTGCTGATTGGCAAAGGACAGATTCTCATGGACGGTTCCCTCGACGACATCCGAACCGGGAATGAGAGCATTGATGCGACAGTTGCCGAGCTCTACCGCACCTATAACATTTAGAAGGAGGCATGGATACCTATGAAAAAATATCTGTCCTTCTTTCAACTGCGCTTTACGATGGGGCTACAGTACCGCACTGCCGCACTGGCAGGAATTATCACGCAGTTTGCATGGGGCGGCATGCAAATCATGATGTACCGCGCTTTTTACCGCACAGACGCGGCTGCTTTCCCGATGAGCCTCTCCGCGACCTCATCTTATGTCTGGCTGCAACAGGCATTCCTTGCATTTTTTGCTGTGTGGATGATGGAAAATGACATTTTTGACTCCATCGTAAACGGAAACATTGCCTATGAACTATGCAGACCCATCAGTATCTATAACATGTGGTTTGCAAGAAGCGTGGCGACAAGGCTTGCCCGGGCAGTTCTCCGATGTTTCCCAATCCTTATTGTCGCCGCGTTTATCCCGCAGCCGTATGGCATTGACACGCCCGCAAGCCTGCCGCACTTTCTTCTATTTGTGCTGTCATTGATATTAGGGCTTGCTGTGACGGTGACATTCTGCCTGCTGGTTTACGTGCTGGCATTTTTCACGATTTCTCCCCAAGGGCTGCGCATCGTGTTCATTTCCTGCGTGGAATTTTTTTCGGGAGCCGTGATACCACTGCCGTTTTTCCCAGATGCTGTCCGTTCCATCATGGAGCTGCTGCCCTTTGCATCCATGCAGAATGCCGCACTGCGGATATACAGCGCCAGCATCGGCGCAGATGAAATCAGGCGGGCAATTCTACTGCAAGGATTCTGGCTTGTGGTTCTCACTGCTGCCGGAAAACTGCTATGCAGGGTTGCCGTAAAAAGAATCATTGTACAGGGAGGTTAGCACTCATGAAAACAATCCGGTTATATCTGCACTACGTCTCCATCAATATCCGCTGTATGATGCAGTACAAGACTTCCTTTCTGCTGACGGCGATTGGACAGTTTCTGGTGTCATTCAACATCTTTCTTGGCATCTTTTTTATGTTTCAGCGGTTTTCGAGTGTGGATGGTTTTACCTACAGCGAAGTGCTGTTGTGTTTCTCTGTGGTTTTGCTGGAATTCGGGCTGGCGGAAATGGTTGCACGGGGATTTGACACGTTTTCCGGCATGGTCAGAAGCGGTGAATTTGACCGGGTTCTGGTGCGTCCGCAGAATGAAATCCTTCAGGTGCTCGGCTCCAAATTTGAATTGACAAGAATCGGGCGGTTGTTACAGGCAGTTGTTATGTTTGCCTATGGCATCATGAAATGCAATGTTGTATGGAATGTCCCCAAAATATGTACGCTTTTGTTTATGCTGGCTGGCGGCACAGCGGTGTTTACAGCGCTGTTTTTTATCTATGCGGCGCTGTGCTTTTTTACACTCGAAGGGCTTGAGTTCATGAATGTTTTTACTGACGGCGGCAGGGAGCTTGGCAAATATCCGATTGGCATCTATGGCAAAAAGATGCTGCTGTTTACGACATTTGTCATTCCTTATGCGCTGGTACAGTACTATCCGCTCCTGTATATCCTTGACCGGCGGACCTCGGTCTTTTATATGTTTCTGCCGCTTGCCGCCTGCTTCTTCTTGGTACCGGCGCTGCTGCTTTGGAAATTCGGGGTGCGGTGTTACCAGTCGAGTGGGTCTTGATTAAGTTTCATCTCACAAATCATTTTATTTGATCACAGACTATTGAAATCAATATAGAAACATGTTATAGTAAATATGAAAAGGCAATACCGATAGACGGTTCGCCCAACATTTTATTGGTAAAAATAACCGCTAAGATTGCTAGGCTTGGGCGGTTATTTTTTTGTGTTGCTACCGATTGTATATCCAAGACCAAAAGCAGTCAGTACAAGACTGATTACTGCAATCAAACTTTCGATCGTTATCATTGGTATCACCCCCTCCTGTCTTTACACCGCTCTGTACATTGTACAGAAACCAGTGCCTTTGGAGGGTCACATGCCCTCCGCAGAGGGCGAACCGCCTACCGTTATGGTATTGCCATTTAGAAGTATATCATATCTCTTAATGCATTGCAACGAATAAAAACCTATTTTATTACTTCTGCATCATACCTGCAAGGATGTCCACGCACGCATCCAGCCCGAGGCTGCTGGTGTTGAGGCACAGGTCGAACTTGGACATATCGCCCCATTTCCAGCCTGTATGCGTATTGTAGAAATTGCTCCTTCTCTTGTCAGACTTGCGCAGGAAATCCTCCGCCTCCGCAGGAGCGATATTCTCTGTCTGAATGGCGCGGTTAATGCGGTAATCCTTATCAGCATAGATGAAAACTTTCAGACAGTCTGCCCTGTCATATAAAATGAAAGAAGCACATCTGCCGACAATCACGCAGTCATGTTTCTCGACATTTTCCTCGATAATTTTTTTCTCCTCCAGAAACAGCTTCTCGGACATTGGCAGGCTGCTGTCCTTCCTGCTGCCGCCAATGGCTGTTTTGGAGAGGTTAAAGATAATGCTGCCCGGTGCTGTCTCCTCGAGATCTCCGATATAGATTGGCGGAATGTCGAGCCTTTTTGCCGCCTCTACCAGAATATTCCTGTCATACAGCTCTATGCCTAATTTTTTCGCTACCCGTCTGCCAATCTCGTTGCCGCCGCTTCCAAATTCACGTTCCATGGTGATGATTTTATACATAATATCAGCTCCTTTTTCATTTGTTATATCCATTTTAACACATCCTCTGCAAATTTACTAGAAATATTAAAAAATTCCGCAGACTTGGGACTCCCAATGTCTGCGGAAACGCTTATCCTATATCTTCACACTGCTGCATCAATCGTACCACCCTCAACCACGGCAGCCGCACTAGGCGACGATCCAGTCGAGACACTCATGCCCCCCAGTTCGAGCGAAACACCGTTTCTGTTATAGCCATTCATCCCATAGGCATTGCTGCTGATCGTCTGTTTGTCCTTCTCAAACTTGTCAAACATGGCTTTGAGATACTTCATGTCTGCCTCCATGATTTCCTTCATCTCATCGGCACGATGCTTTTTCTTCATCATCTCTATGTCCTCTGGGTCCATGCTTTGCCGTACACTGATTCCCATGTCCTCCGAGAACTCGTCCATGTCATCGACCCGTTCCAGTGCCTTCATTGCCTCCTCCATCATGCGCTCATACTGTTCCATAAGCTTCTGCATTCTCTGAAGGTTGACATCAGACCGGTCTTCCTCCTGAAGCTGTTTTGTAATTCCCTTTTCCGTTTTTTCCTCGAGATCAGCCTCGCAGGGTCCTCCGCCTTTTTGTTCGACCCGCTCCTCCTCCTCGAGATGTTTCATGCGCTTTTTCGCCACTCTGGTAATTGCCTGCGCGTGCATCAATGCATTGAAAATCTCATTGTCATCGTACACGCCGCCCTTGTACATCAGCCTGAGAGACGCCACCTTCTGCTTCGCACTGATCAGCACCTGATGTGCGTTGTCCGACTTTTTCGCATTTAAAAGTCTGGTGGAAATCTGCTTGTAACTGTACGGCAGACTCTTCTTCTTTGTCTCCTGCGATTTCGCACTTTTGATTGTTACAGAACCAACGACTTTACCGCCCTTATCCCTGAACTCCAGTCGTCTCGTATTAGGACTGCTAATACTCATCATCATACTCATGCCATCATCCTCCTTGATTCAGACAAATTTATAGTTGTGCCATATCAGAACATGTCCGAAACGCATGTTCAGACACAATCTGGTATGCTATATACTATATCGTACAAAAACAGCGATTTTATAAGCTATCTGCGGCAAATCCGTTGTTGTTCGACAATATTTATTATATACTAGTATAGTGTGACAATAACACATAATACTATTTAAACCTGAAAGGAAAACCAATTATGAGAGCGAAGAAAAAACTGTTGATGTGCATGCTGACCTGCATTGTATTGCTGGCAGGTTGTGGTGCAAATACCACACCTGAAATCATCATGCCAGAACAACCCATGGTATCTGCCGTGGCTGACCAGCCGTCCGCCGGCTTCCAGTCACAGGAAACCCTCCCCGGAGGCAGCGCGGAGCAAAGCACTGTACCCACAGCAACCCCCACAGACAAGTACACAGTCTATCTGATCACAATGGATCTGACCGACAGCTACTGGAAATCAATTGACGATGGATGCCTGAATGCCGTCAATGAAATTGGAAATATCACCTACAAATGGACAGGACCTGATGCTCACGATGATGCACTGCAAAGCGCATGTATTGATGCTGCTGTCGCAGACGGCGCGGACGCAATCCTGCTCGCCGCAAATAGCAAAGACGGCGTAAACGCAAGCCTGCAAAAGGCAGCCGACGCAGGATGCAAAATTGTCTATGTTGATAGTTCCGCAAGCTACGACTGCGTGACTGCACTCTCAACAGACAATACAATCGCTGGAAAAACCGCCGGTGAAACCATGATTAGCGCGCTTCAGGCAAAGGGCATTACAAGCGGCATGATTGGCATCATGGGTGTCACTGCTGACACTGCTTCATGTGTAGCTAGAGAAAACGGGTTTCGTCAGGCATTTGAGGGCACAGACTTCACCCTCGCTGACACAGTGTTTATGCAGGATGACGCAGGCAATATTACAAGCACAGTGAATGAAGGTCTCTCGCAAAATTACGCTGGATTTTTGGTACCAATGAAGGCACTACTGTAGCCATCGGAAACGCGTTGAAAGAGGCTTCCACAGAGAGTACGATTGTCGGTTTTGACACCTCTGATACAGTTCTTTCCCTCGTCGCAGACGGAACAATTTACGCCACAATGCAGCAAAATCCAACTGTTATGGGACACGATGGCATGATAATCGCCATACAAGCCCTTGAAGGCACTTACACCGACACAAATACCAAAACCGATACAGGTGTAACTGTCATCACAAAAGACGCGATGTAGGGAGGGATGAAAATGAAATTTAAGCAGAAAATGCTGACGCTCTGCTGTGCCCCTCTCCTGCTGTTAACACTCCTGTCACTTGTCATCGGTATGATACAGTTTCGTTCCAGCATGTATACACAAACCAAAAGCCGTCTGAAATCAAGCGCACTTGCAGCTATGAATCTCTACAGCAGTCAGGGATATGGAGATTATTCCATGAAGTCAGACGGATATGTCTGGCGCGGAATGAACTTCAATGTGTCACAGGAGACTTTCGTCGTTGATGATCTGAAACAACAGACCGATGTTGATATCACCTTCTTTTATCAGGATATGGCAGTCATGACCTCCATCTGCAATTCAGTCAGAAGAAAAAACGGTTATCACACACATTGACGACGGTTTTGATTTTCTTGGCTTTAACATCAGAAAGTTTAAAGGCGTTCTGCTGACACAGCCATCGAAGAAATGTGTAAAGAAATTTTTAGACGGAATCCGTTATACGATTGACAGCAATAAATCCTGTAGGCAGGAAACATTGATAAGGCTCTTAAATCCAAAGATTACAGGTTGGGCGAATTATTACAGATGCGGAGCATCATCAAAGACGTTCCAGAGAGTGGACGACCAGATATTCCGCAAATTATGGCAGTGGGCAAAAAGGCGGCATCCGAAAAAGGGAAAACGCTGGATTGCAAACAAATACTTCCATTTCTACAAAACAAGACGGTGGAGATTCCTTGTGGAATCAGAGAAGAATGGGAGAAAAGATATTTTTCCATTGAAACTTGCTTTTGAGACTAAAATCCTGCGGCATAAGAAAATCAAGAGTGAAGCAAACCCGTTTGATGCAGAGTGGAAGGAGTATTTTGAGGAGAGAATGACATACAAAATGCTGTTGTCTCTGAAAGGAAGAAAATCTTTGCTTTATATGTGGAATAAGCAGGAAAGAAAGTGTCCGCTATGCGGTCAGCCAATCACTGCTGAAACACAATGGAATGTACGAGAACAGAAAGAAAATGGGCAGATTGTCCGTTATCTCGTGCATGACAAATGCTATAAACAAAATCGTTAGTTGACTAGCCGGCATCTATATTGGTAGATGCTTTGAATTGCTTGAGCCGTGTGAGGGGAAACTCTCATGCACGGTTCTTAGAGGGGAAGGCGGTAGTAATACCGCTGACCTACTCGACAGGCCCGGAGATCTGGCCCAGCGAAAAGGGCGGATCGAGCGCCAGGGCAACCAGAACCCGCTGGTCCATGTTTGAAGTGGTATACTAAAACTGGACACGGAGGGGGTAGAAATTAGACAGGATACATGGTAAGATTTTACACTGTC
>VSNR01000113.1 GCA_009774345.1 Lachnospiraceae bacterium | reverse complement strand
ATCGCATCCTCATTTGCCTTAAATCCCAACTTATCATAAAAAAATGAAGTATTATATTCCTTCCACAAATGATTATCAATCGCATAATCTGCTAATTCAATCAATTGTTGTTCATATATAGTATCATCCCCTGTTTTCCAGACATCCTCATGAACAACATTCGCTGGAATGCTTTTTATTCCCAACTTCCACAAATGTATAATACTGTCTTTCAAATATTTTAGGTCTTCATGCCCAAACGTTACCTTAGTATCTTTTGTCAAACCCTCTTTAAAGAACATTTTATAATTTTTTTCTACTATGTCATAAGATCCCTCTCCATTAGGAAATACACGCTGCATATCATGTTTTTCCTTTATACCATCAATTGTGATACCCACAGAGACCATCTGATGGTTTTTCCTCAAGAACTTTCGAAATTTCTCACTACTTACTAATACCCCATTTGATTGAATTAAGATTCGAAATCTTCCAAACCATTTCGATTTCTTTTTGTATACTGATAATCGAAAATAATCTACTATTTTATCGATCAATTCAATCTCCAACAGAGGTTCTCCCCCAATAAAATCCAATACCACATAGTCTGTTGTAAATAAAGTATCCTTATTATTTACAAAATAATCTACTATCTTTTTTGCGGTTTCAAAATCCATTCGATGCATATCATTTTTACCCACCATGTAGCAATAACCGCAACGTAGATTACACTCCTGCGTCACAACAAAAGTTAGATGCTGTGATTCATTTCCCCGCCATATATTTGCATGTAAATCACCCATAGCATATGGTTTTGTCCCCATATCTTTTCCTCCTTAGCAATTTTCATTAAGATAGATGGATATGAAAACCTATTATTTTTGCTTTCATATCCATCTATCTGATATCAATTCATTTCAAATAATCGTGAACACAACAGAATAGGAACAATTGTTCAGGCAAGTATTAGAACAACCATTTCCACATCCCAGATAACAGAAATCACCAGATGCTGTGCAGGCATGAGTACAGCCATTGCTTGTGCAGGGACAAAGATTTTGTGGATCCATTCCACCATTTGGGGTAAAATTATACTGATTATCAAACATACTATCATCCTCCATTTCTTATATCTTAGTTTCTTCGAATCTCCTTAATTTCTTTGATACCACCCCTTTCTAAATTTTTAACAGTATCTGCGCAACCCTATGAGTCGCAGACAATAAAACAGTAAGATTAATTTTTCTTATCACATTAACAACTTGTTATCTTAATATAACCATACCATCTCATACCAATCAAGGGACAGAACCAGCAAATTAATTTGCCAATTCTGTCCCTTGCAATCAGTATACAGTTTTTATACAGTTAAAGTATTAAACGAAAAGGATTTGGAGGTATTAACCAATGAAAAAAATTAATTTAAACAAACTATTGTTAACACTTATTCTACTATTTTTGATACAAAATAGTACTATCACTCTTTATCAGATACAAAAGAAAGAACTCTGTTCCGAAGAAGAATTGATTGCTCCATATAATAACTCTCATTCTTCCAATACTGGTGAAAATTGATTTATTGTATCCATATAAAATCGTTCATAATACCTTCTTTTACAAAAGTGACTGATGATAACGCATTGTATCAAATCATTGGTCATTTTTTCTTTTTCTTGCCTTGTTACAGACTTTTGTTGCATATCCATCCACCATAGATCATAGAGAAACTCATTGATCACCCAAAGCCGTCTGCATCTCAACACCTCTCTCAATCCTTTTTTATCTAACGCTGCCGCAAGCTGATATTCCCCTAAACTGCTAAGCTCATTTGTAACGCTTACCATGACAAACTCATACATAGAAATATATTCAGACAATAAATCTTTATTCTTAAATTTTTCAAAAAAACCTAGCATAAAGTCAATTAACTCCCTTTTTTCAGTCTCATCAGCCTCCTTAGCTTTATTACAGATACAGGACATCTCTGTCTCGGTCAGATACACCTCATCCACATCGTAGATTTTTTCTGCTTTCAAAGTACATCGAAGCGCTTCATCCACTCTCTCAACAAATTCACTTCCCGTAATCCTGCTCTCCATCAGATCAAGCGACGCCTCACATTCTTTCACAAACTGCATATTTTCTGGTATTTCCAGACAGAGTTTATTTTTCATTTGCCCCAACAGCGCTCTGGCTTTTTCAGGTTCACGATTATTACGACAGCTCTTCAAATCATTATTGAGATTCAATACACTTCTATCATTGGTCACGAACGCTGTCTTTTGGATTTCTTTGGACAAACCTAACCGCATTAAAACTTTCCCCAGCGGCTCACGCTGCATATTTGCCTGCTTTTTCTCCGCCCTGCGCAGTGATTTGGCTGAGCAGATCCCTTCACACACCTGCTCCTGAGTCAGCCCCAGCATATTCCTGCGAATGCGCAGAACATCCCCAATGGCAAACACCCACCGCTGCCTGTATAGATAGGTACAGTCCTGCATATATACTGGCACATCATAGGCAGTATACAGATTTTTAAGCAGTTCTTCCAGCGCCGTGCTTTCCTGTAAAAGCTGCTCATATCGCTCTGCTTCCCTCAATCTTCCACCTTCCACCAGTTTATGTATCATCTCTTCCAATATCAGTTTCCTACACGCAAGCAGCTCTGTCAGATAATATGCTCTTCCTGTATCTCGTAGCATTTCGACTGCCTGTTCACACACCTGCAAGGTGTCATACAGTCCTGTCAAATCCAGCGTTTTGTATTCAGCCAGCGTTTCCCGCAGATAATACCAGACGATCTTGGGATAAATTTTCGCTTTTGACAACTCATCAAAAAGAGACTCTTCCACATATGCTATCCAATACCTGCATTTTGCTGCAAAAGTATTATTCGCCGATTGCCGATAATATTCATATTCCAATATAGCATTCACCTCTGAAACAGACAATAGCTTCTCTGGCACATCCTCCTGATAAGTCTGCTCTACATGCGGAATTGTCAAACACACTGCCGTTTCATAGAGACCGCCCAACTCTGTCCTGTCCGCCCCCTGCTGCTTCATCATCTCCGCATTCATCATAATGCAAAACTGCTGTTTTGTTTTGTCATGTAACGGCTCCTGTTTCTTATACTCCTCAAGCAACTGTTCTGCCTGTTGAATTGCCTTCTGATCAATGGCACACAAGATTTGATGCTGCCACACCCATTCTGCATAATCTTCGTTATCCAACAGGTTCTCGTACAAATCTGGTGCAACGCCAAGCCGTCCCAACAGGCAATTGCGCATTGTCTTGCAGACCGTTCTCTCTCCGCTCTCAATTCTCGATAACTGACTGACATTCATCAATCCTTCTATCAACACTTCTTCGGGTACACCTGATTCCGTCCGCACCCGTTTTAAAAATACAGGAAAATCCTGCTCTGACTGCAACGGAACCTTTAGTACATTTTTTCGTTTTATCCATTTTTTTATTTTGCCACGTACCTCCTCACAATAACCTACAACCATCGTATCACACTATACATCCCTTTTCAATAATATGATCAGCCAGGGTACATAACAAAACGCGTTTATAAATGCACTATTGGTCAGGCAATGAAACTACCAACACCTTTGCTTCTGCTTTCTCAAATGCAATTCTATACAACAGTTCCCAATCTAACAAAACCTTTCTGACTGCACATACGCCACGAGACTCCGATAAAGGCAGTCCGCCTCTGGATACGTCTCTTTCAGCGAAAGCAGATCCGCATGGCAGACCAGCATCTTTCCAGCACCATGACTGATTTCATAGATCAGTCCCAGATGATGATTGCGCTCGAAATTGTCCATCATGCGCACAATGGGCTTAATATTTCTGGCTTCCTCGATATTGTCCAGTATCATTGGCCTTGCGTGCATGACAATCTGATACCACTGCGCCGTCGTGTAGGTCTCACTCACAAATCCCGCCAGCGCCGGATGTGTATTGTCGATCAGCAGCCCCATTGTCCCGGTTGGTACAGGTTTCCCTGCGCCCTCAGAGATCGAGCGAAACATCGAATAGCACCAGAAGTCTGTGCAGTACGCTCCTTCAATTGTGTCAGATACCAAGTCATCTGACTTGACAAACAAGAGGACTGCGTTCCCCTTTTTACATGCTGCCAGAGCTTCTTTTTTATCGTTTGTAATGCACACCTTCCCCTGCCGCTTTGCCTCTTCCTTCAAGATACGCGCTCCGCTCAATGCACGTTCTTCATATAAAAACACTTCGTATTCATTGCAGATTTCCTCCGTATTTTCCCCTGTCAGCACAAAACGCAGCATATACACCGCATTATTGCGGCACGCCGGCACCTTGAGCGAGAGCGTCCCGAGCGTAAAGAGTCCCCGCCCCGTTATATCCTGACATGCCACGGACTGTTTTAACTGCTCTGGTCCGCTTTCTCCGGTGCTTTCATCTATATTTCCTGCCTGTCTTTTCAGATACCAGAGTGCTCTAAGCTGCGGCTTCAAAAACTTCTCGGGACGGTAATACCGGAGTTTGACCTCACAGTCCACGCTGCTGCCAGCCCGCATCACAAAGCTGTCCAGCGTGGGCAAAAGCACCGCATCAGAGCAGAACATCCGCCAGTCTGAGCGTGAAATTATGCCCTTATTTTGATGAAATGCATTCAAAATTCCCACAAGCGCCGTCCCCTGACCAGAGAAATCCTTGATGTCAAGGAGCTGGAATCCGCTTAGCTCAGCGCTTCGAAATGCTGCCTCAAGTTCCAGCTTATAACATGCCCCCGCAAGTTTTCCCGAAGCATGCAGGTACTCGGCGGCATAGGGCAGCAGTCCCTTCTCCTCCATGCGCTCTCGGAAAATCTTTAAATTTTCGGGCTGCAAAACGCCTGTATAGCGCTCAATCTCGCTAAAATCCGGCGTAAACTCATACTGCCCAATCTCATGTGAGACCACTGGAACCTGCGCAATGACTTCCTCCGCCCCCTCCGCAATCTCCACTTCCTTGATGCCAGTGCCGTACTGAATCTGTATGGTCCCACTCTTCACGGCAGTATTTTCCTGGATTTCCTTGGGCGCTATCACCGCATCATAATGCCAGTACGCACCCGGCCGCTCGGTCTGTACAAAGCCAAGCGGCGCATCACACATCGCATAGGAACCGCGCAGCAGACGATTTTTAGAGAAGCGCACGCCGCTGAAAAAGTCGTCATTTGGCAGCACAGACGGCACAAACTGGTGATTGTTGCTCCCCTGTGTATACAGATGCCGTGAATCGTGCGCCTTGAGCACGCCCATCATTCTGTTGATTTCCTCCTTGCTGCCCCACAGCTCATTTCCCATACTCATGCCAAAAAAAGATGGGAGATCGCCAAAGGCATCAAGGGCACGAATCCCCTCTTTCAGCAGAAAATCCTGCTGCTCCTGATTGCACTGCGGGTCCTCCCTGTCATAGATCGACCCCCAGAAGGCAAGTTCTGCCTGCACATAGATTCCCAGATAAGCCGCCGCCAGAAACGCCGCTCTGGGCGGACAGCAGGTGTGATAACGGTAATGGTTCAGACCGTACTCCCTGCTCGTCCCATATACGCGGAGCCACGAGTCCAAATCCATTGGCGCATAACCCGTCAGCGGGAAAATCATCCCGTCGTGAGTCCCTCTCAGAAAAATTTCATTGTCATTGCAGTACAGCTTCCGCCCACGGTGCGTAAAATCCCGCAGTCCGAAATGGCTTGTCCGCTCACAGAGCACCCTGCCGCCGCGCAGAATGCGGACTGTAAGCTCGTACACATAAGGATGGTACTCATCCCACGCCACAGCGTCCGCGCCCAGCGGGTACGTTATGGCGAATATGCTGTCCTGTTCCTGCGTCTGCCTCAAATCATATACTTGGCTGCCGAGGACTGCAAGCGTGTCAATCGTGTACGGCGCATCCTGTATTTCATTCTTCGCAATCCGCTCACGCCGTGTCTTTGCCGTCTGTGTGTACAGCGGCTCATAGTGCTCAAAATCCCTGCCCGCCTTCACAGAGAGCCTTGTTAGCTTACAGCAGACCTCCGCCTGCACTGCTGGCAGTTCATTCTGCGGGGAAAGCTGTATTTTAATTTCTGCTTTTTTATCTTTGCGCGATGGGTAAATCCACATGTTTTCGATCGCAGTGTCCCAGACGGTTTCCAGCGAGATCTCTCCCAGAATGCCGTTCCAATTCGTCTGCGTGTCCGGCGAAGTCATATGTCCGCCACCGGACACATAGTCCGTATTGTCAATCATCACCACAAGCGTATGGCGCCCCGGCGTGAGCGCATCTGTCAGTTCATACCGGTGTGCCGCATAAAAGCTGTCAAAACTGCCCATAAAGCTGCCGTCCACCCACACACTTGACTTTCTCGTTCTCTCCATCATGAAAAAGAAGCGTTTTTTGCCCGCGCCCTCCTCCTCTGCGGGAATGTCAAGCGTTCTTAAAAACCATGCATAGCCCTCAAAATGATAAGGTTCTGTCAAATACCCTGTATGGCGCTCTGCGCCCTTTTTGCCCTTTTTAGCCTCGGCAGTCGTCGTGGGAAGCTCGATCGTGTCGGCAAATGCTGTCCGCAGAAAATATTCCTGCGCCAATCCTGCTTTTTCGCCGTCGAGTGCAAACTGCCAGATTCCTGATAAAGATTGTCTCATCGTTTTTCCTTTCTGACTCGTCGGATGCAATCCTTAAATTTTTTACGTTATCATTTTACACTGTTTGAAGTCCTGCAAGCTGTTCTACCTCTGCCACGCTGAGTTCAGAACATTCTGCAATTTCCTCGATTGTCAGCTTTCCCATTTTGAGCATCCTTAGTGCTGTCTGCTTTTTTGTTTCACTAACGCCTTGCTTTATTCCTTGATTTAAAATAGTTCTTGCACTTGTTTCAATCAATGCTCCACTCATCATATCACCTACACCTTTCTGCACATTCTCGTATTTCTGTGCAATCTCTTTAATCACATCGCCGGAAAGCTCTATGATTGTGCGTTTGTCAAACGCCCCGATCACTCCCTGCTGTTCCAGTTCGTCAAGCCTTTCCAAGATAACCTTAGACGCGCATCATGCCCCTCTAGCCCCTCTTGCATGTTTCATATCATATTCCAGCAGTGTATTGTATCCATAACTGAGCACCGATGCCTGCATCTCATCCAGCAGCCGCTCAAAGGTTTCACGGTCTGCCGCGAAGATCATCTTCCACGAGTACTCCTGAACAACCCGTTTGCACTGGCTGCGGATGGTCACTTGTTCCATGCTTTCCACCTCCGCAGTATACAGCATCCCCGGCGCCACCAGCAGCATATCATTCTCCTGCAAGTACTCCATTGTCGTATCTGCCCCCATCTGCTGGCACCAGTCTGTTGTCAGGGCAGATTTGTTCAGCTCCTTTACGCTGTCCCACAGATCATAATAATAGTAATATCCCGCAGCGCTCTTCTCACACTGGGCTACTGCCTTGTAATTCAGCGCGGAAATGCCTGATTCCCAGTCCCCGCCGCCATATTCATCCGGTACTTCTGCCTTGTTGTTATTGAGCAGTACTTCCTTACCAAAGTCCGTCAGATGCGGGCCATCCTCATGCATCTCCCACGTAAGCCCTTCCGGTCCTGCCGCTCCCGAGTGTGTCGCTCCGCCCGCCATGATCCCCTCATCTGTATAAAGCCAGTTGATAAAATCCACCAGCCTTGCGGGGTCTTTTGCCTGCGAGCCCACGGCAATGATACTGTCCTGATTTCCATAGGGAGAGCAGCCATATGAGTAAATCTGCATATCCCGGACCGGCGCCATCATAAAGCCCTTTCCCTGTTCCATGTTGGCGCCGGAATTGTACGCTGGCTGGCACATCCACGGCCACGGGGAAAATAATACCTGCCCCTTACGATACTTTTGAAAGCACCTGTCATAATCCTGATTGATGGATTCTGGGTCGAGCAGTCCCATCTGGTTTGCCTCGAAATAAAAATTCAGCATCCGTACATAGAGCGAGTCATCATCCATAATGCTCTGGTAATCCGAGCCATCCGCCTTGGCGAGCACGACACCGTACTCCTCATAACCATACATACAACATGGCTGTTTTACGGCATTCATCATATTGTCATCCCATTCCCGGAAAAGCGAAAATCCATACACCTTTTCGCCATCCTCCGCGGCTGGACATAATTTCTGCATCTCTTTTAAGATGGGCAGCACATCTTCCAGCGTATCCAGCGGCGGATACCCCAGCTCCTTATACAAGTCCCAGCGGATATACGGGCCATAAAACGGCTCGTTTCCTTCGCTTGGCACATCCGGCGCATTGGCGGATACCTGCGATGGAATGGCATAAATGCCTCCCTGCGGTATCTTATTGTTGAGATTCTCGATCGCATCCTTATATTTAAAAATCTCTTTTCCGCGCAGATCTTTCTCCATATTGTAAAGAAGCCCCGACGCCACCATATTTTCCAGCTCGCCATTGGAGCCTCTGCACACAATCAGGTCGCCAAGGTTGCCAGCCGCTGCGCGCACCTCAAACAGCCGGTCTCCGCCGCCTGAAATATTGGGAGTGATAATATTGAGCTCCATATTGAACTTCTTTTTGACGAGCTCGCCAAACCAGCCCGACTGCATTCCTTGGTAGTTTGCAAACAAATCCAGCACATCCACCACGATAAACTCTTGGTACGGACAGGATTTTGCCTGCTTGTCCCAAGCACAGCCCATCAGTCTGACACAGCAGACCAGCGCCATCACAAGTGATACCTGCACACGAAATTTCCTACGCTTCATTTTTTATTTCCCTTCTGCAAAATATTGGCATATATACGCCGCATGGTACAGATATCATCATCATAACATATTCCGCGCAAAAGAAAATGAATTTATTACAGTTTTTTCACCGTATATATTTGACATCGGAAGGATTGTTTAAACCTCTTTTATCATGTATAATAATTTATGTATAATAAAAGTGTACAATCATTACACAGGAGGTCTCCAGATGGAAACTTTGTTTATCGCAGATGATGAAAAAAATATACGCGAGGGATTAAAATGTATCCTAGAATGGGAAACACTTGGATTTGCGCTGTGCGGCGAAGCGGCAAACGGTGAGGAGACGCTCTCTGGCATTCTTCAGAAAAATCCAAGTCTTGTCCTATTGGATGTCCGTATGCCCAAGCTCACCGGCATTGATATTGTCAGAATTGCGCGCGAACAGGGCTATCGCGGCAGATTTATCATCCTGAGCGGATACTCTGATTTCTCGTATGCGCAGGCTGCCATCCGCTATGGCGTAGAGTATTATCTGACCAAGCCCATTGACGAGGATGAACTGCTCGAGGCGATCCAGTCCATCCAAAAAGCCATTAAGCAGGAGCAGCAGACATCGGACAACATCGCACTCTACCGCGAGAAAGCCAAAGATGTCATCCTCTACGAGCTCATCACCGGCACATGGAAAACAGACGGCAGCACGGGTCTGTCCTCCGCCGATTTTCAGAGCATGGGCCTTTTGTCCGATCTCTATCAGGTCGTGATCTGTGAACAGTTTGGCCCCATGCCCGCATACAAAACCTACCACTTTGCAGAGCTGTTAAACATCACAAACAACAACAACCATTCCTTTGAACATTTTTCGGTGGACGGCAAAGAAATCATCCTGCTCAAAGGCTCCTTTGCACTTAGGCGTTTTGAGGACTTTCTAAATCACTATGAAAAGGCAGACCTTCAAAAAGGCAGTCCATTGGACTCACTTTTTCTTGCCTATGGACATCCTGTCAAAAACCCCGACGAGATTTATCTCTCTTATGAGGAGGCTGCTGCGCTCACCAACAGGCGTTTTTTCTGTACACAGGGACAGCATACACTGGGCTATCAGGAGCTGCCTGTCATGTTTGCGCACAACAATACTGTCAGCGATCTCGAGCTCAATAAGTTCTGCACTGATCTGACAAATTATTTGCAGGCAAACAACCGCAAGCAGGTTGCCTCCACGCTTTTTTCACTGGAAGAATATCTGTACAATGTTGACAGCTCCATTGATTCGGTCAAGCTTTTTCTCACAGATTTGTTCTTGCAGTTAAAAGAATGCATCAACAAAATATATAACAGCTCGCGTATTTCGTTTCCCACGAACTCCGCGATCATCGACTATATTGGCAGCTGTAACTACCTGTATGAGATCATCCTGTATATTTCCGGTCAGGTCAAATCGGTCATGGACAGCAATGACAATTCCACGAGAGACTCCATCCTAGAGGACATTCTCTACTACATTGACAACAATTACAACAAAAATATCAAGCTTGAGACGATTGCCCCGCTATTTGGATACAACAGCGCTTACCTTGGCAAGCTGTTCACGAAGGCAATCGGGGAAAACTTTAACTCCTACGTTGACCACAGGCGCATCGAACATTCTAAGAAACTGCTTGAACGCCAGAATATCAAGGTCTATGAAGTCTCAGAGCAGGTCGGCTACAAAAATGTGGACTATTTTCACAAAAAATTCAAGAAATATGTCGGCATCAGCCCTGCGGAATACCGCAGACAACTGTCATTGGACGATTCAGAATAACTCAGGCAGGGGAAAAATTTTCCCCTGCCACTGTATTACTGTATCAATGCAACCTTCTCCGCGATAATCTCATTTAACATCGCCTCTGCGTCAGACATTCCTGTCGCTTCAAGCTCTGCGATCATCGCATCATAAGTGTCATCAAAATCTGCCTCGCTTCCGATCACGCACTCGATCAGCTTAGACCATGCCACCTCATCGAGCTGGTTTCCGATCTCGTCAAACTCTGTCGGTTTGGCAAGCGCCCAGAGAGGGGGATATGGCGGCACCTCAAACTCATCTGCCTGTGGAAACACGTCCACCAGAAGCTCCACGCCCCATTTTTCCACTGCTGCCCGCTCTTCCTCGTTGTACTCTCCAATCACGGAAGATTTGCTCGTTGTCGTATAGGTGCTTCCCGTCGGGTCCGTGATGCCATCCCCATAAGACGGGAATGGATAGTTATGGAATCCTACCCCTGTATTCTTCTGATAATCTTTGTCGTTCTGTGATGCCTCAATCTCTTCATCGGTACGGAAACGGTGTCCGCTCTCATCAATAAAATAGTTTACATCCTCAACTCCCCAGTGGGTCAAAACCTGCCCCTCATCAGAACAGAGGAAATCAATATACTGGATTGCCTTTACAGGGTCCGCACAGCTAGAGGTGATGGCAATCCCTGTACCGGTTGTCAGTCCCTGATACATCAATACCGGGCTCTTCGTGTCTTTGTCCATCGTAAGCGGCAGTCCGCAGTAGGTAGCGCCCAGTTTTCCGTCCGCTTTGAGTACCTTTTCACCATCCTGATAATCCCAGTCTTTATCAAACAGGGCTACAACGCGCCCGGAAGCAATCTTTGCAATATAATCTTCATGGGTCTGTGTCGCAAACTCAGGGTCGAGGATTCCCTCGTTATACATACGGCAGAGCCAGCGGAAATATTCTCTCTCTTTTTCTGAGCGGAATTTGTACATCGCTTGGTTGTTCTCATCCACAATCCACTGCCCATTGTCCGGCGCGCCGTCTGCAATGGCACCTGCGGGATTGCCCAGCGTGATCATCCAGTGCCAGTCGGCAGTGGACAGGGTGATTCCGATTCTGTCAAGACCGTCCTCTGTCTTTGGGCTGGATGCGATATACTCCTTGATCATCGTCTCAAATTCGTCAAGAGTCTCAGGAATCTTGTAATCATTTGCCTTGATGACATCCCACTGAATCTGTGCGGAGCCGCAGTCCTTGTACTTCTCCCCGCCCACTGCGTAGGCTGAGAGCTGGTAGATCGCCGGGTCGTCCGCCGACTGCCTTAACTTGCCAAATTCATCCCCGTAGAGTTTCTTGATATTCGGGCCATACTCTTCAATCAAATCAGACATGTCAATCAATGCGTCCGCTTCGATCAAGTTGTTTGCAGAACCTTTCGCAAAGATCAGATCAGGATACTTCTGCTCTGCGATCATCAGGGCAACCGCCTCACTCTGGTCATTGCCGCCAATCGGATACGTCGTCTTTAACTTCACGCCGGTCTTTTCCGTGATAGCCTGCGCGACAGGGTCTGTCCAAGGGTCCTCCTGATTGCCATCCGCATTGAAGAAGGTCAGTTCAACGACTTCTCCATTGTTTGACGGCGCATTGTCCGTGTCCCCTGCGCCCTCCGCCGTACCGGATGTTGTTACCGTGTTTCCTGTGTCTGTGTCTGCCGGCGAAGTGGTGCTCTTATTCCCACAGCCGCCAAGAATGCCTGCCAGCATTGTCACTGCCAACAGCACTGCTCCGATTTTCCTTTTTCTCATAATTTGTTCTTCTCCCTTCTTTTAAAATAATATTAATCCTTCACTGCCCCGACGGTCATACCGCCCACAAAATATTTTTGCAGGAACGGGTACACGATCAGAATCGGCACAGTTGCCACAATGGTGATTGCCATACGCACCGAGAGCGGCGATACGGCATCTGTCATCTGTTCTGCTGCGTGCGGGTCGATCTTAATCGTCGCTGTCTCCATAATCTGGTACAGGACATACTGCAACGTCGGCAGCTCTTTTGCATATAGATAGGTGTCCATGAAAGAGTTCCACTGTCCTACTGCCATGAACAGCCCCACCGTCGCCAGCACCGGCTTGCACAGCGGCAGGATAATCTTTCCCCAGATGATAAAATCATTGGCGCCATCCACTCTCGCCGCCTCCTGTAACGCAATCGGAAGCCCTTCTATAAACGAACGGACAAGAATCACATTGTAAACCCAGATCAGCCCCGGAATGATATAAACCAGAAAGTTATTGCCAAGCCCCAGCGTTCTCATGAGCAGCAGATACTCTGGAATCAGTCCGCCGCTGACGTACATGGTCACGACAAACAGCAGTGTAAACACCTTGTTGAAATAAAAATCCTTCCTGCTCAGCACATAGGCAAGCATCGCTGTACAGATGACGCCAAGCCCTGCGCCAAGCACCGTCCTCAGAACCGACAGAAGCAAGGGGGCGATCAGGTTATTTTCCTCAAATATGTACACATAGTTGCTCAGTGTAAACTGTCTTGGTATGACCATATTGATGTTGCGCATCGTATCAATCGGGTCATTGAAGGATATTGCCAGAACATTCAGAAACGGATATAGTGTGATGATGATCAAAAAGATAAACACCACCAGCAGGATCCAGTCTAAAATATCATCCCGGCTTTTCACTCTTGAACCTTTCACAATCCATCCCTCCTTCTTCTAAATTAATTTGCTCTCGCCAAATAACCCGGCAATCTTATTTACGATCAGCAGAAGCACAATGCCTACGACGGACTGGAACATGCCAATCGCTGTACCTACGCCGTAATTGTTGTTGCCGATACCTCTCAGGTAAGAGAACCATGAGAGCACCATCGCATGATCCTGCACAATACCGTTGCTCAGCAGCATCTGGCGTTCCATTGCGACATTGAGCGTGCTTCCGACACTCATAATCAGCAGTACGATAATGGTCGGCTTGATGCCGGGCAATGTGATGTGCCAGATGCGTTTTAGCCGTCCTGCGCCGTCTACCTTTGCCGCCTCATATAAGCCCTGATCAATTCCTGCCATCGCAGAGAGATACACGATCGCATCCCATCCCATTTCCTTCCACACGTTAATCATGCAGACCACCACCCAGAACAGCGGTGAGTTTGTGCTCATCAGCTTGAGCTTTGTGTCCAGCAGCGTATCCAGCATACCGCCGTCATTGAGCACCATCTTTGCAATGCTGGCGATAACTACCCACGATACGAAATGGGGCAGATACGAAATCGTCTGTGTCACTTTTTTGAACTTCAGAAAGCGGATTTCATTGAGCATCAGTGCAAAGATAATCGCACACACGGTTCCAAGCAGGATTCCAAGCAGGCTGGTTCCGATGGTATTGATCATGGTCTGCTTGAACAGTCTGTCCGTAAATGCCTTTGTAAAATTGCCAAATCCTACAAAATCCCGCTCCCAGACGGACAGTGCAAATGTCTTTGGCCGGACATCCTGAAATGCCATTGTCCAGCCCCATAACGGCACATACTTAAAAATCACAAGCCAAACGACAAACGGCACTGACATCAGCAGCAGATAACGCTGCTTATACATAAGCTGCCAGCTAAATTTTTTCTTTGCTTTCATCAACTACGACCTCCTTTTTTATGATACTCAAATTATAATCGTAAAATTTGTATAAAGA
>VSNR01000112.1 GCA_009774345.1 Lachnospiraceae bacterium | reverse complement strand
CGCTGGCAGATTCACGACATTAACGAGATTATGAATACGGCAGTCACAGGCTGGCGGTATTTTTCCAATCCGAGGGCGTTTGATGGGTATGGCAGACAGAAAGGCTGGGAACGCATTGCGGATTCCGGCAACGAACCACCCGGCAACGAAGCTGATTTTTCGGAACTGACAGAAAAAGAAGCCCAGCAGATGGGGATACCCAAGGAGTGGATGGAATGATTTTAAGCGTTGGTTGTCGGGTAGGTTGCCACTTCGTTGTCGGGTTCGTTGCCGGGAAATCTGCTTCTCTCCTGCCCGGAAATGCTGATATTTACAGGCTTTGTTGTTATTTTTATAACTACTGACAACGAAAGCAACAAAAAATTCAAAGAAAATAGAAAAAAGAAAAATAATAAGCCAGACATTAGATTGCAGGTTTTACGGTGTCCGTTGCCGGACTTCGTTGCTGATTCTCTTTGTCCGGCTTTATTTATGCACACGGGCGCCAATACGAAAAACCACATATGAAAGTTTTTCGCATAAGGAAATTAGCTGCTGACGCAATGTGCGCCCGGCGCAGCGATTAGTGGAGGTAATGCTTATGGCAAAAAATAAAACAAGTATCAAGGTAACTGCTGTATTTGATGGGGAATTGGACGCAACGGATGTGTTTGTGAGCCTGATTGCACGGCAGTATGCACGGCAATATGCCGAGAAATATCATAATAAAGACAGTGTAAATATTACAAAAGATTTTCTTGCAAAATCACAAGACAAAGCGTATAATAACAGTGAGGTTCAAAAGAGCCAGCCGTCTGGACTGTGCGGGTAAATGGCTATGATGAACGGAATGGATTATGGAATGGCGGATAGGATGCCTGCTGGTGGTTTTCGTGTGGCAATCTATTGCAGGCTATCAAAAGACGATGACTTACAGGGAGAAAGCGCCAGTATCGCCAACCAGCGTGATATGCTGGAAAAATACTGCGAACGGCAGGGCTGGGAGGTCGCGGCGGTTTATCAGGACGATGGCTACACAGGCTTGAACATGGAACGCCCTGACTTAAAGCGGATGCTGAAAGCCGTTGAGCGGCGGCAGGTAAACCTTGTAATCACAAAGGATTTAAGCAGACTGGGGAGAAATTATTTACAGACAGGTATCCTGATTGAGGACTTCTTCCCCCGGAACGGTGTGCGCTACATTGCCATGAATGACGGCATCGACACCATGAAGGATAATAACGACATCGCCCCATTCAAAAATATCCTGAATGAGATGTACAGCAAAGACATTTCCAAAAAGGTACATTCTTCCTACCTGCTGAAAGCGCAGAAAGGACAGTTTACCGGCTGTCTTGCCCCTTTTGGCTACAGGAAAGACCCAGAAAACAAAAACCATCTTCTTGTTGATGAGGAAACAGCGCCGGTTGTGCGGCAGATTTTTGGTTACGCACTCGAAGGGCACGGGCCCAACTATATCCGGCGCAGACTGGAAGAAAACAAAATCCCCTGCCCTACATGGTGGAATCGTAACAGGGGACTGCGGAATGTCCGTACAAAATGGGAGAAAAAAGACCCTGTAAATGGACAGTTTATGTGGGATTTTTCCGTAATCAAGGAACTTTTGATGAATCCTGTTTATACCGGGGCAATTGCATCACAGAAGGCGCACTATAAATTTAAAATCGGCACTATCGGGGATAAAAAGCCTGAGGAATGGATTGTAGTGGAGGGACAGCATGAAGCCATCATTGACAGGGAAAGCTTCAACATCGTGCAGGAAAAGCTGAAATCACGCCAGCGTCCGGGAAAGTTCGGGGAAATCAGCCTGTTTGCAGGGCTGGTGAAATGCGGGGAGTGCGGAAAGGCACTGACTATCAGGACAACGCATGAGAAGTTCCCCAAACGGATTTATTCCTGCAAGACTTACAATGCCTTCGGGAAAACGCACTGCACCCAGCACCGTGTAGAATATGACACGCTTTATGCCCTTGTGTTGAACAAAATTCGGGAATGTGCCAAGATGGCGCTGGTGGACGGCGAAGCGGTTGCAGGGAAGCTTTCCGACACCTGTGAAGCCGAACAGAAAGGGCAGAAAGAAGCGTTGGAACGTTCCCTTGCCAAAGATGAAGAACGTATTAATATACTGGAAAAGATGGTGCTGCGCCTGTATGAAGATATAGCTGCCGGACGCATCAATGAGCAGAATTTTAATCTGATGCTGGAAAAGACACAGAAAGAGCAGGAAGAATTAAAGGCAAAAATCAGCGAAGAAAAGAAAAAGTTAGCTGACGAAATCCAGCTTGTAAACAGCGCAAGGCAGTGGATAACTGCCATTCAGGAATATGCAGACATCGCGGAACTGGATGCGGAAGTATTAAACAAGCTGGTTAAGGAAATCGTTGTCCATGAGGAAATAGACAGCGATAAAACAAGACACATTTCTATTGAAATTCATTTTAATCTGAAACCAATCCCGGAAGTGGAGCAGGTCAGAAAATGACCTGCCCCCAATTGGGGAGGTTCTTAAATATTTCATAAATATTTTTTGACGAACGCCGTCCGCTATTGAGTGTGATTGTTCCTACTAATTGGGGATAACACAGCTCATCCTGTGTATCCTGAAAAAGAAGGAACATCCACCTTATATTCCAGCCCCAGTAATCCGAGTCTGATTTGTACCTCAAAAATTTAGGCGACATCAAATCAAACTCTTTCTTTTCTGCTGCCATAACTCTGCAAAATTCAATCAGTTTTTCAACATTTTCATGCGTCTTATTGACAACCTCAAAAGCATTATGTATATTTTCACCCAAATTCATAATATTTGCCCTCCACAACCACTTTATCCAGTCCAAAAGAAAATTTCCTCACTGCCTTTGGCGGTTTAAAATCCCAATAATCGCTGATGGAAATGTCGGCTGTATCTATCTCAAATTCGGAAAATCTCAGAAATCCCTTTTTCTCCAACAATTCAATAAGATCTGTTATGATAAGCTGTTCAAAATCATTTAATTCTGTCAGCTTCTTTAACTGAATCAATACCTCCTGCCACGATAGATAGCCTAATTGAACCCCGTCTCTAATCTTTACATTCTGTATCGTCTCAGCACATACCAGATCATCCGCCAGCAAAAGAAGCAGCTTCTTTTTATCTGGTCCCAATAAATGAAGGACTCTTGCTTCCCGGCTTAACTGATTGATAGAATTTTCTGCTGACAGGTTCTCGTCTTCCTCTGTATCCTCCGAGGATAGACCGCTTCGATATTTTACCTCTATGCCAATCACAATCGTAGAAAAGTCCATGTGCACATCCAGCTCTGTGATACGATCACTTTCTCTGACCCTGTCCCATAGAAATAGATTGTCATTCCAATAATCTGCATCTATTTCATCGATCATGCTTTGCAGCGCTGTCGGTCGTATGGCATTTCTTAAAACTTTTTTCAATCCCTTCGCAAAGGGGATATAGCGCAGATTTCCAAAAAAATTTCCAGTCAGCTCATCTTCTCTGAGCGATGTAAGATTTGTATTCTGCATGTTAACTTTTCCTTTGATTTCAGCAATCATTTCGCCCATCCTTCATTTGCAAAAATATTTTTCCGCTATCGGTATCTAATATAAATTTCACCAATCCTGATTCTTCTGCTCTCCATATACATCAATTCTCTCTATCCCGAAACAACTTTACACCGCTTTTTAAAACACGCAATGCCGTATCGGTAAATTGTTTTCATACCATCGTTTACAAATACCTGTTCATAATTCCTGTCCTTTATCTGCTTTAGCGCCTCTTTGCAGGAGTCCTCAAACCGCGCGTTCTCGGCATATTTTAACTCGATGACAATCCCGATTTCCTTCGACTCAATTTGCACACTGATGTCACTGTAGCCCTCGCCTGCTTCGGCGTTGGACTTGACAATCCAGCCGTCCATATGTCCGAGCAGTCCGAGTAAAATCCCCTGATAAAAATTCTCCTTTCGGTCGTTTCTGACAGCGGTATCACGAATACTGATTGTCTTTTGCAGGTATGACATAAAGCCTTCCTCAATCGCCGCCGTATCATTCTCCTCGAACGCCTTGCAGAAACGTTCAAGCTTTTGAACATCTTTCCCTGTTTCTTCCTCAAACCACCTGCGTATCTGCCGCACAAAAATCCAGCGCACTTCCCTGTTTGGAATAACAAGCTCTGTCGTGTCGTCTTCCGATACTCCACGCTGCGTCAGATAGCCTGTTGTGAAAAGAATGCTCCATAAATTATCAATATTGGAATTGACATCCCGGTAAGTCAGCTCTTGGCGGATTTCCTTTCGAATGCCGCCGCCGTCTATCAGCACTTCAATCTCATTTCTCGTGTTGGTGTCCGCAACGCTCACAAACATTTTGACAATATCGTTGCCGCTCGTGTTCACCCAGTAATTCTGTGGCTTTGTAATGCTTCCGTCACGCAGTCGGTCGCAATAGTTCACCACGTCCCAGGGACAATAAATTTCCAGACCGCTGCCAAACCGATAGCCGTCATACCATTCCTTTACAGTGTCATACTGCTCCGTAAAACCATAATACGCCAACATCTTTTTCACTTCCCCGTCCGTAAAGCCAAAATATTGACTGTAACGCACGTCTTGGACTGTATAGACATTGAAGTTATTAAATCCGGTGAAAATGCTTTCTTTTGACACCCTAAGACACCCCGTCAATACGGCAAACTGCAAACTGTTGTTGGTCTTTAATGCCTGCCCGAATAAGCCCCGTATCAGTTCCACCATCTCATCATAGTATCCTGACCGATATGCCTTGTCGAGAGGAACATCGTATTCGTCAATCAATATAATTGTTTTTTGACTGTAATGTTTGTGCAAGAGCTGCGACAACAGCAAAAGGCTGTCTTCCAAAAGCATCTCTTCCATCGTAAAAACGCCTGCATCATCTATATTTACCAATGCTTTATATTGTTTTCTCTCAATTTCGGACAAGCGGCTACTCTCCATTAAATAAGAAAATCGCAGCGCCTCTTTTCCGATGATATTGAAAAACTTTCTTTTTACCGTTGCAAAGTTTGAACCGCTTATCCCTTTAAGGCTGATGAAAATTACAGGAAACTTTCCCATAAATCGGTCGCAAAGCTCTTTTTCCTGCGCAATTTCCAGTCCGTCAAAAAGTGTGTTGTCACATCCAACTTCAAAAAAATATTTAAGCATACTCATGTTCAAAGTTTTCCCGAACCGTCTTGGGCGCGTAAATAAGCTGACCTTTCCCATGTTCTCTAAAAGATTTTTAATGATCCCTGTCTTATCTACATAATATAACTGTTCTTTTCGAATTTCCTCAAAATCTTCAATTCCCATTGGAAGCCCTGTTTTCCTCACCGCAATTCCCCTTTCCGCCAAACGCTTTTACTGTCCTGCCTTTTGGGCTCATTATAGCATTCATTCGGAAGAATATCAATTCTATTCGATATCCTTCCGAATGTTTTGGGCTGCAGTGGTTACTGGAATCTCTTCGGCGCAATCTTAAAGGTTATGCGTTTGACGCCGCTGTAGCTGCCTGTTCCCCGGATGAGGAGAACTGCGGTGCCGCGCTTGGTATTGTTGTAACAGCCGATGATTTCATAGTCTGCACTGGTCAGATAGGTCTTTGTCTGACCGTTTCGCATGTATAGTCTGACCTCTGGGACGACTGCGCTGCCGGTGTACTGCTGAGTTGGTATTTTGTCGTTTTTTACTTTTGCGATGTCTTTTACTTCTCTGGCTTCGCGGACAAAGTATGACGCGTCGGCTGTACCGGTATAGCTGCTCCTTGGCGTGGCTGTTATGACTGCGCATAGTTTTGTTCCGGCTGGTATTTTGTCGTTTCTGCCGATTGGTTCTTTGCTGTCTGCGTAGGTGTACTGCACTGTGTAATCCTTTCCTGATTTTAGCTGTTTGCCATCAAGGTCGTAGACTTTGGGCGCGGAATAGTACTGTTTGCCTTTCTTATTTCTGCCGTATGCCTTGTCGGTGACGGTGATGGACAGCCTGCGGATGTCCTGCGCGGATATGGTAAACTGCTCTGTGATGCTTCCGCTGTAGTTTCCGGTTCCAGTGATTTTGACTGTGGGCACTGTTATCCCTGCTGCTGTCATATTATTGCTGTATCGGAGCGTGTAGTCGGTTCCTTCGCGCAGTGTCGTTGTCGTGCCGCCGCAGGTATATGTAATGACTGGCTGCGGTTTTGCGCCGCCTTTTACATGGTTTATGCCTACAGGTATTGTTACTTTGATGTTTCCGGCACTTTTTTCTGTCACAAGGTTTACTGTGCCAATCTGGTACGACAGCGTGATGCTGCCGGTGTATCCTTTTTGGGGTATGCCTGTGGCGGTTACGGCTGCCTTTCCTTTGTTGATATTTCTGCTGTAGCTTATGGTGTAAGCGTCAGCGGGCAGGGCTTTTCCGGTTCCGTTTCTGCCAGAATAGACTGTAATCTGCGGCGTGACGGGCTTGCCTGTGTATGGGTATGATTTTTCTACTCCTTTTATAGAGCCTTTTCCCAGATCGGTGCCTGTGATGGCAACTGCAATGCGCTTTTCTCCGGCATAAATACTGCCCGGCGCCGCCTCGATAATGATGGCGCCTGTTCCGACAGCCTCTGTGTTTTCGGTGCGCACGGTGTAATCAATGCCTCTTTCCAAGGTTGTTTTTCCTATCCTGACGGTAAGGTTCTGTAGATCGGAGGCAAGTCTGCTGTCCTGATATGGATAACTCTTTGCAGCTCCTGTCACTTTGGCGCTGTTTAAAAGCTTCGTTCCCCGGGGCTTTACATGAAATGCCCTTGTGAGAACGCCTTTAAAGTTTCGCATTCCGGTGAGGGTGATGTCATACGTTCCTGCTGTCCTGATATCTGTATTGTATGAGAGCGTGTAATCTGTCTTTTCCTTTAATCTCTTTCCGTGCCATGTGACTGTCACTGCGGGCTTTAATTTTCCGCCTGTTTCTGTGGCGGTCGTGACAGTGGCTGTCATGCCAGAATCCGCGCTGACGTCTATCGGCTCGATTGTAAAAGTTTTTACGGCTTTTTGGGTGTAATTTCCTTTTCCGGTGACAATGACCTGCGCGGTGCCTGCGTTGGTGTTATTTTTATAAGAGATCCTATAGTCCGCATTTTCGCGCAGCGGTGTGGAATCATAGTATACGATAATATTTTCCTGTGTTACTGCGTTTCCAGTGTAGGGGACAGACTGCACAAGTCCGCTGAGCCAGAGCCCTTCGTGTGTCTCTACGGTGGGTGTTTTTCTGGGAATTTCCTCGGTGTAGGTGTGTCCGCATCTCATACAAGTGTAGGTTTTTTCGCCTTCTTCCAGTTCTGTCGGTTCCTTTGTCACTTCGCCTGTATTGTAATCATGCCCTAGGGCGGATACGGTGATGCCTGTCTCCATTATGATGTGGCATTTGGTGCATTCGGTATGTCCCAGCCCGTTCTCCGTACAGCCTGGCGCTTTTTCGCCGGAACCTGTATAGAGGATTTCGCCTGCGGTGTGGATGCAGGAAGAGCTTGTAATCGTGACGGATACCGTGCCCTCCAAAGCGGCATACGCCGGATCGTCTGGTGTAAACAGCCATACTGCGTCTATGGTTCCTGCCTCTGGTATCATTGTGGGATTCTTCCACGCGAGCGTGCCGGTCACTGCCTTCTGGTCGCTGCCGACAAATTCCGTTTCCTGAAATTCCAGCACGGGCAATGGCTCTCCGTAGGTCAGGGTCTGTTTTTTCAGGGTTACTTGTGCGCCATCTTTCAGGCTGACAGAAATCTGGTCTGTGAGCTTTATATGTATGGCAGCTGTTATATCCTTATAATTGCGCGTTTTTATGGTAACTGTTATGGTTCCCTCGTCATCGATGTTTCCTTTGTCGAGCGTATAGGACAGGTTTCCGTCCGCTATGATAGGCTCCCTGATGTATGCTGCCGTTCCTGTCTGCGCCTGCATTTCATAGACTGCTGTCCCGCAGTCTGCCGGAAGCAGCGCCGCAAGGCTGATGCTGTCTGCGTTCTCTCTTGTATACGGATACGTCCTGTATATGTCATCGATTGAATATTCGCCATTCTGCGCCATGATGGAACCGGATGTGATTTCAATGGTTATGCACTCTGCGTCTTTCAGCATGGTGATGGTGGCAGTTTTCCCATTGGCGGCTTCAAACGCTTCCTCCAGTGTGGCATAATACGAAATGACCCCATCGACAGTTACGCTGGCCTCGTCCGCGTCCTGTTGTTCAGCATGACCGCCCTCTGACAGCATAGGCGCATTGGCATGATCAAGTGCCTCCTGCAATGCATAACAACAGGACAGGTCAATCTGTTCCTGTTCGTCCTCGGCCAGTTCCTGATAGAGGGCAAGGATTTCATCAAGCTGCGCCCGCACTTCGTCTGCATTGTCCTCTGTGATATCCGCCGCGTCCGGCAGGGCGGCGATTAAGTCCTCGACAGGACAGATATAGCAGTCATAGGTGCATTCGTTTTCGGTTTCTGGATTTTTGGAATCTTCATCAGTTGTCTCATTTTCATTTTCGGTTTCTGAATTTTTGGAATTTTCATCAGTTGTCTCATTTTCGTCTTGATTATCTGTATTTACTTTCAGTGTTTCGTCTGCTTCGCTCTCATACGTTTCACACACAAAGGTGCAGGGGCTTCCTTCTACTGCTGTCTCAGAATGCTCTGCTTCCGTGGAATGTCCTTCTTCCATAGAATATTCTGCTTTCATGGAATGCCTTTCTTCCATATGGCTGTAGTCCTGTGTGTGTTCTGGGTAATGCATGTAGGTACCTGATGTGGATTCTTCGGCCATCGCCATTGTGGCACAGTCACAACGGCGGATGCAGACAGATGTAGAAGTGACGCTGTTGGGGAAGAAGCTGCTCCTGCCTGTCAGCCGTCTGATATCTGCGGAACAGCAGGCACATTATGTGCTGCTGCGTTTTGAGGACGGAGCGACCACACAGTTAAAGGGCAGGCTGGACGAGTTAGAACCCCAGCTTGCCGATTTTCCATTCTTTCGCAGCCATAAGAGTTATCTGGCAAACCTCTCCTATGTGACAGGCATTGATCGGGAACTGCTGGTGTTTCACATGAAAGACGGGCAGAACGTCTATATCCGACGGGACCGTCTGAAAAAGGCAAGGGACGCTTGGGCGGACTGGCTGTTTGCCCAGATGAGAAAAGGGGGATCTTCTCCGACATAGATAAAATGAGATGTTTTTCAAATTTTTTAAAGAGGGACACTTTGTGATCTTGTCCCTCTCATACGTTACTTACAGGCAATATATACATCCATCGTATCCCCATCCGTTTCAAAGCAGGGGATAACATCTTTCTCCTCGTGTTCCAGACCGTTTACACGCATATATTCCATCAGCGTTTTGTAGGCATTGGGAATGGTTACAAAAGGATTTTCAAAGGGTTTTTCTATGTGTATTGCCGCATATTTGTGGTCAGCCTGCTGCTGTATCTGAATGTCAGGCGGCTCGACTCCGTCAGGCAGTATCCATGCCGCCTCGTACCCATGCATATTAAAAACATTGATCTGCTCCTGTGACACTTTTGGAAAGTCCCAGCCGATAACTCGTGGGTGCTCCACACCGCATTTTCGTGCAATCGTATAGATTCTGTCGATCGCGTCCCCCTCCGGCTCAGAACTGATAACGGCGTGTTTTATATAGCGGAAAGCGGGGACTGTCTCGACACGCAGGTTTGTATAGTCTTCGCCGCAGACTACCATATCATCGCGAAATAAATTGTCAAGTGTGCAGTTGAAAAGCCTGCAAAGCTCGATCGCCTTGTCCATTTCGGGCTGCGCAGTGTCCAGCTCCCATTTGGATACGGTTTGACGGCTGATGTTCATTTTTTCAGCCAGATCCTCCTGTGTCATGTTTCCTCTAAGATGTCTTAGAAACTGTAGATTTTTTCCGAAGCTCATAAAATATTCTCCTTTCATTTTCTGCGCCGCGCCGCATTATCAGTATAGTATTTTTCGTGATAAGCTGCAACCAATCTATATGTGCTATTTTCTGGAACCGCGCAACTTCAGAGTGCGGAGAATACTTTCTATCATTTCCCCGATTCTCTCGATATATTGGGAAACGTCTTTCACATTCTCGCACCGCTCAATCCGCCCATCGGGGTACACCCGCTTGGTGATGCTCCCTGATTCCCCATTCTGCCAGAACGCCGGGGACTCCTGCCCTGTCCGGCGCGACTTTGGCAACCTCGCTTTTCCGCAGGGCGAGGAACTTATTCCCCATATAAATGTCCTGCTCCGCATCCTCACTGGCGTATTTCTGCCTGTACTGTTTTCATGGTTTATAATTAGCTTTTACTTCTCCTGTAGCAAAAACATACCAATTCCCATCAGTTAATTGAATCTCAATCGTTCCCTCAACAGAACCATACTGATAATCATAGCCTTTTCCAAAATTGCTCTGATTATCTTCTGTCGGTACTTCAGAACCAGAACATTCAGAAGTGATTTGTCCATCCATGTCTTCGCAACGGTCATCAAGAGAACTTTTATAGCCAGTATCATAATAGACAACACCATTTACCATTACGCACGGACAAATATCCCATCCGATTTTATCCATATCTGTATTATCAACTGGGGCATCCGTTACCGCTCCATCTGCAACCGAAGCATCGCTTTTAGCTGTCTTATCCCCACAACCAACGATGCTAAACATACCTACTGCCAATATAAAGACTAACATGATACATTTTTTCATACTGCCTCTCCATCCTTTCATCATTTTAATGTCAGAGCCGCTCCTGCTCCCCCTGATTCACCAATCTGCCGGAATGCCAGGGATGCCCGCCCGACATTGTTCGGGTGTGGCTTATTGGGGTTATTCATCCACATTCACTAAACCCCAAAATGTATCATAAATTTATTCCTATTGATTGCATCCTGTATTTTATCTGCCAATTCTCTCAGATGAGCATCCTCATTGATTCGTTTGTCAGATAACACAATATCCTGAAAACCTGGCAATGACTCAGGCGGTATCAATGTAATCCCCCACCTCGCAAGCCCAAATTCCGGACGGTCAAGACTGTGAAAATATGTCTTTAATAAAACCAGCTTATTCCACCATTCATCTATATAAACATCATCATCAATACAAACACATTGATATTTCTTCGGATCATAGGAATACTCCTGTGTTTCCCTTATATCCTCAATTATCCCAAATTCCGTCTTAATCATTTTTCCGCCTATTCCTTATAACCTACAACAGCAATTACATTTCCATCTTTCAAAATGCAGGCAACAGCCTTCCCTTCACCCATAAGCCTTGCACTGCTGTTGTGAATATTCTTATCCGCATTATCCAGTATCTCCAGCAATACCTTGTATTCCCCTTCATATGTGCCATTGAGATGCTTAATGAATATCTGCTCCAATTCCTCTATGCTTATTTTCTTTGCAGGCAGCCAAGAAAACACATCTAAAACTGTCATCCTATACAACCTCACGCTTTCCTGTCAAAAGACGGCTTCTTCTCCAGATAATCCGGCAGTGCTTCCAGTTCCTCCCCTTTGCCGTTCTTTAGGGAGTGGTACTCATTAAAATAGATTCCGTAAAATTCCCTTTCTTTTTCCCGGTCAGTCGGAGTCCTCTCGCAAGCCCACCCGTATCCCGAACCGAGATATGTTAATACCTTCCAATCAGAGCCGCTCCTGCTCCCCTGATTCCCCAATCCGCCGGAACGCCGGGGATACCTGCCTTGTTGGGCTGGGGCATATCGGGGATACTCTAATCAGTTATTCAGATACCCCTGTTTTTCTTCTTCATCAGACCATATACGGTCATACCGACTGCCAATGCTCTTAAGCACATCCTGCCATGTGGCGAACTTCTGCATTTCTTCAATGCTGCCCCTGTTGCTTTGCAGCCAGTCAAAAACCGCCTTATAGGTGTTTTCCGAAAACAGGACGCTCCAGTTGTTCTTATAATCCGCATTGTCATTATAGGACATCCCGTTAAAGCCCATAGAGACAATGCCGTCTTTCGTGTACTGCGCCAGCCCCTTTATCTCCAGATCAGCCCATATGTATGCGGCGTTCTTATCGTGAATCAGGTTGGGATATTTACTAAAGTAGGTTTCCGCAAGTGCCTCATACCTCTCCCTGTCCGCCCCGCTCTGCAAAAGGACTTTTCCCCCGCGGCCTTCCTCGCCATCCCACACCAGATACTGTATGCCAGTGCCGGAATGGGTCTTTAAGGTGAATCCGGACAGTTCCTCCGTTTCCAGCGTTTCCACGCCCATGACATCCTGCAGGGCGTCTTTCAGCTCGCCGTCCAATACCATGGCATCATAACTCATGGTTCCATGCTCCGAAATCAAAAACTGCTTTCCTGTCTGGCTGTCCTGCCTGACCTTGATATCGGAATAATCAAAGGCACCGAGCCGCTCGCCCTGTTTATTGTAAATATCAAAACATCCCGCCTCGTTGTCCGGCACAATCCTGTAATTCTCGGATTCGTATGTATCATAGGCAGGCTTTACATTGCGTACCCCGGATGCTGCCGATGCACGGTATGCATCCAGCACCGAAGTCTGCCCTGCCGTCCTTACGCTGTTTCTTGCGGAAGAACTGCTCCCCGACGCATCTGCATCCGCCATCCTGCCCGCGAAGCCCGTTCCCGAACCATTCCTCTGTGCCTTTCCCATATCACGCCATGCGGGATAACCCGCCCCTATTCCATTTACACTCATCTCCAAATGTCCTCCATTATTTTTATTATTGCGGCTCCTCTATCGTTCAGAGCCGCACCCGCTCCCTTGCAATAAGTCCGAGCAGTCCGCAGAGGCACACACTTAGGTGCCTCTGCGGAATAAAATCCCTTTATGCATTTTTATCTTTCAAATTCGCATAATAATCCCAAATCCCGTTCAGGGTATTCCTTGCGGAAGGGGATATCCCCAAATCCAGCCGGAACTGGCTCAGGCTGCCCTTTTCCTGTTTCAGCCGCCCGCCATTCTTCTCACTGACTGCATCCATGAACGCACGGTAGGCCTGCTCCTTCACAACAGCCGCTTCCTTTTCCGAACTGCCGGAATGATATACCGTCTGTGCCTTAAAGCCCTGCAGTTCGCTCCATATCTGCGTGTTTGTCGCCATGAACCTGCTGTGCGTTTCATAGGCTTTATCCAGCATTTCCAGTTCCTTTTCCTTCGTCAGCTCCTGTGTGCTTCCATCCTCCGCAGTGTAATATTCCTTCCCGCCGCCCGATGCCGCATATTTTTCCTCTATGCGGTCTTTCAGCAGTTGGTAGGCGGAAGCCATCTTATTCACATAGCCGTCAAAGGTATCCGTCTTCGCCCCTTCCGTTTCCTCAAATCTCGCTTTCAGCGCGTCAACGTCCGCCTGCGAATAATCCTTTGTCACGAATTCGTCCGTCACGGAGCCGCCCCCAAGTTCCGACATGACCTTTTCAAAGTCATTCATCATGCCATATGCCCCGGAGTTTATGGGCGAAAGTTTCCCAATATCCCCTGAAGGCTCCATCCTTTTTGCCGCAGACATTTTTTCCCTCAAAGCCCTGCGGCCTTCCCCGGAAATATCCACGCTGTCACCCTGCCGTTTCCCCGCGGCGATGCCTTTATCCGCCTGCTGTAAACGCTCCCTTATCCTGCCGGCATCTACATGGTATGACTGCGGCAGTGTCCTTTGCAGATTATTGATATCCATTGGCTTTCTTCCTTTCTGTCATTTTATGCCTTGATGTCAACAGGCTTATGGTATGCATCCGATATGACGGTCACCGGCTGCGCCGAAACCTGTATCTTTTCCAGCAGTTCTTCCTCCTGTTCCTTCTGCTCCTTTCTCTTTTCCTCGATGCGTTCCTGCTCCTTCTTCTCTTTTAATTTTTCCTCCCGTCCTCTGCCAGTTCCTTCCAGCCTTTTATCCCGCTATCGGAAGTCACCGTGGTGGACGCCATCATCGTTATATTCCCCGTACTGTCGATGCTCCAGCTTTCCGAATAGTTCACCACCCTCGCGCCAATAGCCCTGGCATTTGCCTGGGCGCTCTTAAGGCCATTTTCATATCCTTCTTTGAAGTAAGCAAGGCTTTCTTCCAGCTCCTTCGCCTTTTCCGGGTTCCTTGCACACTCTTTCAGGTAAGAGCCCGAAATCGCCACGCTGCCATTTTTTACACAGTCATAATTCTTCTGCAGGTAGGAATAATAATCTGATACGCTGTCTGCCCCTGTGTTCTTCGCCTGTGCAGGGGCGGCTTCCTTTGTTTCTGTTTTCTTTGCTGCCTCATTTTTCTGTGCCGTGTATGTACTCCCATACACATTGTTGTAATTGCTACGGTAAAAGCCACCCCCAAGCTTCCCTTCCAGTCCATCCATTGTGGCATATGACTCTATGATGTCCTCCATGTCCGTGGTATGGACCTCCACCTTCTTCCCCCTGCTCTCAATGTACAGGATGCTGTTTAGGTTAAGCGTATACCCCTGGTTCTTCGCCCGTATGAATATCTGCCGCTCCTTCTGCCCTTT
>VSNR01000111.1 GCA_009774345.1 Lachnospiraceae bacterium | reverse complement strand
TCAGTATCTGCAATTTTCAAGGTTCAATTGAGCCTAGTTTTTTGGTTCAGTTTTTCATAGATTACTTGACACTACCCTTCAAACTACAAATTTCTTTGTTCTCATATTGCAAACATTAATTGGAAACACTACTGGAAACGTTTTCGGTAACGATATCGGTAACGTTTCCAATCGACAAATTCATAATATCACTTTGCAAAATAATACGCAAGGCAAATTTTCACATTCTTTCAACTTTGGCGAAAATATCCGAAATGTTTCCAGTATTTTACAGCATAATCCACAAAAGAGCTTCGGATTCTCTGACTCAAATCCGAAGCTCTTTTGACAGATTCACTATATTTTTTCTACAGGAAAAAATTAATCTCTTCCATAGATATCCCGTGTATAAATCTTCTCCTCCACGTCCTTTAACTCCTCTGTCAGACGGTTTGCGATAATCACGTCTGACATCTCCTTGAACGCTGCGAAATCACGTATCACTCTTGAGCGGAAAAAGTGGCTCTCCTTGAGCGTCGGCTCATACACCACCACCTCGACACCCTTTGCCTTGATGCGCTTCATAATCCCCTGTATGGACGACTGGCGGAAGTTGTCGGAGTCTGTCTTCATCGTCAGCCTGTACACCCCTACAATCTGCGGTTTCTTTGCCAGTATCATGTCTGCGATGTGATCCTTTCTCGTCCGGTTTGCATCCACGATCGCTGAGATAATATTGTTGGGCACATTCTCATAATTTGCCCTGAGCTGTTTGGTGTCCTTGGGCAGACAGTATCCGCCGTACCCAAAAGACGGGTTGTTGTAATGATTTCCAATTCTTGGGTCCAGCCCGACACCCTCGATAATCTGCTTGGTGTTGAGCCCCCTCATCTCCGCATAAGTATCCAGCTCATTAAAATATGCCACACGCAGCGCCAGATAGGTGTTGGCAAATAGTTTGATCGCCTCCGCCTCTGTCGTATCGGTAAACAGTGTCGGGATATCCTGCTTGATCGCCCCCTGTTTCAGCAGGTCGGCAAACACTCTGGCCCGCCCGGACTGCTCTCCCACAATGATGCGCGACGGGTAAAGATTGTCGTACAATGCCCTGCCCTCCCGCAGAAATTCGGGTGAAAAAATAATATTATCAATGCCATACCGCCTTCTGACAGACTTTGTGTATCCAACCGGCACCGTCGATTTGATAATCATCACTGCATCCTTGTTCACCTTCATGACAAGCTCGATCACCGACTCAATGGAACTCGTATCAAAATAGTTCCTGTCCGGGTCATAGTTGGTGGGCGTCGCAATGATAATGTACTCGGCATCCCGGTACGCAGCTTCCCCGTCCGTCGTCGCCGTGAGGTTCAGCTCCCTGTTTGCAAGATATTCCTCAATCTCCCTGTCGATAATCGGGGATTTTTTATTGTTGATAAGATCTGCCTTTTCCTGAAAGACATCCACCGCTGTCACTTGGTTGTGCTGCGCTAATAATATGGCATTGGAAAGCCCGACATATCCGATGCCTGCCACTGCAATCTTCATACTGTACCTCCATTTTATCCAAAAATATGTTTCAAACACGGTCTAGAGCATGTTTGAAAAATGCTTTCTGCCAGATGTGCGTCACAATTTGTGTAAGATTTGTGCCAAATGAAGGGCGCATAGCGGGCTATATAACCTGAATTTGGCGCAAATATCACGCAAAGTGGGACGTACAGATGGTAGGAATGATGTTTCAAACACGCTCTAGTATAGCATACCCCATTTTACAATTCAATGCTCTTCCTGTCATTCTTCAAAGCCACTCATTCCAGAAGCGCTCAACGCGCCCGGCAATTCCCGACACGCTCACCACCTCATACTGGCTCCACTCCCGCGGAAACATCCGCCTGTACTGCGGCTCTAGGAACCGCTCATCCAGAAGCGCCACCACCCCGATATCCTCCGCAGTGCGGATCACACGCCCTGCCGACTGAAGCACCTTGTTCATCCCCGGATAGCGGTAGGCATAGTCAAAGCCGTTCTCTCCCTGCGCGTCAAAATGCTGTTTTAAGAGCTCGCGCTCACAGCCCACCTGCGGAATGCCCGTTCCGACAATGACTGCGCCAATCAGGCTGTCACGCTTTAAGTCAATCCCCTCCGAGAAGATACCACCCATGACACAGAATCCGATCAGAACCGATGCATCCGCTGCTTCTTGATGAAAACGAAGCAAAAACTCCTCCCGCTTCGCCTCACTCATATAGTCCTCCTGAACGATGCACTCCATAAAATCCGCCTGATAATATCCCTCCATAAAACAGCGGTATACCTGTTCAAGGAAAAGATGGGATGGCAGAAACACCATATAATTGCCATGGCGCTGACGAACCACCTCATAGATATATTCTGCAATGCGCAGAAACTCCCTCTCGCTGCGTCTGGCGTACTTGCTTGTGACATCGTTTGCGATAAAGAGCGCTTTTTTCTTCTCATCAAACGTTGATTTGGCATAGACTTCATAGTCTGTCGGCTCTCCGCCGAGAAGCTTCTTGTAATACTGTATCGGCAGCAGCGTTGCAGAGAACAAGATCGTACTGCGCCCCTTGTGCATACACTGCCGCAGATTCCGCGCCGGATTGACACAGAACAGCTTGAGCATAAAGTCCCCGTTGTCCAGAAGCTGGCTGTACACCACATAGTTTTCATCCATGATTTCATAGATGTTGAGAAAATGCGCTGCCTCGAAATAAAAGTCCAACAGCTCCTTTTTGTTTGGAAATGTATCATGCTCATCCAGAAAGTCGTCAATCGCTGCGTACAGATGGTTCAGCATCCTCACAAAGCCGTCGATCTCCTCCTCCCTGCGATAGCTTTCGCACTGACGCTTCATCACAAGCAGTTCCTTGTTGCACTTGTCAAGCAGTTTTGCAATCCTTGGCGACAGCTCTTTGACCAGACGCTTCGTGCCCAAGAAAGAATCTTTGAGCAGCGCTGCGCTGTACATCTCCCTGCCGCGGTCAAGCAGGTTATGCGTCTCATCAATCAGAAATACATAATCCCGTTTTCCAAGCCCGTCTGCAAAAAAACGCTTGAGGTATACCCGCGGGTCAAACACATAATTGTAATCGCAGATTACCGCATCCGCAAAAAGGCTCATGTCAAGGCTCAACTCAAACGGACACACCTGATGCTTCGCCGCATACGCCTGCACCTTTTCCCTTGTAAAATGCGCTTCGTGTGTCAGCAAGTCATACATGGCATCATTGATGCGGTCATAGTGCCCATCTGCATAGGGGCACGCCTCCGGGTTGCACTCTGCCTCCTCCTTTGCTGTCTCCTCCTGTTTCATAAAGCAGATCTTGTCCTTTGCCGTCAGAACGATCGTCTTCATTTGCAGCCCGTTTTGCTGCAATAGCCCAAAGCATTCCTGCGCCACGGTGCGGGTGATGGTTTTTGCCGTGAGATAAAAAATCTTCTCGATTAAGCCCTCTCCCATTGATTTCACCGCGGGAAAGACGGTCGATATCGTCTTGCCGACACCCGTTGGCGCCTCCAAAAACAGTTTCCTTTTATGATAGATCGTCTGATATACATACGTGACAAGCTCCTTTTGTCCCTCGCGGTACGGAAAGGGAAATGCAAGCTGCCTGATCGACGCCGTGCGCACAGTGTTCCATGTAAACTGAAAATCTGCCCACTTTTTATATTCCAGCATCAAGTCCTCAAACCATCCTTTTAACTCCTGAAAGGTATAGTCCTCATGGAAGTATTTCAGCTCCTCAGTCTCCATCTGGCAGTAGGTCATCCGCACGCCAATCTGGTCAAGATGATGCTCCGACGCGTACATAAACGCATAGCATTTTGCCTGTGCAAGATGAACCCCCACTGGCGCGGTGATGCGTTTTAAATCCCGGTATGTGCCCTTGATCTCATCTATGACAACCTTGTTTTCCTCCTTGCCGGTTTCCTCCGGCGTGTGCATCCCCCAGTTGTGATCAATGATTCCGTCTGCTCTTCCTTCTATTATAATGTCGTACTCTTCGGATGCCCATGTATAGTTTAGCCCGATTTCAGCGTGATATTCACTGCCCATGCGGCGCTGAAGCATCTTGTGTATGCGGCTTCCCTCCTGCATCGCAGTGTCCGAACCGCTCGATTTTCTATTGTCAATACTGCCCTCACGCAGAATAAATTCTACAAGCTGACGGACTGATACACGTAATTCCATTCAAATCCCCTTTAGTTTTTATTCAAAAATACTCTCCCCAAATGACAGTTTACCCCATCATCCAGAGAGAGTCAATTGAATTATCCCAATGTACTTTTTACGCTTGTTATGCTACGGCAAATCTGCTCACGTAGCTCTCAAATTCGTCATTGTAGCCTGCATACTGCAATGTCAGGATAGAACGGAAATCCAGCCCCATCACGCCAAGAATAGATTTGGCATCCACTGTATAGTGATTGTAGGAAATATCGATATCAAAGTCGCACTTTGATGCCTCGTTTACGAAATTCTGAACTTCCGCAGGTGTCATTTTGATTTTGCGTTCTCTCATAATATCAACGTCCTTTCTACACATATTTTTCATATTCGCTGAGCGCATTACCGGAAGCTCTGTCTTCTGTAGCTTCCGTTTCACGTATTATAGTATACTATATGTTCAAAGTAAAGCCTTTTGCCTTTTTTTGGCACTTTTCGTCGTTTTGAAGAGACCCTCTTTTTTTGCTTTGTGAAATCTATATAATTCATTGTTTCCAAATTTTTTATCTTTATACACTTTTCATCTTTATTATTTTTTCATAGGGAACTGTTCAGAAAAATCATTTCTCACGAGAACTCACGATAAAGAGAATTTGACAATTATTGTATTCATTTATACTACATTTTCTATCATTTTAGATTATACTGTACTGAATAGCTCAAAATCACTCTACCAATGAAAAGCGAGGTGCTTCACAATGACTGCTATGAAATGGTTCTACTCTTTCCTCAAAAAACACAACAAAAGTATGGCGCTGGGACTGGTGCTGGTGACGGTCATCTCCGTACTCGCCATTGTCAAGCCGATTGTTTCCGGCTCGATTGTGGACGATGTCATCACCGCAGGGGACTATCCTCTGCTGCCGGGGCTGATCGCGCTGCTGATTCTCATTACGATACTAAGAGGCGTGCTGCGCTACTGGTCGCAGGTCATCTTTGAAACCTGCTCTCAGGATGTGCTATACTCGATGCGGGATACGGTCTACCGCAAGCTCTTACAGGAGGACTTTAGCTTCTATAATAAGAAGCGGACTGGCGATCTCCTCAGCCGTCAGACAGGAGACATGGATGCGATCCGCCACTTTATCGCCTTTGTGATCTATCAGGTGTATGAAAATGTGTTCTTATTTTTCTTCGCGCTGGTCATGATCTTTACCGTCAGCTGGAAGCTTGCGCTCTGTATGTGTGTGGTGCTGCCCTTTGCGCTGCTCGTGACTCTGAGCCAGACCAAAAACGGGCGCCCCTGCTTCCAGAAAATCCGGGAACAGTTCTCCTCCCTCAATACCTTCGTGCAGGAGAATGTCAGCGGAAACCGTGTCGTCAAAGCATTTTCCAAGGAGGACTACGAAATCGGAAAATTTAATAAGGAAAATGACGGCTACAGGGACGCGGAACTTGCCGCCGCCGAAATCTGGACAAAGTACGTACCGCAGTTTGAATTTCTCTCCAATATGCTCACGGTGATCCTGATGCTCGTGGGCAGCATCATGGTCATCCAAGACAGCATGACGCTTGGCAATTATGTGACGATCAACGGCTACCTGTGGATGCTCATGAACCCGCTGCGCCAGATCGGATGGCGCATCAATGACATCCAGCGCTTTACCACCTCCGTCGAAAAAATCTATGCCACCTACAGCGAGGAGCCTGCGGTCAAGCACCCCAAAAAGGCAATCCCCTGCCAAAAGCTGCAAGGCGATGTCGAGTTTCGAAATGTCTCCTACAGCGCTGATGATGAGGACATTATCCACAATGTCAGCTTTCGGGCCAAGAGCGGCCAGACGGTCGGCATCCTTGGCTCCACAGGCTCTGGCAAGTCCACGATCATGAATCTGCTCTGCCGCTTCTACGATGTCACCGACGGCGAGGTATTAGTGGATGGTCAAAATGTGAAAAACCTCGACCTCTACAACCTGCGCCAGAATATCGGTATGGCGATGCAGGATGTCTTTCTCTTTTCTGACACGGTCGAGGGCAATATCGCCTACAGCAAACCCGACTGTCCTTTTGAGGAAGTGCAGAGGGCAGCGATTATGGCAGATGCGGACGGCTTTATCCGCGAGATGCCTGACGGATATGACACGATTGTCGGTGAGCGCGGTGTCGGGCTCTCCGGCGGCCAAAAACAGCGCATCTCGCTGGCAAGAGCACTGTTAAAACAGCCTTCCATCCTGATTCTCGACGACACCACGTCCGCTGTCGATATGGAGACAGAGAGCTATATCCAACAGCAGCTCAACAAAATTGAGCACGCCTGCACCATCTTTATCGTCGCCTACCGTATCTCCTCCATCAAGGATGCAGATCTGATACTGGTACTCAATGACGGCAAGATCGTGGAGCAGGGAACACATGATACCCTTCTTCATCAAAACGGTTATTACGCCACTGTATTCCGGCACCAGTACGGCGACTACGAACGATACATCGGCGAGATGAACCAGACTACACACAAAGGAGGCAGCAAACATGGCACGAAATAAATATGATATTGATGAAGTGATGGAGGATAAGTTTGACTTAAACCAGCTAAAGCGCGTCTTTCAATATGTCAAGCCCTACCGCAGCCAGCTTGCGCTCGCGCTGTTTCTGATGCTGTCCGCCTCCGCGCTCACCATGCTCTTTCCCCTGTTTATCAGCGAGATCATGGATACTTATATTCCTGAGAAAAATATCCGGGCGATCGTCGTTCTCACGCTGCTGTCCCTTGTGATCGTACTCTACACCTGTGTGTGTATCCGTCTCAAGATACGCATCACCAGCCGCATCGGCCAGACCATCGTGCACCAGCTCCGCTCTGATATCTTCTGTCATTTGCAGGAGCTGCCGTTCTCCTACTATGACGACCGTCCTCACGGCAAGATACAGGTGCGCGTGGTCAACTATGTAAACAGTCTGAGCGACCTGCTCTCCAACGGCATTATCAACACCATCACAGACATGTGCAACCTGATTTTTATTATGATCTTTATGTTTCTGCTCCATGTGCGGCTCACCCTGATCTGTCTGTGCGGACTCCCTGTGCTCATCGGCGTCATTATCTTTGTCAAGAAACGCCAGCGGCGCGCATGGCAGATTCAGAGCAACAAGCAGTCGAACCTCACTGCCTACATCGCGGAGAGCATCAACGGTATCCGGGTCACGCAGTCCTTTGTGCGCGAGCGCGAAAATGCTTCTATTTTTAACCACCTCAGCGACAGCTACCGCAGTGCGTGGATGCGCGCTGTCAAGTACAACTTCATCATGTGGCCCTGTATTGACTCGATCTCCACGGTCACCACTGCCCTGATCTACGTTGTTGGCATCTGTTGGATTTCCGGTGACATTTATGGTGTGACGGTCGGTATCCTGATCGCTTTTACTTCCTACATCTCAAGATTCTGGGAACCGATCAACACCCTTGCCTCCTTTTACAATTCGCTGCTCACGGCGATCGCTTACCTGGAGCGCATTTTTGAGACGATCGATGAGCCTGTCAATGTAAAAGATGCTGCGGACGCTGTGACAATGCCTCCCATCGACGGCAAAGTCGCATTCAAGGAGGTCTGCTTTAGCTATGAGGATGGTGTGCAGATTCTCAATAAAGTGAGCTTCACAGCCAATCCCGGTGACACTTACGCCATCGTAGGCCCCACAGGCGCTGGCAAGTCCACCATTGTCAACCTGATCAGCCGCTTCTACAATGTGGACTCCGGCAGCATCCTGATTGACGGCACGGACATTTCCCATGTGACCCTCAAATCTCTCCGCAGCCAGATGGGCATCATGATGCAGGACAGCTTTATCTTCTCCGGCACCATTATGGACAATATCCGTTACGGCAACCTGACTGCAACGGACGAGGAGGTCATCGCCGCCGCCAAAACGGTATGCGCGCACGACTTTATTATGGAGATGGACAACGGATACCAGACACAGGTCAACGAGCGCGGAAGCCGTCTCTCCGCAGGACAGCGGCAGCTCATCAGCTTTGCGCGCGCACTGCTCGAAAATCCGGCAATCCTGATACTCGACGAGGCGACCTCCAGCATCGACACCGAGACCGAAATCTTGTTGCAGAGAGGATTAAACAAGCTGCTGGAAGGCCGTACCTCCTTCATCATCGCACACCGCCTCTCCACCATCAAAAATGCATCCCGCATCCTGTATGTCGATAAGGGAAGCATTCTTGAAGCTGGAACGCACGAGGAGCTGCTCGCCCAGAAGGGGGAATACTACAAGCTGTTTATGTCGCAGTATGAATTTTTGAGTTGATTTTAGCTGAGAAAAAAATAAAGAGAAGGCTGAACACCTTCATCCTGTTCAGCCTTCTCCTGTTTTTTTATCTTAATTTCCAGATATCTCTGTTGTACTCCTCGATGGTTCTGTCTGATGAGAAGAATCCTGCCTTCGCAATGTTGACAAGCATCATGCGCTTCCACTTCGCCTCATCCTTGTAATCCTCGAACATTCTATCCTTTGTTGCGATATAATCCTCAAGGTCTAAGAGGGTCATGAACCAGTCTTTGTTAATCAGCTCATTTTTGAGTCTGGTGAGACGCTCTTTGTTGCCAACCTTTACAACTTCCTCGCTTGTGATGAAGTCCACCGCCTCTTTGATCACACTGCTCTTCTCATAGAAGCTCTTAGAGACATAATCTGCCTTCGCATAGTGCTCGATAACCTGCTCAGACTTCTCGCCAAAGATATAGATATTGTCATCGCCTACCAATTCGTGAATCTCCACATTCGCTCCGTCACTCGTGCCAAGTGTCACTGCACCGTTTAACATAAACTTCATGTTGCCTGTGCCGCTTGCCTCCTTGGAAGCCAGAGAGATCTGCTCAGAGATATCACATGCCGGGATGAGCTTCTCCGCATAGCTTACATTGTAGTTCTCTACCATGACAACCTTCATGTAATCCTTCACATCAGGATCTTTGTTGACAATCTCCTCCAAGCACAGCAGCAGATGAATGATATCCTGTGCGATGACATACGCAGGTGCTGCCTTTGCGCCAAAGATAAAGGTGATCGGCGTAGACGGTTTCTTGCCGCCCTTCATCTCCAGATACTTGTGAATGATATAGAGGGCATTCATCTGCTGGCGCTTGTACTCATGAAGTCTCTTCACCTGAATATCAAAGATGGAATCTGGATTGATCTCCTGATTCTCATTCTCCTTGAGATAAGCCACAAGCTCCTCTTTCTTCGTCCGCTTAATCGCCTTGATTGCTGTCAAAAGCGCCTCATCGTCCAAGTGCTCCATCAGCTTCTCAAGCTCTGCCGCATTCTTCTTGTAACCTGAGCCGATCGTGTCTGTAATGCACGCTGCAAGCTCTCTGTTACATGAGAGCAGCCATCTTCTAAATGTGATGCCGTTTGTCTTATTGTTAAACTTCTCAGGATAGATCTTGTAGAAATGGTTCAGCTCGGAATCCTTCAAAATCTCTGTATGGATTGCCGCAACACCATTTACGGAGAAGCCATAATGAATATCAATATGTGCCATATGCACACGCATGTTGTCGTCAATGATCTGTACCTTGGGATCTTTATATTTAATGGACGCTCTCTTGTCCAGCTCCCAGATAATCGGCATTAACTGTGGAACCACCTTCTGTAAATACTTCACCGGCCACTTCTCAAGCGCCTCTGCAAGGATGGTGTGATTCGTGTATGCACAGGTTCTGCTCACCACATCAATTGCCTCATCCATATCAAAGCCTTCATCCTCTGTGAGAATGCGGATCAGCTCAGGAATCACCATCGTCGGATGGGTATCGTTGATCTGAATCACTGCATGGTCATACATCTTGTGAAGGTCATAGCCGTTGTTCTTCATTTCCTTTAAAATCAGCTGTGCGCCGTTGCATACCATAAAGTACTGCTGGTAGATACGAAGCTGCTGTCCTGCCTCATCCGAATCATCTGGATACAAAAACAGGGTCAGGTTCTTGTCGATATCCGATTTGTCAAAATCAATGCCATCCTTGACAATACTCTCATCAATCGTCTCGATATCAAATAAATGCAGTTTGTTCATGCCCTGCTCATATCCGATAACATCAATATCATACAGTCTGGACAGAACCTTTTTCTTTCCAAAATATACAGGGAAAGAGATGTCTGTCTTGGTGAGCCATGACTGTGCTTCTATCCAGTCGTTCTTCTGTGCTGTCTGCTGTCTGTCCTGAAATACCTGCTTAAACAATCCAAAGTGATAATTCAAGCCGATGCCGTCTCCCGGAAGCCCAAGGCTTGCGATAGAATCCAGAAAGCAGGCTGCAAGTCTGCCAAGTCCACCGTTTCCAAGAGACGGTTCTGGCTCAACCTCCTCGATGCGGCTAAGTTCTTTTCCCTCTTCTTTGAGTGCCGCATCCAGTTCCTCATAAATGCCAAGGTTAATCAGATTGTTTGACAGCAGTTTACCAATCAAAAACTCTGCTGAGATGTAGTAAATCTTCTTGCTTCCCTTGATTACGCCCTTGTCCTTCATCATATCCTTTGTCATATTGAGGATTGCGAAGTAAAGCTGGCTGTCATCAAGCTCCTTGACTGCCTTGCTGTACATTTTCTGTGCTACTGCTTCCAAATTTGCTTTTACGTTCATACGCTACTCCTTTTCTTGTTGATATTTTATTAGTTCCTTTTTATGTGCAAAATAATAAGTTCCTAAGACTAAAAATTATGAGAGAACGTCGAGATACTTGATACGGATTAATTTGTGCGGCATCACAAGGTCCTGACCGCATCCGCCTTCCATCAGCCGGGAAAGCTCCTCAACAGCACTTGCGGCAATGTTCTGAAAATCCTGTCTCACGGTATGCATCTGCTTGCCCGCATACCCCATCAGACTCACTCCGTCAAACCCGCATACAGGTCTGTAGATATCCATGTCAATCAGCGCTTTCATTGCGCCGATCGCCATCAAGTCCGATGCACAGATGATTGCCTCCTTGCCCGCCGCGTACTGCATCGTCAGTTTTCTCGCCTCAAGCTCACTGAAATTTCCTGTCCTGACGAGCACCTGTAATCCCAGCTCATCCGCCAGTCTGTTCATGCCTGCGAGACGTTCCTCCGACACATAACCATTTTTCTTTCCTGAAATATATAATATTTTTTTGTGAGAGGTTCCGCTTAAAAACTTCTTCGCAACCTCATACTGTGCCTTTTCATTATCAATATGGATACTCGATGTGTTCTCATCCACACCGGGCGCATCAATCAAAACACTCTTAAACTTTCCGCTTTCAACCAGTTTCCTCAGTGAGATGTCCTCTTTGGATAAACCGCCGATAATCAGTCCTTCAATACTCTGTGACTGGAAATACCGGATCATCTCATCGACAGTCATCTCAGCGATCATGGTAAAGAATACGGTAATAATATCGATCCCTTTCTCCTTTGCCTTGTTGATGGCTCCGATAATATACTGCATCGGGATCTCATCGACGGTCTGCGCATGTCTGTTGACATCGAGCACCAGCGCCGCCCTGCCTGTCTTTTTGGAAGATAACGCCGCGGCTATGGTGTTGGGCACAAACCCCAGCGCTGTGATTGCCGCATTGACCTTTTCTTTCGTCTCGTTACTCACATTGGGGTAGTGGTTCAACACCTTTGAAACTGTCGAGATCGCTACTCCTGCTTCCTTTGCCACATCCCTTATTGAAACCAAGAAGCACCCCCACCTTCTTTACCATTGACAAAACTACCTGAAAGCTTCCAGAAAACGTTTTCTGGAAAACGTTTTCTTTATAATATAACAAAAATAACGGTTTGTCTACCATTATTTTCATTTTTATGTATTTTTTATAAATATTACGATGTCATGACCCTGTTGACTGCCGCAACCAGCCTGCTCTCCTCAAACGGCTTGACGACAAAGTCCTTGGCACCGCTCTGGATTGCCTGTGCAACCATCGCCTGCTGCCCCATTGCCGAGCAGATGATCACTCTCGCCTTTGCATCTGCTTCTTTGATGCGCTTGAGGGCATCCACTCCGTTCATCTCCGGCATCGTAATGTCAAGCAAGACAACGTCCGGCTTGATTTCCATATATTTCTTCACAGCCTCCACGCCGTTTCCTGCCTCTCCGGCAACCGAATGGCCATTTGCCTCAAGCATTTTCTTGATTGTCATTCTCATAAACATTGCATCGTCTACAATTAATACTCTCGCCATTACTATATTTCCACCTTTCCAGCGTTCTTATCCTATTGTAGCATAGTTTTATAAAATATAAAACCTTTTTTGCCAGTCTGCTGCACCTGTTGCAGGTGCAGCAGAAATTTCTTAGTATTTATCTACTATCGCAATCACTACAGACCGCGGATACATCAGAATCGAATCCCTCGTCACCCAGTTTGTCAGTCTGTGGTAATCCGTCTCGGGTGTGTGCTCAAATTCCGTATTCATAATAATGCGCCACTTTCTTCCTAGAGGGAGTTTCGGCAGCTGCACCTCTTCTTTTTCCCAGAACGCATTGACGCCGATATAGATAATATCATCCTCCCGGTTTCCCGCTGTACGCCCGGCAAACATAATGCCGATCGTGCGTGTATCCGGGCCGCAGTTGCTGTTCCACGCCGTCTTGTTGTGTATGGAAACCTCCGGGAATCCGCATCCACTCGGTCCTGAACGTCCTCTGAGAATCGGGTGCTGCTTGCGCAGATGAATCATAAATTTGCAAAATTCAAACATCTCATGATATTCTTCCTTGCGGTTCCAGTCAAGCCATGAGATCAGATTGTCCTGACAGTAGGCATTGTTGTTGCCAAACTGTGTATTGCAGAACTCGTCTCCTGCGAGAAACATCGCCGCGCCTCTGCTGCACATCAGGATTGCAAATGCATTCTTGCGCAGGCGGTTTCTAAGCGCCAGTACCTCCGGGTCATCAGAATCTCCCTCCACACCGCAGTTCCAGCTGTTGTTGTCATTTGCGCCGTCTGTGTTGTTCCAGCCGTTTTTCTCATTGTGCTTTTGATTATAAGCATACATATCATACAGCGTGAAGCCGTCATGACAGTTCAGGAAATTGACCGTCGCATTCTCACCGCGGTTCTCCTTACCATACAGGTCAAAGGAACCTGTGATACGGTTGATCGCCGCCTGTGCCATCCCATAGTCTCCTTTGAGGAAACAGCGCATATCATCACGGTATCTCCCGTTCCACTCTGCCCAGCGGTTCCATGAAGGGAAGCTTCCCACCTGATAAAGTCCGCCGGCGTCCCACGCCTCTGCAATCAGCTTCACATTGCCAAGCACAGGGTCAAATGCAAGGCTTTGCAGCAAGGGCGGCTTGCTCATCGGAGAACCGTCCTCATTGCGTCCCATGATGGAAGCCAGATCAAAACGGAAACCATCCACCCGGTACGACACGACCCAATAGCGCAGGCACTCTAAGATAAACTGCTGCACAATCGGATGATTGCAGTTCATCACATTGCCGCAGCCGCTGAAATTATAGTATTTTCCGTCAGGTGTCAGCATGTAATAAATGTTGTTGTCAATGCCCTTGAACGAGAAACAGGGCCCCATCTCATTTCCCTCTGCGGTATGGTTGAATACCACATCCAGAATCACTTCGATTCCATTTGCATTCAGCTCATGAATCAGGCTTCTGAACTCGTTCCCCGCCTTGCCTGCCCGCGTGTCCGACGCGTAGGCAACATTCGGTGAAAAAAAGCACACAGGACTGTATCCCCAGTAATTCAGAAGTTTCTCTCCATCGACAATGCGCACATCCTCTGTCTCGTCAAACTCGAAAACCGGCATGAGCTCCACTGCATTGATGCCAAGTTCCAGCAGATAAGGAATCTTTTCCCGAATGCCCTCATAGGTCCCTCTGTGCTCAATCCCCGAAGACACATCCTGCGTGAAGCCCCGCACATGCATTTCGTAGATGATCAGATCTTTGGGCTCTAGGCTGGTATTCTTGAAATTGCCCCAGTCATATCCGCCGTCCACTACACGCGCCTTGTATATGCGCTCTTTGCCCGGCTTCTCCTTCCCCCAGATCTCCTGCCCTGCAACAGAGCGGGCGTAGGGATCGAGAATATACTTCGTCTTGTCAAACAGCAGCCCTTTGCTGGGGTTATACTCCCCGTCAAACTGGTATGCATACTCAAATTCCCTTGGTTTCAAACCATAGACGACCATAGAATAGGTGTCACCCATACGACAGGACTCCGGGAATGGTATCGTAGCATAAGGCTCATGCTCGCCTACATGAAACAGACACAGGCTGCAAGACTTCGCCCCGTTTGAGTGAATCGTAAAATTCACACCCTCGTCTACCCTGATTGCCCCGTTCTCCAAAAACTTTCCGGGCCGTACTGAAAAGCCCGCAACTTCATCTGTAGGCGGATAATATTTTCTTTCTAGCCCCGAACCAATATACCTCATACTTAAAATCCTCCATTGAAACAGTGTTAACAGCTCCTGAACGAACAGTTACCTGCCAGTGTACAGACACGCTGGCAAAAAAGTGTATATATACTTAATTTTACAT
>VSNR01000110.1 GCA_009774345.1 Lachnospiraceae bacterium | reverse complement strand
TTCTTATGCTATAATAATATCAAACAAATAAGTTGAACCGTGAAAAAGGGAGTTGCAAAGGTTATGGAAAGAAATATCATGCAGGATTTGATACAGTGGAAGGATATGACAGCCAACAGGATGCCGCTCGTTTTGTATGGGGTGCGTCAGGTCGGAAAAACGTATATTTTGCAGGAGCTCGGCGACCGTTTTTTTGGAAACATGATTTATGTGAATTTTGAAAGGATGAATGTAGTTGCAGAATATTTTCAGGGAGAACTGTCACCGGACAGGATTATCAGACTGTTGGAGGAGTATTTTGGTCAGAAGATTGTACCGGGAAGGACATTGATTATTTTTGATGAAATTCAGGCGTGTGAGAGGGCGCTGACTTCGCTGAAATATTTTTGTGAGGAAGCGCCGGAGTACCATATTGCAGCGGCAGGCAGTCTTCTGGGTGTTGCCATAAACAGGGAAAAATATTCATTTCCTGTAGGCAAGGTTATCATGAAGACACTTTATCCTTTGAGATTTGACGAGTTTCTACGGGCAGTGGGGAAGGCATATTTTATAGATCTCATACTGGAACATTTTGCTGGTATGGCGGCGATGCCTGCTGATATCCATCAGGAGATTTTGGAATGGTATTACAGGTATTTGTATATTGGCGGTATGCCTGCTGTGATTAACGAATATTTGAACAGAGAATCGCTGGTAAATGTACCCGAGGTGCAGGGACTCATCTTGAATTCTTACACTGCTGATATGGCAAAATATACTACGGACAGCGAGAGCACGCGCATCAAAAATGCATATGGTTCAATGCCGGCGCAGCTTGCGAAAGAGAATAAGAAATTTCAGTATAAACTGATTCGAAAGGGAGCAACAGCGGGGATTTTTGGCGATTCAATAGCATGGCTTGTCTTTTCGGGCGTAGTGCTGCGGTGCGACAGGGTCAGCCGTGGGAATGTACCATTAATTGCATTCAGGGATGTTTCTGCGTTTAAATTGTATTTGTCAGATGTAGGTCTGCTGTCTGCCTTTAGCGGAATAACGCCGGAAGGAATTATCAGGCATGAGCTGTCAGAGCTGTACAGAGGCAGCCTTACAGAAAATTATGTGGCACAGACACTTGTGTCAGGCGGATATGAGCTTTACTACTGGACGAGTGATTCGCCGCCTGCGGAGGTGGATTTTGTGATACAGAAAAAAGGATGCGTCGTGCCGATTGAGGTGAAATCCGGTGAAAATGTCAGGTCGAAAAGTCTGAAACATTTTTCAAACATGTACATGCCAGAGAAGATAATCAGGTTGTCAGAGAAAAACTTTGGCACGGAAGGAAATATAGATGCAGTGCCTTTGTATGCGGCGTTTTGCATCTAAGAGGGTAATAAAAAAACACTTTAGTTCGCTAAAGTGCTTTTTTATTACTACTCTATACAACACTATAACATAATCAAAAATATAAGTCTAGTATTTTTTTTATTTAAATATATAATAAATCTTGTAACAAATCAGAACACGCAACCCCGCCAAGGGAAGTACGTGTGCAAACCCGGCAAAGGGAAAGAACAGAAGTTCTTGGAAAGGGAAGGGTACGATATGTCGGAGAACAAAATGACACAGCAAAAAGAATGGCAGAAGGAGGAGGCGCATTTCAAGGAATGCAGGGCGGTGATCGCGGCGAATATGGCAGCGTATGAGCGGCAGTATGAGGAGCGGCGCAAGGAGACAAAGGCGTTGTTCGATGAGGTGCAGAGCGGCAATGTGGAGCTGTATGACCAGATGATGACCTCACGCAGCCTCGAGGAACACAGTCTGAATCAGCTCCAAAAGAATCAGGCAGCGTATGAGAAGCCTTTTTTTGGCAGGATAGATTACCGCAATTTGGACGAGCGGTTGTTTGAGTCCATCTATATAGGAAAGCATGGTGTCCTGCGGGGCAAGACGGATGTGGAGATTGTGGACTGGCGCGCGCCGATCTCCAAGGTGTACTATGAGAATGAATTGGGAGAGGGGACCTATAGCATACCTGACAGCCACAGTGACGGCAAGGGGCGCGAGTATCAGATCGACTTGAGTCTGAAGCGGACCTATGACATTGAAGAGGGGCGTATTCAGGGCTTTTATGACAGTGATGTGGCGGCAAATGATGAGCTCTTGGTGAAGTATCTGAGCAAAAACCGGGATGCCGTGCTGGGAGATATTATCGCTACGATTCAAAAAGAACAGAATGAGATCATACGGGAGAGCCCGTTTCACAACATCATTGTGCAGGGGGTCGCGGGAAGCGGCAAGACGACCGTGGCAATGCATCGGATTTCCTATATTATGTACAATTACAAAGAGCGCTTTACCTCGAATGAATTTTGTATCGTGGGCGGGAGTGATATCCTGATTGACTACATTACGGGCGGGCTTCCAGAGCTCGATGTGTATGATGTGAAGCATATGCGCATGGATGAGCTGCTGACGCACTTATTACAGAAAGAATGGAAGAAAAAGTATCAGGTAATCCCTCCATCGCCAAGCAATGCTTGGAAGAGCAAGATGCTGTTTGCATCGGAGTTAGAGCAGCATATGCAGCGGCTGAGAGAACATATCCTTGGAAATTGTGTGGTGTATGATGAGGAGCTTGGTATGCTGCTGTCACAGCAAAGCAATGATGATTTTATCAAGGGCAATCCAGACTATTCAATAAACCGCCTGCTGGTGACGCTCGATGAACGGCTTCGCGCCCGCATCAAGCTGCAATGTCAGGGGCGCGAGGAGATCGGGATTTTTAAGAAAAAGTGCGCGCAGTATAAAAATTATTTTACAAACTATTGTTATAAGGGAAGTGTGGTGAATCTGTATCTCCAATTTTTGGAGGTTTATGGCAAATCCTATTATATCAATATGGCGCCTGTCTTAGAGCAGATTGCACACGGCAGATTTGACGTGTATGACATTGCCGCGATGCTTCTGATTTATTACAGGGCACTGCAAAGAAAGCCAGATGAAGAGTTTGGGCAGATTTTCATTGATGAGGCACAGGATTTTGGCGCCATCGTCTACTATGCGCTGCGTACAGTGCTGCCGGCATGCTATTTTACAATCATGGGGGATGTGTCGCAGAATGTCAATTACGAGTGCGGCATGAATGAGTGGAATGACATGCGCCAGAAGATCTTTGACAGCAGCACAGACCAGTTCCGGGTGCTTGCGAAGAGCTATCGGAATACGATCGAAATCTCGGAGTTTGCGGGAAAAATTCTGACCAGCGCCTCAAGGGGGCAGTATAAGATAGAGCCTGTCATCCGGCACGGCGAACCTGTGCATCTGATCGAAAGTATCTCCAAGGAGGAGGCAGCAGGCTTGTCGGCAGAGATTTTGGCGAAAATGCAGCAGAAGGGGTATGAGACGATGGCGGTGATCTGTTTTTCCGATGAGGAAAAAGAGAGTGTTATCCAGCGTCTCAGCCATCAGATACCGCTGACAGATTCGGACAAGAGCGGATTCAGCAAAGGCGTGATGGTGCTCACGGTGCCAGAGACCAAGGGACTTGAGTTTGACTGTGTGCTTCTGTGGAAGCCGGATATGAAGGGCTATAAGGAGAATCCCAAGCTCGCAAAGCTCCTGTATGTAGCAGCCACGCGGGCGCTGCATGAATTGTTTGTGATAAAATAGTTTGCGATATTGAGAAATATAAAGGAGTGTGATAGACTTTAAGCAATGGTTTGTCACACTCTTTTATTTCAGTCCCTTGCAGAGGAAATCTTGATTCTCACAAAAAGGAGGCAGGTGCTATGGGCGTTTATTTAAATCCGGGAAATGATGGTTTTTGGAAGGCGGTTCGTTCTAAAATCTATGTAGATAAGACTGGGTTGATCGCGTACACCAATGAGCTGATCAATACAGAGCAACAGTTTATCTGCGTCAGCAGACCGCGGCGTTTTGGAAAATCCATGGCGTTGAAAATGCTTGCAGCTTACTATAGCTGCGGATGCGATTCGGCGGATTTGTTCAGAGGGCGCAGGATTGAGCAGTACGAAAGTTATCAGGAGCATCTGAATCAATATGATGTGATTTATCTGAATATGCAGCAGTTTTTGATCAGGGCAAAGAACCAGTGTGTGACAGAATATTTGGAGCGAGTTGTTCTTGCGGATATCCGAAGGGTGTATGGGGAAGTCTTTTCAGCGGAGGAAACAATTCTTGCGGCAACGTTAGAGCAGATTCATAGTGAAACAGGCAGACAGTTTATCTTTCTGGTGGATGAGTGGGACTGTGTGATGCGAGAACGGCAGGAGTCGGAGATGCTGCAAAAGCAGTATCTTGATTTTTTGAGAGATTTGCTAAAAGATCAGTCCTATGTTGCGCTTGCATATATGACAGGAATTTTGCCGGTAAAGAAATATGGGGAACATTCAGCGCTGAATATGTTCACGGAGTATTCGATGACAGACCAGAAGACCTTGGAGGAATACACTGGTTTTACAGAGGAGGAGGTAAAATCGCTGTGTAGACAGTTCGACATGGATTTTGATGAGACAAGCAGCTGGTATGATGGATATCAGTTTACGCATTTTCAGCACATTTATAATCCAAGATCGGTTGTGGAGGCGATGAACTGCCGCAAATTTTCGAATTACTGGACTTCAACAGAGGTTTACGATGCATTGAAAACCTATATTAATATGGATTTTGATGGACTTCGTGCGGATATTGTACAGATGCTTGGCGGTGGGCGCGTCAGGGTGAATACACGCAGTTTTCGGAATGATATGCGCAGTCTTGAGGTGAAGGATGATGTGCTGACGCTTCTGATACATCTGGGCTATCTGGCGTATGATTTTGAGGCAAAGGAAGTGTTTATCCCAAATAAAGAGATTGTCGAGGAATTTGAAACGGCAATGAGTGTGAAAGGATGGACAGAAGTTATGCGGGTTGTAAAGGCTTCTGAAAAACTTCTTGAAGATACCCTGGCATGTGACGAAAACCGTGTCGCTGAGGGACTGGACAGAGCGCATATGGAGGTAGCGTCCATATTGACGTATAATGATGAAAATTCACTGGGGTGTGCGATCGGGCTTGCATACTACAGTGCGAGAAAAGACTATATGCTGATACGGGAGCTGCCAACGGGGCGTGGATTTGCAGACATTGTGTTCCTGCCGCTGCCGCACGCAGGGAAACCGGCACTTGTCGTAGAACTGAAATATGACAAGACTGCCAATACAGCGATTCAGCAAATCAAAGACAGACAGTATACACAGGCATTTCGCAATTATACGGGGGAAATTTTGCTTGTCGGCATCAATTATGACAAGAATAATATCAATAAGCCGCATAGCTGTGTAATAGAAAAAATAAAAAAAGAAGGAGAACAAGCATGAACGAAACAACGAAAAATGAATTAAAATCACGAAAGGACATTCCACCAGTGCTGACATGGGATTTGTCCCTGATCTATGCGACGGAGGAGGAAATGTATCAGGACGCAGAGAAAGTCAAAACGCTCTGTAATCATATCGAGGAAACCTACAAAGGAAAGCTGGACACTCCGCAGGCCATCAACGCCTGTCTCGATGAATTTCGGGAGATGAGCCGCCTGCTTCTTCTGGTTGGATATTATTGTGATCTGGCAGTCTCTGTTGATTACTATGATACCCACAATCAGGAGCGCAATGAGGCAATCGCCAGCATGACGGCGGAAATTTCAAGCCATCTGAGCTTTATCGACAATGAGATCGCAGAGCAGGAGGACGCCGTCATTCAGGAGGCGGTCACACTGTCCGCGGAGAACGGACACTATCTGAAAAATATCCTGCGCACAAAGCCGCACCTGCTTCACCCTGAGGCAGAGCGTGTGCTGGCAGCACTGTCCCGCACGATTCAGGCGCCCGATCAGATTTACAATATGGCAAAGCTTGCCGACATGAAATTTGACGCTTTTACGGCGGAGGGCAGGGAGTATCCGCTGGGATATTCTCTGTTTGAAGACAACTACGCATATGAAGTAAATACCGCAGTGCGCCGCGCCGCGTTTGACGCTTTTTCGGCGAAAATACGCCAATACGAAAATGTGACCGCAACCGCTTACAACACACAGGTACAGACAGAGAAGACGATCGCCACGCTGCGCGGCTTTGATTCTGTATTTGACAGCCTTTTATTCGGACAGAAAGTGACCAGAGAACTGTATGACCGCCAGATTGATCTTATCACTGAAAAGCTCGCGCCGCATATGCGCCGGTATGCCCGCCTGTTAAAAAAGATACACAAGCTTGACCGCATGACCTTCGCAGACCTGAAAATCGCCGTCGATCCAGAATATGACCCCAAGGTTACGATCGAGGAATCAAGAGCATATATCGAAAAGGGACTCGCGGTTCTCGGTGAAGATTATGTGGCAATGATACAGGCGGCGTACCGTGACCGCTGGATTGACTTTGCGCAGAATCAGGGAAAATCGACAGGCGGGTTCTGTGCAAGTCCATACGGAAAAAACTCATTTATTTTACTCTCTTGGAATGAGCGCATGTCGGATGTCTTTACGCTCGCGCATGAGCTGGGGCACGCCGGGCATTTCAAGTCCTGCAACAGCAGCCAGTCCATCTTTGACACCGACGTTTCCACCTATTTTGTGGAGGCGCCTTCGACGATGAACGAGCTTTTGATGGCGCATTATTTATTGCGGACAAATCCTGACCCGCGCTTTCGCCGCTGGGTGCTGTCCTGCATGATTCGAAATACCTATTATCATAATTTCGTCACCCATCTGATAGAGGCGGCATACCAGAGAGAGGTTTATAAGATTGTAGATGCCGGCGGCAGTGTCAACGCTGAGACGCTGACCCGTCTGATGAAGGAGACGCTACAGGCATTTTGGGGTGATGACGTGGAGATCTCGGATGACGCCGCCCACACCTGGATGCGCCAGCCGCATTATTATATGGGACTCTACTCCTACACCTACAGCGCAGGGCTTACCGTTGCCACGCAGGTGTGCAAACGCATCGAAAAAGAAGGGCAGTGCGCAGTGGATGACTGGAAAAAAGTGCTCGCTGCCGGCAGCACACTTGACCCCGTAGGACTCGCAAAGCTCGCAGGCATTGACATCACCACCGACGCGCCCCTTGTGGATACCATCGCGTATATCGGGGAGATCATTGATGAGATAGAGCGGCTGACAGACATTTGACCAGTATGGATGTTTTTGTTGCGGGTTTTCTTGAATACAGATATAATGGTTGTAAACTGTCGGTATTACAGTTTCGAAAAAGGAGTAAACCAATATGAATTACAGAGCATTACCAATCGGAATCAGTGATTTTGCTGAGATGATAAAGAAGGAATATTACTACGCAGACAAAACCCTCATGATACGCGACTTATTACAAATCAAGTCAAAAGTCACGCTTTTTACGCGCCCGCGCCGATTCGGCAAGACGCTCAACATGAGTATGCTCAAATATTATTTTGAGGACGACAGGGACAGACAGGGAAACAGGCGGGACTGGTCGTATCTATTTAAAGGGCTGAAAATCATGAATGCAGGGGAGGCGATTTTAAGCCACATGGGGCAATACCCTGTAATCTATCTGACATTCAAGGACGCAAAAAGACAGGATTACAAAACGTCCTATTTGCAGATTGCCGATGTAATTGCGTATGAATTTGAACGCCATGCGTTTGTGCTGGATTGCCCTGAATTATCTGAAAAAAAGGAAAAATACAAAGAAATTATGACGGAAAAGGCAGCAGAACGGGATTTTGCAAAATCCATTCTGTTCCTATCGCAGTGCCTTGAGACATACTATGGAAAAAAAGCAGTTGTTATTATTGATGAGTATGATGTCCCCTTGGAAAATTCGTTTACCTGTGGGTTTTATAAGGAAATGATTCACTTTATCAAGGCGCTTTTTGAGAGCGGATTAAAGGACAACACCAGCCTCGAATTTGCGGCGATTACAGGCTGCCTGCGGATTTCAAAGGAGAGTATCTTTACCGGCTTAAATAACCTTAGCATCGTGTCCATCAGAAGTGAAAATTTTGACGAATATTTCGGCTTTAAGGTAGATGAAGTAGAAAAAATGTGCCACTACTATGACATGGACGATCAATACGAAACCGTTAAGGACTGGTACAACGGCTATACGTTCGGACAAACCGACATTTACAACCCATGGAGCGTCATCACATACATGAATGACGCGCTCCCAAACAAAAACTGGCTCCCAATGTCTTATTGGGCAAACACGTCCTCAAACAGTATCGTAAAAACACTGATTGACCGAGCCGACGATGAGGATAAGGCAAAAATAGAACGACTGCTGGCAGGCGGAACCATCGAAGTGCAAATCCACGAGGACATTACCTACAATGAAATCTACGACGAGGGCGACAATCTTTGGAACTTTATGTTTTTCACAGGGTATTTTCGCAAAGTAAGGGAATGGATAGATGATGAAATCATTTATGCAGAGCTTGCAATCCCGAACAAAGAAGTAAAATACATTTTCAGACAGAAAATACAGAAATGGTTCCGCGAACGGTTAAAGGGCAGAGACATGCAGTCCCTCCACAACGCTGTCCTGTCTAAGGACTGCATCACAATGCAAGAAGAACTCAACGATATTTTCGAGGAAACAATAAGCTATATGGATCAAAATGAATACTATTACCATGGCATGACAGCAGGACTGCTGACAGGCATCAAAGGCTATATCGTGCTTTCTAACAGAGAAGGCGGAAAAGGACGCAGCGACCTGCTCATCAAACCAATCCGCAGAAGCCGCGAAGCATTCGTTGTAGAGTTCAAAGTCGCAAAAGACATTGATGATATGGACAAAAAAGCAGACGAGGCAATCCAGCAGATAGAGGATAAAAACTATGACAGGGATCTCAGAAATGACGGCTACAAGTACGTAAGCTATTTTGGAATCGCTTTCTGTGGCAAGGAATGCGTTGTGCACTGCAAGCCATACGAAGCATGAGAGGATAAAACACAGTTCGGAGGCGGTATCGTGGGCGAGAAGATTTTAGTGGTTGATGACGAGAAAGAGATCGCGGATTTAATTGAGGTCTACTTGAAAAATGACGGCTATACCGTCTACAAATATTACAATGGCACCGACGCCCTCCGCTGCATCGAAGAAACGGAACTGGATTTGGCAATACTGGACATTATGCTGCCGGACATTGACGGCTTTCGCATCTGCCAGAAAATACGGGAAAAGTATTTTTATCCGGTCATTATGCTGACGGCAAAGGTGGAGGATGGCGATAAAATCATGGGGCTGACGCTGGGTGCCGACGATTACATCACAAAGCCGTTCAATCCGCTTGAAGTGGCGGCAAGGGTCAAGACACAGCTTAGGCGCTACACCCGCTACAATGTCGGCAGGGAGACGCCAGCGCCGCACGACGAGCTGGATATCAGAGGATTACAGATCTCGAGACAGACACATAAATGCCTGTTAAACGGCAAAGCAGTTGCATTGACGCCGATCGAGTTTGAGATTCTGTGGTATCTGTGCAGCAGGCGCGGCACGGTCGTCTCGTCAGAGGAGCTCTTTGAGGCGGTCTGGGGCGAACAGTATCTCGACAATAACAATACGGTCATGACGCACATCGCGAGGCTGCGCGAGAAGATGAAAGAGCCTGCGCGGCGGCCCAAATATATCAAGACCATCTGGGGAGTGGGGTATACAATTGAGTAAATGGTTTGGGATGAAACGGATAAAGCGGCAGGACAGCGGTTACAGGCAGTTAAAGACCAAGCTGTTTCTGGTGACGGTTCTCACGATGTTTTTTTCTGTAGCAGGTGCGGTGTTTTTATATAATTTTGTCTTTCGCGGACGGTTTGCAAATGTTGTGGTTGGATTTTTGCACCATATCGTCTATGCAGGGGAGACGGATGCATACGAGCGCGCACGGCAGACATACCGGCATGTGATACGCAATTATCTGGACTGGTATTTTGGGGGCGGCATTTTGTTTTTGTTTGTGATTGCCCAGATGATCTATATTCATTGCTTTGTCAGATATTTTACAGAGATCAACCGCGGCATTGACGCACTGATCACAGAGAACGCGGGCGATGTGATTCTCTCGCAGGAGCTTGCCGCGACCGAGCGCAAAATTAATTCGATCAAGCATACATTAGAAAAGCGAAAGAGTGATGCCCAGCTTGCCGAGCAGCGCAAAAACGACCTGATTGTCTATCTGGCGCACGACCTCAAAACGCCGCTTACCAGCGTGATCGGATATCTGACGCTGCTGCGCGATGAGCCGCAGATTTCACAGGAGCTGCGCTGCCGGTACACGGACATTGCACTCGAGAAGGCGGAGCGGCTCGAGGAGCTTATCAACGAATTTTTTGACATTACGCGCTTTAATCTGACGGCGCTGGTACTCGAAAAGGAGCAGATTCATCTGAGCCGGATGCTCGAGCAGCTCGCGAGTGAATTTCATCCGATTCTGGCGGAGCGGGCGCTTCGCTGGCATCTTGAGATCGAGCCGGACATCACGCTCGTGGGTGATGCGGATAAGTTGGCGCGGGCACTTGACAATCTGATACGAAATGCAGCCAGCTACAGCTATGCCTCGACAGAGATTGACCTGTATGCAAAGACAGAGGCAGACACGGTGAAAATCATGATCAAAAATCATGGAAAAACCATCGCGCCGGAGAAGATTGCGCATATCTTTGAGCAGTTTTACAGGGCGGATGCGTCGCGCTCGTCAGCGACCGGCGGCGCGGGGCTGGGACTTGCCATCGCAAAGGAGATTGTAGAGCTGCACGGCGGCACCATCACCGCGGCGAGTGCAAATGAGTGCACAATCTTTATCGTGACGCTGCCTTTCAGTGCGCCAACCAGTTAGGAACTGTCAATAAATAACTCATCAATTTGACTTGTCAGGTACTGACATGGCTAAATGTCCATCTGCGGCATCAGATAATCTTGACGTAGCCCGCTACGCCTGCGATTATCTTCTTTGCAGCTGAACATTTATACGGCGTCAAATTAACAAGTTATTTCTTGACAATTCCTTAAAATCAAAAAAAGCGGACCAGAAATTGGCCGGCTTTTTTTGTTTGGATAAAAAAACAGCACCTAAAATAAAAAAAGCCATACTGAAAGTCCTTTCATATTTTTATATGCTGTTGTAAACAGATGTCAGCGCGTGATTCAAAATACAAGGGAGGGCAGGTGCATGAAGGTTTATCAAAAGAAAACAGTTCACCAAAAGTCAGGGAAAGCGTTTGGAATTTCTCTTAAGCTACAGCTTATAGCTGGGTTTGCAGTGCCGATTATCTTATTAATTGCAGTGGGCATGATATCGTACTACAATGCTTCGTCAGGTATGATTGAAAATTATGAGAATGCTGCGGTCAATGCGCTTGACATGACGATGGAATGTCTGGAAAGAGGGGTTGCGCCCTGCGTGGCAAATGCATTGGAGCTGGCAAACAACACAACCGTATCTTCCTATATACAGGGCGGCTATGATTCAGATACGAAAAGACAAAGCAGCGTGCGGCAGTCGGTGACAAAGGATATTCTGGTGAAACAGACAACGAATGACTTTATTAAAAATATACATATTATTCCAAATGGGGATATCCTTGCATTGACCACCGCAAATACTTCAAATTCCAATGTTCAGGGATTTATGCAGAAGCTGCGGGAATCCGAGGATCAAAGGATGGTACAGCAGACAGGAATTATGTGGGGGAGCAGGCATCCTTTTATAGATGAGCGCTGCGGGCTATCCGAGGAGGATTATATCCTGTACTGTAGCTGCCGTGTCGGTTCCAAGGAGCAGGGCGGTCTGGTTCTTGTCGATATTCGCGCCGAGGCGGTTTTGAATCTGATGGAGCAGCTGGAATTTAGCGAAGGCAGCCATATGGCATTTATAACTGCGGACGGAAGAGAACTGGGATGGAATGAAACGGTCAAAATCTCTGAGCTGGACTTTTATACAGGGGAAGATGCCACACAGTATGTAAAGTATGACGGGCAGGACTATTTTTATATGGCAAAACAGAGCGAAACTACGGGCGGAAGTTTTGTCGTGATGGTACCCAAAGCTTCCATAACCGGGAAGGCAGACCACATCAAGAGGATTACACTGATTATGGTAGTGCTTGCGAGTGTGACGGCAGTTTTGCTTGGCTTCATCATCAATATTACGCAGGAGGATAGCGAGATCGAACTGTGCAATGAGTTGATGGAAGCGCTGTCCTCAAAGATAAAACAGGTCAATACCGCCATCAGACAATCGGCGGAAAAGAGATGATTGCCGGCTTCACTGCGGTAAAGGAGCTGTCGGGAACGCTGGTCTGTGCGCAGGATATCTCAGGCGATGTCGGGAAGATCAGAAGGATGCGCAACGGGTTTTTCCTCGTGATGCTCCTTTTGATTCCGTTTCTGGCTGCCGGGATTAATGTTGTGGTCAAGACGGTACTGCGTCAGTTCTACAGGATTATTGATGCCATCAAACGGGTTCAGACAGGAGACTTGAGTGTTGTGATCGAGGACTGTGGAACAGACGAGATGGGAGAACTTGGAAGTCAGGTGAATAAGATGTTGACAGAGATTAATCATCTCATGAAAGAGCAGATTGACAAGGAGCTTCTTGTCAAAAATTCAGAGATCAAGGCGTTGCAGAACCAAATCAACGCCCACTTTATATACAACGTGCTGGAATCCATCAAAATGATGGCGGAGATCGAGGAACAGTACGACATTTCTGACGCGGTTACGACGCTTGGAAAGCTGCTGCGCTACAGTATGCACTGGACGGCTGGAACGGTGACTGTGGCGGAGGAGATTGAGTATATCAAAAATTATTTAAAGCTGATGAATATCCGCTTCGACTATGAGATTTATCTGTCTCTGAATATTCCTGACAGGATCTACGCGCAGCAAATCCCTAAAATGTCGTTGCAGCCCATTGTCGAAAATGCCATTTACCACGGAATCGAGCAGATGGCGGAGGACACGAACATTTATATTAAGGGATTAATTGAGGGCAATGACTGTATCATCGAGATTACGGATGCGGGCAGAGGAATGAGTGAGGAGGAAGTGGCAAGGCTGTATAAAAAAATCTCAGGAGAGATCGAGACAACAGGCGGTTCGGGAAACGGCATCGGCCTGAAAAATGTGCAGGACCGTATCAAGATGAATTTCGGTGAGGAATACGGCATTGAAATTGCGTCAAAGCTGGGGTGCTACACAAAGATTATGGTGCGTATTCCGTTAAAGGCAGAGGGGTAGTGTCAAGTAATCTATGAAAAACTGAACCAAAAAACTAGGCTCAATTGAACCTTGAAAATTGCAGATACTGATGGTTTAAGACCTTGGGGCGTTGCCCCAAACCCCACAAGGGACCTGTCCCTTGACTGCACTGGTCAACAAAAATTGGACACTTAAATTGTATTTTTTGACATACAATCTATAAAGTATTATACAGCTGCATATGTTTCTCTGTACTGTTTGGGCGTTAAATACCCCAGTGAGTATGCAGGCCGTTCCTCGTTGAAAAATTTTATGTATGCTGCCATTTCTTCTTTGATATTTTCACCCTGCAGATGAAAATCCGTAAACAGTTCTGATTTTATCCATCCATTGATGGATTCCATTGCTGCATTGTCTGTCGGGGTTCCAGCGCGTGACATAGAGTGTATCATACCGCATGTTCCCAGCAGGTCATTGTAGTTTTTTGATGCATATACGGATCCCTGATCTGAATGCAGCACTGTCCTGTATTCTGGATACTGTTTCTTAAGTTCTATAAGGTCATGCAGGCCGCTGATGTATGTCATCCGGTCACCGCGTTTTGCAGAAAGTGAATGGCTTAATATTTCGTTATTCCAAAGATCCATATACAGTGTCAGTTCATAATAAATTCCTTTTAACCGGAATGCTGTCATGTCACTCACAATGCACTGCATTGGCCCGTCAATTTTGAGCCCTGCGAGAATCAGATTCGGATACACTTTGCGGGGTTCGCCTGGTTTTTTATACCGGTAATGCTTTGATTCGCTTTTTATGCCAGCAATTTTACAGCATTTATGCGCATACGCATCAGAAACCTTCAGTCCTGTATCAAGTCTTATCTTTGCGCTCAGCCACCGGTATCCGTGTGACGGATATTTCAAATGATATTCTCTGAACAGAATGACATTGTCTGCAAGTGCCTTTATTTTAGGAGCCGGATCAGAAAGGCGTTTCTTCCAATAATAGAAGCTACTCCGCTGGATACCCATGAATTCGCATAACACGCTGACTGGAAATTCACCGGATAATTCCAGTATTATTTCATATTCCAGCTGTCGAAGATTGTAATTGTCCTGTCTGCACCATCCCCTTTCACTTCGTATCCTTTTTTTAACCGCGCCTCATTGATCCGTGATTTCACCAGTTCCTTAATAAGTTCTTCTTTTGTCATGGATTCATATTCAGACAGATCCGGTTCGCAGGAATGTATGTTTATTTTTACTGTATTTTCATCTTTTTGAATCCTGTTTTTTGGCGGCAGGCTGTTCACATCCCTGTACAGTCTCATATAATCTCTGGCTGTGCCCTCGCTGATGCTGTATTTTATGGCTGCATCGCTTTTGCTTAATTCATTGTTGTAAATTTGTCTGCCGATGTCCAGCCGTTCTTCTCTTGTGTAACCCATTGGTAAACCTCCTGTTCATTTCGTGGGGGATTCTGTTTATGTACAACATAGACAGTGTAAAATCTTACCATGTATCCTGTCTAATTTCTACCCCCTCCGTGTCCAGTTTTAGTATACCACTTCAGGCTCTGCCCAGACCCGTCCCCGCAGGAAGCGGGAAAAGGGTGCGTAAGCCCCTTTTCCAGATAACAGGATAATCCG
>VSNR01000011.1:4818-43299 GCA_009774345.1 Lachnospiraceae bacterium | reverse complement strand
CTCGCATAGTTCTTCCAGCTTTTTGCGGATTGCTTTTTTATCAGCGTCCGAAAGGACTGGCTTTGACGGCATAGTTTCACTTCTCCTTTCTTCTGAATTGTATTTGCGAATATTCGTAATAAATATTCACAAAGCAAATAATAGCACGATTGGTAGCTGTTGTCAAGTAGGGAACTTGATTTAGCAATTCCGTATTTCTCGACAAAAAATAAGTTTTAGTATTAAAGATAGAATGAGTGAGAGGGATTCCATAGCCTGTTATGCACATTTCCACAATGTTTGTCTTTTGGTCTTTGGTTCGGAATAGTGTGGTGCTGGCGGCCTATCTCTTGTTTTCGGTTGCTTGCTTCTTTACCGTACATAAGCATTCGCACAAGGTACATAATCTTGCTAAAAAGCGGCAGTCCTTTTCATAAAAGGAAGCTGCCGCTTAATTATCTTTTTTGCAAAAACTATTTTATGTTGGTAATTGTCATTTTTACCATGTATCTATTTCTCCAATCCATTAGGCAAAACAGAATCTGTCCTTTGTGATATCCAGCTATTGATTACTGTATCCCCAAGATATGTAGAATAATCCAATCCCTTTAAATCATGAACCTCTTTTGCATCTGCCTGAAACCATCTCATGCAGCTTATCAAGTTTTGCTCCACACCTTCAAGGTCTTTAGGGCAGTCATACTTTTTCAAATGAGTCTGTTTATCTATGGGAATAAAATGTAATTTATTCGCGCTTCCTCCCCATGTGATTTTATCAAAACCCACAAGCAGCATAGACATATGTGTTTCAAACATGGTATGCAAAACATGATTCAACTTGAAATAGTCCTTTCTTTTCAGGTACTTGCCTGTCATATTCGCGTGGTACCAGTATGTCTTTTCAAGGTAGGGCACATCATCGCTCCACAGATTTCCTGTCAGGCGCAGTTCCATCAATTTATTGACCATACCTGTTTTGTCAAAAATAATGTCTGCTTTTTTAAGTCCTGTATAATGCAGACGGCACATATAATCATCTAATCTTTCGGTATTTAACAAAAAAACATCAAATTGAAAAATATTGGAACCACTTAACAACAAATAACCATTATTTATAATCGCTCCACTGTTAAATCTTTCCGGCCAGCACAGGATTATTTTGGCACTTATATTTTCTAAACATCTTTCCAGATAAAACGGAAACTGGTCAAATTGCTTTCCGTCAACCAGCAGCACAATATCTACATCCGAATAATCATCTGACAGATTATGAGTCTCCGAGCCAAAATTCCATGCGCCTAAGACGCTGTCCATCTGTTTTGCCTGTTCTATAAAATCATATTTTATTTTTTCAAGCTCCCTATTCATTGTTTCCCTCCCCAGTCTGCGATATCTTGAAGCCTGACCAAAGCTTTCCTAATTTTACCCAAATAAACTGCTGCATGGCTTTCCATCCATGTCCAATAATCCAAAATCCAGATATTTGTAGTTCCATAACGCATAACCGATATGGTTCTCTCCCAGAATCTCCGTCAGGTCGCTTGCCCACTTCATGGAAGCCTGTGCAGGGGCGTGTGCAATCACTCCGAACTCACCGCAATATAACTCTTTTCCGGTCTCCTTTATAAAATCAATCGCATGCTGCAACAGTCGTTCCATCAGATGGGCATCCAGATAAGCGGCAAAGCCCGAAATATCATCCGGGTAGCCCACTGCCTGATCAGATTCCCTCATCTCTTCCGAGAAATCTGCCTGCTGATGGGTGAATACCTGTGGGTCATAATAATGAAAATTATAAAAAACTGCCGGGTCATCCAATATCTCCAGCTCTTTCAGATAAACGACGCTATTCTGCCCATTGCTTCCCACTAAAATAAAGCGGTCCGGGTCAATGCGCCTTATCCTTTCGATGCACCTCTTATACAATTTGTTCCACAGCAGCGATTCTTTATGCGAAAAATCATAGTGTTCTCCGGCAATGTCCGAAAAGGGATAAGACCCGCTGGCATCAGAGACCTCATTTAACAGTTCGAACATGATTACCGTGCCTTGGACATTTAACAGCTCTTGTGCCAGCAATTCCCAAACTCTTATAAAGCGCTCCTGTAAATCGGCATCTGTCAGCAGCGGCATGGCACTGTCCATTGCACCATATACGTTTCCATAGATATCATGCAAATCCAACACAATGTTCAAATGGCAGTCAGAACACCATTTTATACATTTATAAAGATATTCTAATGTATCAGAATTTAGGTGATTCCCCTCCACGTCATAAATCAGGTATCCGCTAATAGGCAGGCGGATATGGTCGAACTGCCACGATGCAATCTGCCGGATATCGTCTTCCTTGATAAAAGAGTCAAAATGCTGTCGCAGGCTGTCTTCTGTCAAAGGCTTCTCTGCAATAATATCATACTGTGACAGCCAGCCGCCAATATTAATCCCTTTTTTAAATTGTTCATAAATCATAACCATCTTCCTCCCCATAATACGTCCGCTCAAGAAAATCCGCTACCACGCGCTGGATTGATTTTATCAACAGTTCCTCCAAAAGCGCGGATGCCTGCTCCTGATCTGAGAGCAGGGCGGTCTTGCACTGGCAGGGGCGGTTTGCCCATGCATTCCCAAACCGCATAAATGAAGCTACTTTTGTCAAAGTTTTTGCGCGGTGGATGATGGCGTTGTAATGAATATGCTGGAGTGTTTTGGAGAGAGTAACATACTCCTCCCATGTGCCCACATGGGTTGTCATTTCCAAACGTGGGAGCAGACGGGAAAATTCCTGTTCGGTCTGTGCTTGATAGCTGCCTGCCTCATCAACTAGAAAAATTACCATTTTATCAAAGCGGACACCTTGCTGAGGGTCATAGAGCGGACAGCCAAACGCGGACAGGACAGAGGAAAAACGCTTCATATTAGCCTGCTTCATAGCGTAGCAGTCAAAACGAACGGTTTGCGGTGTTGTCGAGATCTGAAAAGAGCCTTGTTCATTGTGCTCATAATGAAACGAATCAAGGCAAGTCCATTCAGGGAATGCCTTTGCAGTCGCTGATAAGATCTCCTCAATTGGCAGGGGAGATAATCCCTCGACAATATGATTGTCACAGCAGGCTTTTTGGTATACGCTTGCATGATCTAGGTATATGCCATCTTGATATTTCCAAAAGTTTAAATCAACGCTCATAGTTCTTTCTCCTTATTTCATGTTCAGCCGGGTTCTGATGGTTTTATCTAGATGTCAAGGGCTAAGATGCATTTCTGATTCTTTTTCGTTCTCCCAGTTTGAGCGGTACATCAGCCACAGAAAGGATGGCTTAATCCATGTCATACGGTTGAGATCCTTTTCTTTGGCTTGTAATTTTCTATGTTGCAGTGTTTTTTCTATTATACTGCAAGGACTTTTTAGATGGAATAGAAGTGGAATAGAAATTTCAAAAATTTCAGATGATATTCGATAGACTATGCTATAATGGTTGTAGATATCATGAATGGATGACATGATATAAAACTATAACAGAGGAGAACAGAGTGTATGCAGATTGGAAACAATATAGGAATTTTACATGGAGGGGATTATAACCCCGATCAATGGCTGGATTGTCCAGAGATTTTGGCAGAGGATATTCGTCTGATGAAAAAGGCGAAGGTAAACTGTGTCTCGCTGGGAATCTTTGCGTGGAGCAGACTCGAGCCAGAGGAGGGGAAGTATGATCTGGACTGGCTTGCGGATATCATACAGAATTTGTATGAAAATGGTATCTATACGATTCTGGCAACGCCGACAGGGGCTATGCCGCATTGGCTTGCAGATCGGTATGAGGAAGTGCGGCAAGTGGGAGAGGATGGTATACGATATGACATAGGAAAGCGGCATAATTATTGTCCTAGTTCTCTGATTATGAGGGAAAAGACAAGACAGATTGATCAAAAACTGGCAGAGCGCTTTGGCAGACATCCAGGGGTGATTGGGTGGCATATCTCGAATGAGATTGGTAATAATGGCAGGGATGGTGCGTGTCATTGCAGCAATTGTCAGAATGCATTCAGGACATGGTTGAAAGAAAAATATGGTTCTTTGGATTGTCTGAACAAGGCATGGTGGACGTCGTTTTGGAGTCATACGTACACAGACTGGTCGCAGATTCGAAGCACCTCATCCCGCGGTGAAGATCTGCTTCACGGGCTGAATCTTGACTGGAAACGGTTTGCCAGCAGTCAGCAGTTAGATTTTAGTAAAGAGGAAATTCGCACAGTGCGCAGTTACAGTGCGCTTCCGATCACGACAAATCTAATGGCATTTTTCCGTCCGTTAGATTATTTTCAGTGGTCAAAGGAATTTGATTTCGTTTCATGGGATTGTTATCCAGACTGGCATAGCGGTGCAGATGAATTGCAGACGGCGGCTGAGGCAGCCGCCTCTCACAGCTTGGTCCGCAGTTTGAAGTCGGAGAGCTTTTTGATGATGGAAAGCACACCTTCTATAGTAAACTGGCGGGACAAAAACCGACTAAAGCGGCCAGGGATGCATGCGTTATCTTCTCTTCAGGCGATTGCGTGCGGTTCTGACAGTGTACAGTATTTTCAGTGGCGAAAGAGCAGGGGCAGCAGTGAGAAATATCATGGAGCAGTTGTCGATCACAAAAACGGCGAAAACACAAGAGTTTTTCGGGATGTGGCACAGCTTGGAGAACGCCTCGAGCAGCTTTCGCCCAAGGTAATCGGAACTTGTAATCAGGCACAGATTGCGTTGATTTTTGACTGGGAAAACTGGTGGGCAGTAGAAGATGCCAAGGCGATAGATAATAGTATACAATATTTTCCGATATTTTTATCCTATTTTCGTCCTTTCTGGGAAATGGGCGTAGATGTTGATATTATTGATATGACATGTGATTTGGATAAGTACGAAATTGTCGTGGCGCCATTAAATTATATGTATCGCAAGGGTTATGCGGAACGTGTGAGAAGCTTTGTGGAGCAGGGTGGATGTTATGTAACGACTTCTTGGAGCGGCGAGGTAAATGACACAGATTTGGTGTATCTGGACAGGCATCCGCTTGAAGATGTTCTTGGAATTGTACCAGAGGAGATGGATGTGCCAGACGGCTACTGTGAGAACTGTGTAGAATATCAGGATAAAAAATATCGAATCGAGGGGATTTGCGGGTTGGTTCATACCAAGGGCGCTGAAGTACTTGCGTCGTATCAGCATGATTTTTATGCGGGGTATCCTGCACTCACCAAAAATGTGTATGGAAAGGGAGAGGCATATTACATTGCATCTGTGAATGAAGCTGATTTTCTGAGAGCCTTTTATCGAGAAATTCTGCAAAGGAAGGGGCTCGGATGCAGGATGCAGATCACTTTTCCGATGGGCGTGACGGTAAATGAGCGCAAAGATCCTAACAGACAGCTATGGTTTGTGCAAAATTTTAACAGGGAAGCGGCAGAGGTAGAATTGTTGGCGTGTTATCGGAATATTGAGACAGGAGAGCAGTTAAAAGGAAAGATCACTTTGCAATCGTTTGAATGTATAGTGCTGGAAAAGTAAAATCAGACAGAGTGGCTGCTTACTCACGGTAAGTCACCACTCTGTCACCTTCTAAAATTCTTGTCTTGCCATCGGGAATCAGAGATTCTTCTCCGCGCATAATCATTGCAATCAGTTCATCCGGCGCCAGATTTAAGTCTGCGATGGCGCGGTTGCACCAAGGATGATAGCGGTCAATAAAGATTTCATCGAGTAGCTCGTCGCCGCTTGGATTGTAGGATGGCGCGCTCAGAATCACGCTGTCACCCGCAAGGATCAGCGTATCGCCCTTCGTGATGATGGTTTCATGATTTCTCTTAATCATCAGTGCAAGGGAGCCTGTCGGAAAGGATACCTCCTTGACCAGTTTGTTTTCCCAGTTGTGCCCTTTTGGTATGTACATGCGGATCAGCGTGATGGAAGCGTCTTCCTGATAATCGTTAAAGGTTTTGCGGACATCTTCATTTTCGTCGATCATATCCAGCTTTTCAGCCACTCTTGGAAGCAGTGTTCCCTGTATGGCAACAGAGAACAGCGAAACCATAAACACAATGTGGAACAGATTGTGCGGCATGATCACGCCGCCAGCCACCGCCATAATGGCAAACACCGACGAGGAAGCGCCGCGCAGACCTGCCCACGATACCAGCAGGCATTGCCGCGCAGAGCAGTGGAAAGGCTTTAACAGCAGGAAAACAGCAACAGGTCTTGCGATCAAAGTAAGGAGGACCGTAATTACAATCGCTGTGATGATCACATCTGACATTTCATGCGGAATGGTCAGAAGCCCCAGCAGGAAAAAGATCAAAATCTGTGCAAGGGAAGTCACGCCGTCAAAAAATGGAATCAAAGTAGCCTTGCTCTTAATGCGGCTGTTGCCGATAATCACGCCCATGATATAGACACTCAGATAGGCATTTCCGCCAAGAATCTGTGACAGGGCATAGCAGATCAGAACCATCGCGATCATAAAAATCGTGTCAAGCCCTTCGGATACCAGCACTGTCTTGGTCATCAAACGGATAGTCAGCAGCGCAAAAATCAAACCAACCAGAGAGCCGACGACTAATTGCAGGAAAATACGCATCACAATGTGCTCTGATTCCCCCGAATAAATGATTCCCAGCGCAATAAAGGTCAGCATATATGCCATAGGGTCATTACTGCCGCTCTCCATCTCCAGCAGGGAAGCAGTGCTGTCCTTGAGATTGAGTTTTTTCTGCCGGAGTATGGCAAACACACTCGCAGCGTCCGTGGAACCAAGCACTGCACCTACGAGAAAGCTTTCGGGCCACGTATAGCCGAGAATCAGCCTTACAAACAGTGCGGTGACTGCCGCCGTGACCGCTACGCCAATGGTAGACAGAAGGACGGACTTTACGGCTACCCCTTTTGCAAGCTCCCACTTCAGGTTAAAACCACCGTAGAACATGATAAACAGCAGCGCGATGGAACATATATTTTCGGCGAGATGATAGTCATCAAATGGAATCTTAAAGATGCCGTCACTGCCAAAAAGCATACCGATGAACATAAACAGAATTAACGCCGGCATACCAAATTTGCCGGAAAATTTTTCAGCGATCACGCAGAGCAGAATCACAATTGCTACGAGAAGCAGGATAAAAGTCATAATGCCGTCCTTTCTATGATTAATATAAAGATCTATAAAAAATACCTTTGAAAAATACCTTTAATGAAGTAGTATGATAAAGTACATCTATATACCATACTAACTTTTTCTGGAAGAATATGCAAGCTACGTTATAAATTTTTAATACTTTTAATCGTAGAGTGACACATGATACTTTGCTTTGCGGTAAATTTTATAGAAAATGACTGCAAAAAGTGAGACAACAATGTAAAGTGTAGAGAGCGCTCCTGTAGCGCCGCCGATCAAAACCAAAATCCATAAAAATATATTCATAATTCAAACCTCCAAATCAATCCATAAAATATTTATTTGCCCTGTGCATTTTGTGGCTCTGTCTGTGATGGCTCTTCAGAAGAAGCATTTGAGGAGCCGCCCACCTCGTAAATGCAGGTAAAAATTCCTGCGCCCACAGCGATTACAACCATAATGCTAAAGATAATATTTTCAATCATGATAAAACCTCCATATATAAAACCTTGCGAAAAAGACGCTCAGAAACCGGCAGTGGCAGATTTTATCTGTCGTGAGTATGCCAAAAAAGGGTACACGAAAAAAGCCGCTATGAATTTCTGCAAAAGCGTCCAGAAACAAAATTAGACTTTACGCAATATGGGATTTTTTACCATCATTTTTGTGGATATAATCCAGAGTCCTGTAACTGTACTGGTTTTTGTATGCGTCAGCGCACAGACAGGAATTGATGAAAGAAAGATACAATAGAAGGATACTGACCAGAAGCAGCGCAGCACTCATAAACAGACCGATGCGCAGCGCTGTGAAAGGGCGCACAGACTGACGGGACAGGACAAATTCCTGAATCAGGCTCATAGAATTTTTTTCATAGAAAATGTGTGTGTCTGCCATATGTCCGGCAGCTTGCAGGGAGGCAGTACCAAACGAATCAGAAACATGCGAAAAAGAGGAATCCGCGTGAAGATCTCCACCGTAAATTCCCAGTACAAGCATAGATAGTATTAATAAGGTGCATAAGAGTCTGCTATGTACAATCTTTTGCATGTCAGTCGTTGCCTCGCTTCCGGCAGTTTTGATTTGCCCGCGCTACAGCAAAAGCAGCTGTAGGATGGGGGTCATGTTACTATATCATAAATTCAATCGTTCTTCAAGAAAAATTTTGAAATACCATATATTATGTGATATGCTAAATGTATCATTAGAATTGCAGGAAAATAAGTGTGTCAGTTATTTTTCTACAGTTCCTTAATTCAGGAAAGAAAGAGGTAGTATCATGAGATTTGAATTTGACCAAAAGAACTGGATAAACATTATGGATGGGGAGAAGGACTGTTATCTGCTCACAAACGGACTGGGCGGCTACAGCAGCCTGTCTGTCACCGGGGCGGCAGCGCGGGGGGATCAGGCGCTTCTGATGTCTGCAAAGAGAGCGCCAAATGTCAGAATGCATCTGGTGTCGAACATTTTTGAGAAACTGGTCATAGACGGTCAGGAGTATGTGCTGACATCACAGCGCATGCGGTCAGGAGAGGATTATGAGGGATTTCGATACTTGCAGAAATTTGTCTATGACGATTTTGATAAAGAAGCGCCTGTCTGGACATTCCGCGCAGGCGGAGTGACCATCAGAAAACATTTGCTGATGGTGCACGGCAAAAATACCGTAGCCCTCTGGTATGAGCTGGACAATCCTTCTGAAAAAGACGTGGCGCTGGAACTCACGCCGCTGCTTCGTTTTACATCCAAGAAAGAGGATTTTGACGTCGCACAGCAGCTGGAAGAATACAAGATTGCGCCGTGTGGTGAAAAGACGGCAGAGGACAGGCAGTACTGTATCACAGGCAGAGATCTACAATTGTATCTTGCGGCGAATGCGCCACTGTCCGAGGAGACGGCGCATTTATTCGGAGAGATGTATTTCTCGCAGGATGAGCGCGACGGGCGTGTGGCGTATGGTAATGCCTTTGTGAATGGTACGTTAAAGAAAGATGCGGCACTCAAGGAGGGGCTCTATGTTCTGTTCAGCACAGAAGAGATGGCGTTCACGGACGTGAAAACATACTATGAGGACCTTGTACAGCAGAACAGCGCGCGGAAGAACCAACTGCTCACACAGGCAGAGCTGGACTCAGACCTTGGGAAACAGCTTGTGCTGAGCGCAGACGCATATGTCGTGCGGCGCGATTCTACAGATGGCAAAAGCATTATCGCGGGCTATCCGTTTTTTGAGGACTGGGGACGCGATACGATGATCTCACTTGCAGGGGCGACACTGGTGACAGGGCGGTTTGAGGAGTGCAAGAGCATTTTAAGAACCTTTGTCAAATACGTGAAAAACGGGCTGCTGCCGAATCTGTTTCCAGAGGGGGGCGAGAATCCGATGTACAACTCGGCAGATGCGCCGCTATTGTTTGTGAATGCAGTGTATGAGTATATGGAGTACTCGGGCGACAAGGCATTTCAGGATGAGATACTTCCGGTATTAGAACAGATTATTGACGGGTATCAAAATGGTACAGATTTTCATATCGGCATGGACAGTGACAGTCTGGTCATGGCAGGCGCAGGACTCGAGCAGCTCACATGGATGGACGTGCGCGTGGGGGATTTCCTGCCGACGCCAAGACACGGAAAACCCGTGGAGATCAATGCATACTGGTACAGCGCGCTGATGGTGATGTACACGATGACAAAGGATGTAAAATACCAAGAGCTTGCCTCAAAGGTCAAAGAATCCTTTCAGGAGAAGTTCTGGAATGAAAATGCACAGTGCCTGAAGGATGTGCTGTCGGGCGGAAAAGATGAAAATCAAATCCGGTGCAATCAAATCTGGGCGCTGACAATGCCGTTTACCATGCTCCCTGCCGACAGGGAAGCGCTGGTTCTCAAGAAGGTCAAAGACGAGCTCTACACAACGGTTGGACTGCGCACGCTGGCAAAGGACGACCCCGATTTCCACCGTATCTATATCGGGCCGATGCAGGAGCGCGACAGGGCGTATCATCAGGGGACTGTGTGGGCATTTCCGCTGGGGGCGTACTACAGAGCCTGCATTCGTTATGCCGGAAAGTGCGGGGACATGGCGGAGAAAAAGCGTATACAGACCGAGCTGGCAGAGGGCTTTGGCGCGCTCACGGCGTGGCTCAGGGAAGGCTGTGTGTCCCAGATTGCAGAGATTTACGACGGGGAGGCGCCGACAGTGTCAAGAGGGTGCTTCGCACAGGCGTGGAGTGTGACGGAGCTTCTGCGGGCAGTGTATGATTATGAGAAAATGCAGGAGGAAATTTTAAGTGATGGCAAAAATATACGAGATTGATTTCGCGGCACTGAGCAGCGAAGAGAAGTCCAAGTTTATTCTAAATCTGAAAGATTTAGCAGAGGAATGCTTTGCGGCATCGCCATTCGAAGTGACAATCAATGCGCAGCTTTTGATGTTTACACGGTGGTGGAATTCCTACCGCCTGATGGCGCCTGAAATTCCGACGCCAGAGATTTTGGATATCATTATGGAGAAACTGTGGGATTATCAGGAGGGAAAAATAGAGCCGTCTGAATTTATGCGGTTTGCGGACTGTCTGGATGCCGTAGTGATTGAGATTGCGACAGGCCATACGGAAAAACTGGAGGAGGACGAGGCATATTATGATTTTAAGGCGCAGTATTTTTGGAACTGGGCAGACGCAGAGCTTTGTTATGATAGCTTTTTAATCAATGTTTCCTACTTATTTCTGGAAATCAAAGAACACATGATTGACTGGAACGGTGTTCAGGAGATCGTGGACTGTGATATCGCAGATCTCAAGGTTCCTTTTCTCGAAGAGATGGACGAAGCGCCGGACTGCACAGCAAATGTTCTGGAACAATGGTTTCAGGAGGTTTATAACACACCCCGGTTTTGCGAAGTCATTTCACTCATGCAGAAGGACATACAGACTGCGCTGACAGGAAAGCCTATGGCGGAGCTTAGAAAACAATATCAAAATGAATATCTGTTCTCGCCAGAGGACTGCGCGAAAATCACTGCGGAAGCATGTTAAGAAACTGTCAAAAATAAGTTGCAATACCATATTGAAATATTGTTAAAAATATGTCAGAATAATAGTATTCAACGATCATAAAAATTGAAATAGATTGATACGCAGGAGGCAGAGCTAATGAGAGGGATAGATACACAGGTTCGTAAAACACGGCGCGCAATTTTCAGGGAAGTGGCAAATATGGCATATCATTCCACAAACTTAGTGGATGACATGGAGGCGCTTCCTTATAAACTTGCAGATGCAGAGAACTCACCTTATTGGGATAATATTTACCGTGAGCGCGAGATTATCCGCGAGCGCACGCGGCTTGCGATGGGCATGTCGCTGCGCCCCGAGGATGAACCCGTACAGGTCAGCCAGGGGGTGGAGGAGAGTAATATTGATGAAAAGTATTATGAGCCGCCTCTGATGCAGGTGATTGCGTCTGCGTGCAATGCATGTCCAGAGAACCGGTATGAAGTGACAGACAAGTGCATGGGATGTCTTGCACATCCTTGTAATGAGGTGTGTCCAAGAGGCGCCATCACAATGAAAAACGGACGGTCTGTGATTGATCAGGAGAAATGCATCAAATGTGGTAAATGCAAGACGGTCTGCCCCTACGATGCGATCTCTCACCAGCAGCGCCCATGCCTTGCGCACTGCGGTGTGAATGCGATTCACTCTGACAGTCATGGCAGAGCAGTGATTGACGATGAGAAATGCGTATCCTGCGGGCAGTGTATGGTGAGCTGTCCTTTTGGCGCGATCGCTGACAAATCCCAGATTTTCCAGCTGATCCGCGCAATGCAGTCAGGCAGGAAGATCATCGCGCAGGTGGCGCCTGCATTTGTGGGTCAGTTTGGTCCCAAGGTGACACCAGATATGCTAAAGACTGCGCTCAAGGAGCTGGGTTTTTATGATGTGTACGAGACCGCGATCGGCGCTGATATGGGTGCCATGACAGAAGCAGAACATTATGTAAAAGAAGTTGCGACCGGAGAAGTGCCGTTTCTGCTCACCTCGTGCTGTCCGTCATGGTCGATGCTCGCCAAGAAATTTTTCCCGGAGACGATTGACAAGATCAGCAATGCCCTGACGCCGATGGTGGCAACTGCCAGAGTGATCAAGGAGAAGCACCCGGATGCCAGCGTGGTATTTATCGGACCCTGCGCCAGCAAGAAGCTTGAAGCAAGCCGCAGGACAATCCGTTCAGACGTGGACTTTGTGATTACCTTTGAGGAGCTTGTGGGGATGTTTGAGGCAAAGGGAATCTTATTAGAAGAAATCAAGGCGATGGATACGATGAACGATGCGACTGCTGCCGGGCGTGGATACGGCGTTGCAGGAGGCGTTGCCAGCGCGATTGAGGGATGTATCAAGGAGTATTATCCTGATACGGAGATTCATATCGAACACGCGGAGAGTCTCTCAGAGTGCAAAAAGATTCTTATGCTTGCAAAAGCGGGGAAGAAAAACGGCTGCTTAATTGAAGGTATGGCGTGTCCGGGCGGCTGTGTTGCCGGGGCAGGCACGAACATTGCCATTCCAACAGCGACAAAAGATCTGATCAGCTTTAAAAATTCTTCGGAGCAGAAGCTGCCAGAGCATAGTATACGCCAGCCAGAGTGACGTAACATGGAAATACGAAGTATGAAATAAAGCATAGAACTGTTACAGAAGTATTGTAACAGTTCTATTTTGTTATGTGTATGGACGTTCAAAAGAGATATGTCAACAGGCCGACAGACGATTTTAAGATTTGTTTCGATATTTTAGAGATTTCTTAGAGATAACTATGCTACAATTCCAATGTACAGAAAACGAAGAGGTACATTTGGAGGGATGTTATGAGAAAAAAATCAATGTTTACCAAACTGGCAGCTTTACTCACTGCGGCGGCAGTCGGCATTGCATCCGTTGGATGCGGCGCAACAAAACAGACTGCCGGAAATGGCAATGCAAATGATGCAAACACTACGATAGAGACGGATGCAGCGGATGGGAGCACCACCCAGTCCGGGCAGGAGGACGATACAGGCAGCAGCGGAATGGGCCGTTATGTGGAGACGACAGTCTTTGAGGGAGAAAATTTTTATGACAGGGTGGTGCAGCAGACTTTCAGCGATGGACAGATGGTCTTTTTGAACAGTCTATCAGAGCGGCAGATTGTGTCGAAGGATGACGGAGCGACATGGAATGCTGAGACAGACGAAGCGTTTTCAGCTTTTATAAAAGAGCATTATCCAGTGGCGTCAGCCGTTGCGAAGGATGGGACGATAGCCATCGTCGGCATGGATAAGATAGAAGGAACAGAGGACGAGTATGATTATAACCTCTATATTTTCAATACGGACGGAACCACAAAGCAGATTGAGATTGAGCTGCCGGATGCGGATTCAAGCCTGAGGACGCTGGCATTTGACGAGCAGGGGACACTGTATGTGTTTGCGTCAAAGTGCAGAAATATTTATCAGGTGGATGTCAGCGCAGGGACGGCGGAAAAGCTCCTGACGCTCGACGATACCTCGGATTTGATGGAATGCAGGGACGGCATTCTGATGTGTATGACGTCCGAGAAGATTTTTCTCTATGATTTGGAAAAGAAGTGCTTTCTTGAGGATGACGTGCTTGACAGCTTTGTCAGTGATACCTATAATGAGCTGTCATGGATGGGAGGAGGCTATACGGCATATGCTTTCCTTGGAGCGGACAAAACGATTTATGTTGCAGGGAGCAAGGGACTGCACCGCCATGTCATCGGCGGTGGCGTCGTGGAGCAGGTGATTGACAGCAGCCTGTCCTCTCTGGGGGATCCGACCCTCAGCATCATGGCGATGGCAATGAATGACAAGAATGAATTTTTCACCGCGTACAATAACGGAAAAATAGTGAAATTTACTTATGATGCGACAGTGCCTTCCGTTCCAAACGATAAGATCACAGTCTATAGCCTCACAGAAGACGATCTGGTAAAACAGACGATCTCGGCATATCAGACACAGTATCCAGAAATGTTTATAGAGTATCAGGTTGGCATGGACGAAGGCGGCGTCACGCGGGAGGATGCGCTCAAGAAATTAAATACACAGCTGTTGAGTGGGAGTGGACCGGACGTGATCATGCTGGATGGCATCAATATTGATACCTATGCGGAAAAAGGTGTGTTGATGGATTTGTCTGATATCGTCAAAGAAATAGACCAGACAGACGGTCTTTACACAAATCTGATTGAGCACATCCAGACCGATGACAAGATGTACGCAGTTCCTGCAAAGTTCTTTATTCCAGTACTTTTTGGCGACGAAACTTATGTGGGCAGTGCGGATGATTACCAGTCGATTGCGGCTATGGCGGAGCAGGCAAGGGAGGCATATCCAGACACAAATATTCTGGGTGTGTGTTCAGCAACAGGCGTTATGCGGCGGTTTATGCCGGTGTGTGCGCCGACGTGGAAGAATGCAGACGGACAGCTCAATCAGGAAAGCGTGCGTGCGTTTTTAGAGCAGTCCAAGAGACTTTATGATGTGGAGATGAACGGTACGCCCGAAGAGTATATCCAACAGTATCAGCAGAATATGATTGATGAGGATGGGAGAAACTTCGAGGAGGAACCGTACTTTATGATGACGCAGGATACTTTATACCTGATGCAGGAGACACCGTTTGCATATGGGGAAGTGCTGAGTGCGTCCATATACAGGGATATATTGTCTGTGCCGAGAATTGACGGTCTGGAGGATACACTGATCAAACTGATGAGCGGGCAGTGCAGCAATGTATATCATCCTGCGTCAATCGCCGGTATCAATTCCGCGACCCAAAATGCAGATGCGGCAAAGCAGTTTGTGGGCATGATGCTTGGCGCGACGGTTCAGGAGGCGATGCAGTTTGGCCTTCCGATAAACAAGAAGGCGCTGCCGGCACAATTTGCCTATGATGAGAGCGAACTTGGCGATGATGGCGGGCAGTACTATATGGGCTTTTCAACAAAAGATGGGAAAAGTTTTGACTATACGATTTATCCGGTACAGCAGGATGGAATTGACAAGCTGGAAGCGTGGATTGCACAGCTCGACACGCCGTATCTGAGCGATACCGTACTTGAAGCCGCAGTCTATGCGGAGGGGGCAGAGTACCTCGAGGGCACACAGGACATTGACGCAGCCGTAAAGGCGATCGCAGACAGCGTGGAGATTTATCTGTATGAATAAAGTATAATATGATGCACACAGCCGCATAAGGAAATATGCCGCTTCGCGGCTGCGGCTGGCGCAATACTCACGGCAGATTTTATCTGTCGTGAGTATACCACATTGTTGTTGCAGATTCCTCCTTTTTTGTATATACTTAGTATAAACAGAAAAGGGGGATTTTTACGATTATGAAAGCATAGGTTAAGGAATGGGGAAATAGTCAGGGAATCAGGATTCCGAAAGAGATTCTTGAGGATGCGGGGATTTCTTTGAATGAGGTGCTTGATATATCGGTTACAGATGGTGTTATCATGCTGGCAAAAACGTTTCGACATAAAACGCTGGAGGAGCGGGCGGCAGAATTTGGCGGTCAGCTCAATCTGGACGGGGAATGCGACTGGGTGAGTCCGGTTGGGAGAGAGGTGTGGTGATGACCGGAAAGGTATGTCAGGGTGATATATTAAAAATTGAGCGGATTCAACAGGATGTATTGGTGGTAAGCAAAGATTTCTTTCATTCTTCAGGGGAAATTATTGGCTGTCCGGTTTACAAGAGCTCTGTGGAAGGACCACTGCATATTTATATTGATACGGGAGAAACGCAAGGATATGTCCAGTGCGAGAAGCTGGCGCTGCTTGATTTGAGAGTCCGCGGATATAAAAAAGTTGATCAGATTGCATTACAGGATATTATGAATATTGCCGATGCAATACAGGGAATATTTGATTATACTGACGGTCGAAAAGATTGACCGCCAGTATAAAGTTATGCACACAGCCGCATAAGGAAATATGCCGCTTCGCGGCTGCGGCTGGCGCGATACTCACGGCAGATCTTATCTGTCGTGAGTATATCTTTAAAAGAAAAGCCTGTAAACACAGACCAGAGGGGCAGGATGATGTGAAAATCATCATCCTGCCCCTCTTTTAGAGATTCTTTAGATAGAAGCATGATACAATGTTTTTTGAAGAGGCAGAGACCACTTCAATTATACGAAGTAGGTGTGAGGATATGAAAAAATTAAAAGAATATGGATACTTTTTTGGCTTTATCGGCGTGAGCCTGATCGGGGTGATGGTCTTTGTTCTGGTTCCGTTTGCAGATGTGGTGCGGTGCTCTTTTATGACAGTCATGTCAGGAGAATTTGCCGGGCTAAACAATTATAAAACCGTGATCAACAATCAGGCATTCCGCCTTGCAGTGAAGAATACGCTGCATTTTGTGGGCGTGGCGATACCGCTTCTGGTGGTGATTGGTCTGGCAGCAGCCCTTGTGCTCAGCAGGATACGTGACATTCATGTCATAAAAAGTCTGTATTTATTTCCAATGGCAATGCCAACGGCAACAGTGGTCATCGTGTGGAGAATGTTTTTTTACCAGCAGGACTTTGACAGCCTTGTCATCAGTTATCTCTGGAAAAATACAGGGTATACGATCGTGTTGTGGCTTGCGGGCATCGCGGGCATTCCAAATGAATTGATTGAGGCATCGCGGGTGGACGGGGCAGACAGATTCCAGTGCCTGATCTTTGTAAAGCTTCCCTGCCTGAGGGGGAGTGTGTACACCATTGTGATATTGTCGTTTCTAAATTCCATGAAAATCTACAGGGAAGCGTATCTTGTCGGCGGCTCTTATCCGAACAAGGATATTTATCTTTTGCAGCATACGTTTAATAACTGGTATGTGAATCTTGAGTTTGACAAGATGGCGGCGGCGAGCGTGCTGGTGGCAGTGGTGTTGTTTGTGTTTATTTTGCTGTTTCAGTATTATAGCCAGCGGTGAGCAGGAGGCTTGAAGTGAGCGTAAGAAAATTTCTCCGTAAGGCATCGGAGGCGGTAACAAAATTTATTTTTATAGCGGCGGGGATTGTGATCTGTGCGCCCGTGTTTCTGGTTGTGACAGGTTCGGTCATGGGAAAAGGGGACTTGTACGAATGTCTGGCGCCGGTGTTTGAGCATGGGACAGGGTTTGTGACATGGAAGCTCATTCCGCAGTATCCTACCATGGAGCACTATATCCGCCTGCTTTTTTATTCCCCGGAGTTTTTTGTATTGTTCTGGAACTCTGTGAAAATGGTGGGGTTGATTCTCGTGGGGCAGATGGTTGTGGGCGTGCCCGCAGCATGGGCATTTGCAGTCTATGAGGTACGGGGGAAAAATGTACTCTTTACGGTCTATGTCGTGTTGATGCTCCTGCCTTTTCAGGTGACAATGCTGTCTAGTTATCTCACGCTTGACCGTCTGGCACTGCTGGATACGCATTGGGCGGTCATTCTGCCGGCGGTGTTTAGCACGTTTCCGATTTTTGTGATTTATGGCGGATTTCGGGCGATTCCCAAATCATTGATTGAGGCGGCGAGGATTGACGGGGCAGGGGAAGTCCGCATTTTTTTTATGGCAGGGATTGGACTTGGAAAAGGCGGAATCCTCTCGGCGCTGGTGCTCGGATTTCTGGAATACTGGAACATGATAGAGCAGCCGTTTGCATTTCTCGAGGACAAGACTCTGTGGCCGCTATCTTTGTATCTGCCTGAAATTAGCTGGACACAGGCGGGATTTGCGTTTGCGGCATCCGTGATGATGCTGGTACCGGCAATCTTTGTATTTGTCATGGGACAGGATTATCTGGAACAGGGCATTATCTATTCTGGTTTGAAGGGTTAATGATATGGAGGGTTCGTATGATGGAGAAGGATGAGGAGAAGCTTTTGAGCCGCAGGCGGATGGAGAAGTGGATAAAAATATTTTTGGCATTTCTGGCTTTTGTGTGGCTTTGCACAATTATTTCAAAGAGTATCTATGTGTCAGGGCTGCCGCGGGTCAGGACAGACACCGCGTCAAAAAAGTATGTGGAGCATGTTGTCAGGACGGATGGAATCGTGACGGCAGGCGGTGAAATTGCTGTCAATACACAGGCGGGGCTGCGGGTGGATAAGATATTTGTCCAGCAGGGTGACGAAGTTCAGGCGGGGGATGTCCTTTTTACGATTGACACCGCAGATTTGGCGGAGCTGGTCAGCGCAAAGGAGACAGAGCTGTCCAAACTTGAGTGTAATCTCTCGGACTGGCAGGTCAATGCAGTGATTGATGCGCAGCAAAAGGAAGTGGCAATTCTCTGGGCAAAGGAAGACTATGAGACGGCAGACAAGGAGACAGCAGTAGCGAAGGAGCGCGCAAAGGAAGCGCTGGAAAAGGCGGAGGCGGCGCTCGGAAGACACCTCGCGGATACCGTGCCCTACACGGCGGACAATGCCCGGCGCGAGGCATGGGATGCGTATCATGACTGGGTGAACAAGGGCTACAGCATCTCGGATAAGATTGCGGCGAAGGAGCGCGAGATACAGGATTTGGAGGAGCAGCTTGCAGAACTGGAGAACCGCACTGGAAAAAATGATGTAAAAGATATGGAAACAGACGGACAGGCAAAAGTGCTGTCGGGGGCAGCAGGAGGTTTGGCAGAGGACAGCGGCGGCGAAAATACAGCAGACAATGCAAATGAAGCGGGGGGGGATACAGAAGGCAATACAGTCGGCACAGAAAATTCAGATACAGATGTTCACACAGGGAATCATGACGAGGAAACTAATACCGGTGATATTGACCAAGATACCGAGACAAACAATGTAGAGATAGATGAAGAATCCAATACAGATGATACAGGTAGTACAGATACAGAAATCGATAATACAGGGAATACAGACGGACCTCATACAGGAAATGAAGGCAGCGATATCAATCAACCTGCACCAGTCATAAAGGAGCATCAAAGCCAAAACACAGCAGATGAGGAAAAGCGCGTGGAGCTCCTCAATAAGATAAAGAAGGCAAACCAAGAACTGCTAGCCTTGCGTGACCAGCTGACAAAACATGACCGGGATGCCGTCACACAGCCTGACTATTCGGCGGAGGAAGCTGAGTATGATGCATGGCAGAACACAAAGCTTACGCTTGAGGAGAATGTGCAGCATGCAAAGGAAAGCTATCAGGATGCAAGCTACACGCGTGAAGTGACGCTGCGGCAGAAACTGCGGGAGATTGCCAGTGCAGAGACGACGTCAAGGGCAGACTCCACCGCAGCGCTCTGCGAACTGGATATCAAACAGGTGCAGAAGCAGATTGAAAGACTTCGCGCAATCAGCCAGCAAAAAGGAGAAATCAGGGCGGAGCAAGATGGGATAGTTTCAAAAATCCAGATTGAAGTCGGCAGCAGGACATCCGATACCGCAGCGCTTTTACTGACAGATCCGCTAAGACCCTGCCAGTTTAAATTCAGCATCACAAAAGAAGAAGGAAAATATGTACATCTGAATGACACGGTTGAGGTGAAATTAAATGGACAATCAAAAGCTACAGAAATTACAGTGGACTATTTTACCGAGAATACACAGGGAGGGTACGATATTTTGTGCATGCTTCCAGAACATATGGGGCAGCCCGGATTAAGCGGGACCGTTCAGAAATCCGTGCAGGGCGAAATCCAAGAGTTAACACTTCCGGTTGAGGCTGTCTTTGAGGAGACTGGTACTTTTTATATCTATACATTGAACGAGAAAGAGGGCATCCTTGGAAGTGAGTACTACGCCGAAAAAATCAAAGTGCAGATCAAAGACAGAAATGACCGTTATGCCGCAATCGAATCCGGCACAATCAGCAAAGATACCAAAGTGATTACCTACGCGACCGAGGAACTAAAGCAGGGGCAGAGCGTGCGCCCGCAGGAGAAATAGTGAATTTATTTGAAATGGGTTGTGTTCTGGCTGGAAATTACTTATAATGGAATGGAAAGAGAGATGATAGGAGAAAGAGGTGCTGATATGGATGTGCGTATAGAGAAACAACTTGCATTTGCCTTGGAGATTGACAAAGTAAAAAACATTTTCAGGCAGACGCATTTATCAAAAAATGGAAGAAATGAAAATGATGCAGAACACTCATGGCATATGGCGGTCATGGCGTATCTGCTCAAAGAGTATGCAAATGAGGAGATAGACATTGCAAAAGTAATGATTATGTGTCTGATACATGATATTGTGGAAATTGATGCGGGGGACACCTACGCGTATGATACAGAGGGATTAAAGACACAAAAAGACAGGGAGGATGCCGCCAAGGAGCGCATTTTTTCCATGCTTCCAGATGAGCAGAAAGCAGAATTTACTGCATTGTTTGACGAGTTTGAGGCATATGAGACCGCCGAGGCAAAATTTGCGCACGCGATGGACAATTTTCAGCCGCTGATGCTCAATGACAGCAACGGCGGCAAAGACTGGGGCGCGCATCATGTCACGGCAGAACAGGTATATCAAAGACAGGGCAAAACAAAACTGGGTTCGGAAAAATTGTTTGAACTGACAGACAGAATCATCCAGAAGAACATTCAAAACGGAAATCTGAAGGAATCATAAAGGTTGTCGGAGGCACTATGGCACTGGAAAACAAATTGGGCATCACGGAATCGGCAGAGCTGGCAAGGGAAGAAGAACGCATCAGCAAAACAAGGGCAGTTGAATTGTATGAAAAGGGAATCCCTGAGGATGAAATCGGGAAATTTGCAGGTCTGGCAAGAATCCATCAATATCTTTTTGGCGAAATCTATGCATTTGCAGGGCAGGTAAGGACCATCAATCTCGCCAAAGGGAATTTTCGATTTGCGCCTGTCATGTATCTGGATGCGGCACTGAGGCATATTGACGCCATGCCGCAGTCGGATTTTGATGCGGTTATTGAGAAGTATGTGGAGATGAATATTGCGCATCCTTTTCAGGAGGGAAATGGCAGAAGCACTCGAATCTGGCTTGATTTTATTTTGGGAAAGGAATTAAAGCTCGTTATAGACTGGGCCAGAGTAGACAAGGAGGACTATCTGCTGGCAATGGAGCGAAGTCCGATCAAAGATCTTGAAATAAAAGTACTGCTGAAAAATGCGCTTACAGATCAAATCAAGGACAGAGCAGTCTATATGAAAGGGATTGACGCAAGCTATTATTACGAGGGATACAATACATTCAAGGCAGAGGAATTATGAGGAAGGCGTATTTTTTCAATTAGAATGTATCCTGAGAAGGGAGGTGAACATTTTGAAAGACAAGGCACAGAAACGAACGAGCTATTCTGTAGCGCAGAATGTCCTGTACTGTCTGCGGTGCACGAGGAAGTGCTGTGCTTCGCTGTTGGTTCTAGGTACAGGCATGATTCTGCTGAATGTAGCAGTCCCCGTCCTGACGACTTATCTGCCCAAAGCAGTGATTTCCTGCTTTACGGACAACCATAGCTTCACGCAGTTAAGCATGACAGTGCTGGCATTGATGACGGGCATCGCTGTATTATCTGCTGCTAGTGAATTATTTAAGAAGTACTTCTACTTTCACAAGTATAAGATGAATACCTATTATCTGAACTGTGTAATGCAAAAGGGATTGACAACAGATTATTGCAATCAGGAAAATGAGTGGTTTCGTAAGCTACAGACGGAAAGCTTTGCGTGCTGCAATGGAAACACATCGCCGCTTACGGGGATTTATGAGATACTGATGAACCTGTTTACGAGCATTCTGGGACTTGCCGTGTTTTTCGGGATTTTATCGCGCTTAAACAAAGTCCTTATTGTGTTTCTGGCTGCGACTGCCACGGTTGGTTTTTTCCTGAATAAACGTATTGTCAGGTGGGTTGATGAAAACAGTGCAGAACGTTTTGGGTATCAGCAGCAGTTGGATTATATCAACCGCAGTGCGGATGACCTGCGCAGTGCGAAGGATGTACGGCTGTATCAGATGGCGGATTGGTTTTCAAAAGTGTATGAACAGAATATGAAGGGCATCGCGCAGTGGTACAGGAAATATACATCCAAGCTCTTTCGTGTTGTTGTCTGTGACAGCGGCTTTGGGCTGGTGCGTGAAAGCGCTGCGTATGTTTATCTGCTTTCGCTTGTGCTGGAGGAACGGATTTCAGTCGCTGATTTTGTCTTGTATTTTGGGGCAGTCAGTGCATTCTCTACATGGTTTGGAAGCATCATGGAGCAGCTTGCGGCATTAAGCCAGCTCAGCCAGCGAATCCAATTTTTCCGCTCTTATCTTGAATATCCAGAAACTTATTGCAGGGAGGAAGGAACAGCAGTCCCTGCGGATCATTGTGCCAAAATCATTGAGCTTTGTAATGTCAGCTACCGCTATGAAGGCGCGCAGGAGTATGTGCTGCGCGGCATCAATCTCAAAATCAAGTCTGCCGAGCATCTGGCAGTAGTGGGGGTAAACGGTGCGGGCAAAACAACGCTTGTAAAATTGATTTGCGGGCTGATAGACCCTACAGAAGGGCAGGTTTTGTATGATGGCGTGGATGTCAGGACGTATAATAGGACATTGTATTACGGTCTCTTTTCCGCTGTGTTTCAGCAGTACAGTATTCTGCCTGTCACAATCAGAGAACTCGTTGCAGAAGTGCCCGAAGAGGAGGCTGATGATGCAAAGCTGCGCAGATGTCTGGAAGCGGCAGGTCTTTGGCAGCGCGTCACACAACTGCCACAAGGGCTGGACAGTCATTTTGGAAAAACCATCTATGATGATGGTGTGGAGTTTTCCGGCGGGGAAATTCAGAAACTCCTGTTGGCGCGTGCGCTGTACAAATCCGCACCTGTACTGCTGCTCGATGAGCCGACGGCGGCGCTCGACCCGATCGCGGAAAGCTGGTTTTATGAGAAATATCATCAAATCAGCGCTGGAAAAACATCAGTTTTTATTTCTCACAGACTTGCCAGCACAAGTTTCTGTGACCGCATTCTTTTGATCGAAAATGGACAGGTGAGCGAGGAGGGAACGCATGCGCAGTTGATTGCACGAAGAGGAAAGTATTACAGACTGTTTGAGATACAGGCAGACTATTACCGGAAAAAGGAAGTCAATGAAGAAAAGAAAGAATCAAATGTCGCTGCGCAGACGGTTTGAGGTGACAATGCGCGGTTTTCGGATTTTGCGCCAGTATTGTCCGGGGCTTGTACAGGGCAGGGCGCTGTGTGAACTGATCAATACCTTACAGCCGTTTACAGCGATTTGGTTTTCTGCGCAGATTCTCAATGAACTGTCCAAACAGCGCAGAATCAAGATGATTGTGCTCTATGTGGCATGTGTAGTATGTATTCATTTTGCCTGTGTGGTCTTGTGTGGGGTCCTGAGCCGGGTATGCAGTGAGAAAGAATCACAGATGTGGAGCTGGTTTGGAAAAATCTTTGCTGATAAACAAATGTCTATGGACTATGTGGATTTGGAAAATGCCGGGATTCGCCACCAGAAGCAGCAGGCGCAGGAGAATCTATTCATGTTTGGAAATGGTTTGGCGCAGCTTGTGTGGGGCACTTCCACACTGGTTCGGTCAGTAGTCAGTATTGCTGCCGCAATCGCGATGACCTACACCCTGTTCACGGCAAAAACGGGAAGCGCGGTAATGGACGGCTGGGGCTGGGGTGTCCTTCTGATTGGCTGTATCATGCTGGGCGGGGTATGCCATTTCAAGGCATACGTCAAGGAGAATGACGTGTTTGTGCGGTGGTGCAGGGACACCGTCTGGTTCAACCGCTCTTATGATTTTTTTGGAAAGGAACTGTACATGAATATGGACAGGGCGATGGATGTGCGCATTTACAGGCAGAATGCCGTTGCGGAGCGGATGCTTGACAGAATGTCTAAAAAGGATGCAGAGGATGACAAGGTAATTTTTCAGATGGCAGTATATCCAGCGCTTGCGCGTCTTCTGACAGGGCTGGTGAATGCGGCGTGTTATCTGTTTGTGGTCATCAAAGCCTTTTATGGGGCGTTTGGTGTGGGGAGCATTGTACAGTATGTCTCTGCTTTAGCTAGGCTTGGAGACGGTATGCAGGAGCTGAACTTTATGCTGGCTGACAATGCGGTCTACTGTGGGTATTTGAGTGCACTGTTTGACTATCTCGATATTCCGGGCAAAAAGGTTCAAGGGACGATTCCAGTGGAAAAGCGTTCGCTCTGTGATGGCGGTGACTATGAATACGAAATCGAGTTTCGCAATGTGAGCTTCCATTATCCCGGAACGAAGCAGGATGTGTTAAAAAATGTCTCGCTGAAATTTCAAGTGGGGAAACGGTTTGCCATCGTGGGCATGAATGGTTCGGGAAAAACCACATTTGTTAAACTGCTTTGCAGGCTGTATGATCCAAGTGAGGGGGTGATACTGCTCAATGGAATTGATATCCGAAAGTACGCATATCACGAATATCTTTCGATCTTTTCAGTGGTCTTTCAGGATTTCAGGCTGTTTGCTTTCAGCCTTGCGCAGAATGTGGCAGCAGGGACAGTGTATGATGCGAAACGCATTGTGACAAGTTTGAATCAGGTCGGGTTCAGGGCGCGCCTTATGCAGATGCCAGACGGCATTGAGACCAGTCTGTATAAGGATTTTGAATCTGGCGGTATAGCGCCGTCTGGCGGTGAGGCGCAGAAGATTGCGCTTGCCCGTGCGGTCTACAGGAATGCGCCGTTTATCATTCTGGATGAGCCGACGGCAGCGCTTGACCCCGTAGCGGAAGCAGAGGTGTATGAAGCGTTTCATGAGATTGTCGGCGGCAGGACAGCAGTTTTTATCAGCCACCGTCTGTCCTCCTGCAAATTTTGTGACCAGATTATTGTATTCCACGAGGGAGAAGTAGTACAGCAGGGGACGCACAGAGAGCTTGCCGCGCAGACAGACGGGAAATACGCAGCGTTATGGAACGCACAGGCGCAGTATTATACCTGATTTTCAGAACATATCCTCTTTGGTGGCACGAATCACTCTCTGAAAACGTTTGTACTCAAAATAAAAGTATACGGCTTCATTTACAGTATCAAAACAAGTGCCAATGTGCCCATATACATTTAACTGACTGTCATCTATATCTGCATCGATATGGGCAAAAAGTTCTTTGATAGAAGCTTTGCTGCCTGAGGCTATGCGGTCACTGTCATAGGAATCACAATTGTAGTGTCCAAATACGGTCTCACCAATCATTTCGATCAGAAACGGTTCCGTGCTGTCTGTCCACTTTTTGTATTCAATGAAATCATCATCGCAGCTAAGATACAAAGGAGGATCAGGATTTCCCGCAAGCAAATCCTCAAGCAGATATCCTTCGTAGACGATGCCTTCGGGGTCGCATCCTATCAGCACATAGTTTTGCGTAATGGTATGCCATTCTTCCTTTGGCAGCTGCCACAGGCTGAAATATGGATTGTCTGCATATTCCTCCTCATTCCCGTCTTCTACGGCATCTTTAAAATCCTCCTCCAAATTGTCTATGATGTCATCAATGATCTGGTAGGAGGTCATGATATCCTCCAAGAGGTTAAAAAGGCTGTCACAGGCATCGTAGATGCCATTTCCTCCATATTTTAATAAAAAACTGCGGTAAGCCGGCGGCAGTTTTACGCCGATTCTGTGCTCGACAGCCCGGATCTCCTGCTCGGTGAATCCTTCATACTTCTGTTCACAGAAAAAGTCCATTAGTTCATGAACTGACAGGTTATATTTGAATGCCATGTTATGTACCTCCGTTAGACTTTGTATAAAACTATATAGAACATCATAACACAGAATGTGTCAGATGTCACATTTTATTTGCCATTTTCCGACAAAGCGTTTATACTAAAGTATACCAAAATTTTGAAAATGGAGATGAGATCAAATGACAGTAATTGAAAAACAGACGCTGGATGAGGAGCGGGCGCTGTATGGAAGCAAGGGTATCATCATAAATGACTGCTCTTTTGACGGCCCGGCAGATGGAGAGAGTGCAGTGAAGGAATCATCGAACGTACAGGTAAACCGATGTTTCTTTAACCTGCGCTATCCATTCTGGCATGTGCATGGTCTGGAGATTCACGACTCTAAGATGACAGCGCTGTGCCGCGCCGCCCTCTGGTATTCAGATCATGTCACAGTGACAGGTACGAAGATGCACGGGATTAAGGCGTTTCGGGAGTGCAGTGACGTGGTGATTCGTGACTGTGACATAGTATCACCCGAGTTTGGCTGGTCGGTGAAAAAGATCGAAATGACAGACTCTGCGGCGGAGAGCGAATATTTTATGATGCGCTCAGAGGATATGGTGTTCAGGAACGTCACATTGAAAGGCAAATATTCGTTCCAGTACATAAAAAATGCAGTGTTTGAGAACTGTACTTTTGATACCAAGGACGCTTTCTGGCATGGTGAGAATGTCGTGGTGCGAAACAGTGTCGTGAAGGGAGAGTATCTTGCATGGTACGCGGACGGACTTACCTTTGAAAACTGTAAAATCATTGGCACACAGCCGCTTTGTTACTGCAAAAATCTGAAATTGACCGACTGCGAGATGTTAGAGACAGACCTCTGTTTTGAAAAGTCTGAGGTGGAGGCAAGGATTACAACGCCTGTGCTCAGCATTAAGAATCCTCTGTCCGGGACGATTGTGGTGCCTGAAGTTGGCGAGATCATTTTGGATGATGAGAACGCAAAAGGGGAGATTCGCATTGAATAAAAGGGACTGCTACAGAATCTGCAAGAAACCATCAGATATTGCTTGAAAAAGCCTGCCAAATGTGCTATGGTAAAGAAAAGCAGGGGATTTTCTAAATTTTTGGAGGTATTTGGATATGAAGAAATTGTTGGCTATGGGACTTGCCTGTGCAGTCGTGTTCGCTCCAGCGCTTTCCGTTCATGCCGCAGAGGAGGTTGAGACCTGTCATATCGGAGGATGCAATCTAGGGGAATGCTTTATGGATACAGATGGTGACGGAATCTGCGGAAACCATTATTTTGTAGATGAGGATGGCGATGGCATCTGTGATTTTCACTGCTATACAGATACAAACACAGATGGCATCTGCGACTTTTTTGTAGATGCAGACGAGGATGGTGTCTGTGACCACTGTCATGACCATGGCAAGCCAGTTCCGGCAGAGACAACATTAGATGGTGCCGCAGGTACGGCAGCAGTGCCCAGCACAGCCGCAGTCACTTATGCAGCGCCAGCACCCACAGTGACATATACCGCGCCAGCCGTTACATACGACGCCAATTATTATTATGGCTGTCATGGAAGCAGACATCACAGAAGCGGACATCATGGACACTGCTGGTAAATAGGATTAAAAAGCAGAGAGCACGAACTCTGTGAAAACGGTAACCGTTAACAACAAGCTCGATAAGGAGGACAACATGCAGCACTTAACAGAAAACCTACAGAATTTCATAACTGACAGGCAGGGTGTGGTTCTCCTCAGAGTGTTATCAAGAACTGATGCAGATTTTGCGCAGTTTTGAAAGAGTATTTTTGTATTAATTTGTATTTGTACGAAATCTCGAGCTTTTTTGGAAAAACACCTTTATCAGGGTGTTTTTTTTCTGCCTGTCATTTGATTCTGGCAGGATGGAGGATACAGAGGAAATCCACAAAAGTATATAAAACTAAGATAGAAAATAAGATAGAAGGGTAAAGAGATTTTATGATTGCAATATACGGAAAATACACAAATGCAATTGTTTACACGACAGAAAATGAACAGTACGCGATGGATGAGTATGCGCGCAAGCAGCTTCAGATGATCTGTGACCATCCAAGCACCGCAGGCAGTAAGATTCGGGTTATGCCAGACGTCCACCCCGGAAAAGTAGGCACCATTGGATTGACAATGACTGTGGGGGATTCACTGATGCCGAATCTGGTCGGCGTGGATATCGGCTGCGGTATGACGCTTGCCAGAGTGAAAGCAAAACATCTTGAATGTCAGAAGCTGGATACCGTGATTCGCGACAATGTTCCCGTTGGAGGCGCAGTCAGAAAGACGTGTCACAAACTCAGTGACAGGGCAGCGCTTCGCAGGCTGCGCTGCTGCAAGGCAGTTGAGGAGACAAAGGCAGAGCACAGCATCGGAACACTTGGCGGCGGCAATCACTTCATTGAAGTGGACAAAGACAGTGAAGGAGCGCTCTACCTTGTGATTCATTCTGGCAGCCGTCACCTCGGAATGGAAGTGACAGAATACTATCTGAAAGAAGGACAAAAAGCATCCCAGATGAAAAAACAGGGACATGCGCCATATGATTTGACCTGTCTGGAAGGAGCATTGCTCGAGGACTATCTGCATGACTTGGAGATTGTGCAGGAGTTTGCGCGGCTCAACAGGGAGGCAATGGTTGATGAGATTGTGCGCGGCATGAAATGGAAAGTGCTGGACAGCTATACCTGTATTCACAATTATATTGATTTTTCGGGCGGGACACCGATTCTGAGAAAAGGTGCAATCCGTGCGGGGGCTGGGGAGCAGGTGATCATTCCAATGAATATGCGCGATGGAATCATTTTGGGAACAGGGCTTGGCAATGCGGACTGGAACGAATCGGCACCGCATGGCTCAGGGCGGGTCTACAAACGCTCCGAGGTGAAGGAGCATCACACGGTTTCTGAGTTTAAGAAGGCAATGGAGGGAATTTATTCTATTTGCATCAATAAAGACACCTTGGACGAATCGCCGTTTGCATATCGGAAAATTGAGGATATGATGGGCGTGATTGGAGAGACTGTGACCATTGAAAAGGTCATCAAGCCGGTCTATAATTTTAAGGCTGGCGGGACAAAGTGATAGACAACCGTTTTTATATGGGGTAAAATATACTAAGCGGCAATTTTCCTTTGTGCGGCTGTGTGTATAATTACAAAAAATTTTCGTCATGGAACAGGAGGCGGCAGGCATGATCATCACAATCAGCAGACAGACAGGAAGCGGCGGGCACACCGTAGGCAGGCTTTTGGCAGAGAAACTAGGATATGAATTTTATGACAAGGAAATCGTGGCATCCGTGGCAGGCACCATGGGGATAGACGAGAAACTGATTCTGGAAAATGGGGAAAATATGTCCGATCAAGATTATATCGACATGAAGAGCGGCTTTGTGCCGCACTATAGGAAAGCGGATGTTCCCTATGAGGAAATCAGGAAGGCACAGGAAAAAGTGATCAGGAACATTGCAGAGAAAGGAAACTGCGTGATTGTCGGACGCGGCGCGGACTATATTCTCAGAGCGCGCGAAGACGCTTTTCATGTATTTATCCACGCAAGCATGGCGCATCGTGTGAAGCGGGTCCAGCGCCACGAGGGCGTGACCGATCAGGCGGAACGCATTCAGAAGGAACTCGAGCAAAAAGACCGCTCAAGAGCCATATACCACCGGTATTTCACACAGCAGGAGTGGGGAAAAGTCGAGAACTACACCCTCTCGCTCGATTCCGGTACTTTTACCAAGACACAGTGCGCAGAGCTGATTATCAAGGCGGTGGAGATGAAGCGGCTGTGAAATTGGGAGGAATGATTGGAGAACTAAGAATAATAGAAGGAGGGGATTAGATGGATGTGGCAAGAAAATTGGAATCTTACACAATAGAAGATATTTATGCATTGCCGGATGGAGAGAGAGCGGAACTGATTGATGGAAAAATTTATTATATGGCTCCACCAAGTACAAGACACCAAAGACTGTTAAACTTTATCAATACGGAAATTAATTTGTATATTAGAGAAAATAAGGGTGAATGTGAGGTGTTTCCAGCTCCGTTTGCTGTATATTTGAATAAGGATGATAAAAATTATGTAGAGCCAGATATATCTGTTATTTGTGATAAAGATAAAATTACAGACAAGGGATGTAATGGTGCTCCAGACTGGATAGTAGAAATTATTTCGCCGGGAAATAAGGAGATGGATTATTTTAAGAAATTGTTCAAATATCAAGCGGTAGGAGTTCGGGAGTATTGGATCGTTGATCCGACAAAAGAAATAGTGATGGTATATAGATTTGAAAAAGAGACAATGGAAGAATATTCTTTTGGTGAAGATGTACCGGTTGGAATTTATGAAGGATTTTTGATAAAGGTACAGTAATATAGTTCCTTATCTGCGCAGGAGGGAGAAAATGATAGACGGGCATATCCATATTGAACGGGGAGCATACACGCTTGACTGGATCAATCAATTTGTAAGCAGAGCAGTTGAAATGGGGATTGATGAGATACGCCTGCTGGAGCATTGTTATAGATTTGAGGAGTTTGTGCCAATGTATGACGCTGTGTGTGCATACAGTGAATACGTGAATGCATGGTTTCACAGAAATGCAGGGGTGCATAAACTCGCGGACTATTTGGCCCTTATGGAACAAGTCAGACACGAGCAGTTTCCAGTAGAAATCAAGTTCGGGCTTGAAATATGCTATTTCAGAGAGTTTGAAAGCTTTATTTCTGAACAGACAAAGGATAAAGGCTTTGATTTTTTGCTGGGAAGCATTCATTTTGTAGATCATTTTGCTTTCGATCATAAGGCGGATCATTGGGTGGGACTGGATGTCGATAAAATATATCACAGATATTTTGAGGATTCTATTTCGCTGGCAAAGAGCAGAATCTTTGACGGGATTGGCCATCCAGATGCAATCAAGCTATTCGGGCATAAACCTTCATATTCACTGTCAGATTACTATGAGCGTCTGGCTCAGGCACTCTCAGAAAGTAATATGTATGCAGATCAAAACAGCGGAGCCGCAAGGAGGTGTCCCGAAACGGCTTCGCTTGGTATGGATGAAGAACTGCTTAGAATATTAAAAAAGAATCATGTGAAAATCATTCTTTCATCGGATGCACATTGCCCGGAAGATGTTGGATATAAAATTAGGGAACTGAATCGTCTCATAGCGTGTTGAAGTATGTTTAAAAATGCACAGGAAGCAATGTGATTCTGTGAATAGCGTGAAATAGAAGATATTGCATATGGTGTTTTTGTAAAAAGATTGAATGGAAAGAGGAAAGTTTTATGACTGTGATGAAAGAGAGAGCAATTGATTTGATTTGCCGTATGCCCGAAGATAAGTTATATTATGTAGTGCAGCTTCTTGAGAGCGTTGAGGGATTGTCTGAAAATATGGAAGAACTACAATATGAATTAGTGGAAAATGTATTGCGTGCAGAAGACTTTATTCAGTTAAAAGCAGCAGTTGGAATGCTGGACAGACCCTTAGACCAAGTTGAAAAAGCGCTCAAAAATGGATTATTTCATGTATCAGCAGTATGCAATGGAAAAACAGTCGGGATGGGAAGGCTTGTCGGTGACGGGGCGATGTATTGGTATTTGCAGGACATTATTGTTTTGCCAGAATATCAAGGAAAAGGAATTGGAAAGAGCATTGTGAACAGGCTTCTGGCTTATATCAGAAGCACAGCCATTCCGGGCACGAAGATAGAAGTAGGTTTGACATCTGTGAAAGGGAAAGAACCTTTTTACGAAAAGCTGGGATTCTCCATCGGCGCAACAGGAATGCGGCTGTGGATTGATATAGAGTGAGGTGCATATTGAGGCGAATTATTGAAAAAGAAGGGAGCAGTCTATGAAACGAGAAGATTATATTTCAGACGAAGCAGTTATTAGACGTGCGAATGAAGCGGTAAGAATAGAATTAGAGAAAAATAGAGCGTTAGGAGTTCCGATTGTTGTATATGACAGGCAGAGTCAGATTATATATCAGGAAAATGATGATGGAACAAGGAAAGAAATAGGAAGAAGGATGAGAAAGGAGCGCTATAGTGAGCGAATTTCAAAGAAAACCTGAAATTGTTATTTTTGCTGGTCCGAACGGTTCTGGAAAAAGTACATTTACCCAATTGTTAAAGCCGCCGATGGATTATATTAATGCGGATGAAATTAAAAAGTATTTAAAATGCTCTGATTTAGATGCAGCACAATTAGCGGAAAAACAACGCGAAGAACACTTGGAACAAATGCAGGAATTTTGTTTTGAAACAGTGTTGTCAACAGAGCGGAACTTGATACTGCTAAAAAGAGCAAGAGAAAAAGGATACTTTATACGCTGTTACTATATTTTGACAGCAGATTCTATGATTAATGTATGGCGTGTAAAGGCAAGAGTAGAATCAGGTGGGCATGATGTACCAGAAGAAAAGATAATTGCAAGGTATGATAAGGCTTTGGCGCTGGTAAAAGATCTAGTTAAAGTTTGCGATATTTGCCATATATATGATAACTCTGCCAGTAGACCTTTTCGCATATTTAAGAAGCGGAAAGAACAGATATATTTTGATGAGTGTGATGACTGGCATTATGAAGATATATACGCTTTGACAGATATTTCAGCTATGCAAAGAAAAAATTTGAATTATATAAAAGAGTAGCTTCCGGTGCAACAGGAATGCGGCTGTGAAATGAAAAACATATCTGATAAAAACTTGCAATCTAAAAGCGATTGCGATACAATAACACATGAGTATTTCGCATCGAAAATATAAGAATATAAGCCCCTTTGTGATAAAAGGGGACGAAAAGGAGTAAAAAAGAGATGAGCAAAGAGTATTCTCCAAAGGACATTGAGAAAAAATGGCAAGATATATGGGACAAGGAGGAAGCCTTCAAGGTCGGTGTGGACAAGACCAAGCCAAAGTACTATGCGCTGGTAGAGTTTCCGTATCCGTCCGGGCAGGGGCTTCACGTAGGGCATCCCAGACCATACACGGCGATGGATATCGTGTCGAGAAAGCGCAGAATGCAGGGCTATAACGTGCTGTTTCCGATGGGATGGGACGCGTTCGGACTTCCAACAGAAAACTACGCGATCAAAAACAAGATTCACCCAAAGATTGTGACAAAGAATAATGTGGAGCATTTCAAGAACCAGTTAAAGGCACTTGGCTATTCTTTTGACTGGTCAAAAGAAGTGAATACTACCGATGAAAATTACTACAAGTGGACGCAGTGGATTTTCTTGCAGCTTTTCAAGAAAGGGCTTGCCTACAAGAGCGAGATGCCGATTAACTTCTGTACCTCGTGCAAGGTTGGTCTTGCCAATGAGGAGGTTGTAAATGGCGTGTGTGAGCGCTGCGGTTCTGAGGTCATCCGTAAGATGCAGTCCCAGTGGATGCTCAAAATCACGGATTACGCTGACAAATTAATTGAAGGGCTTGACCATGTGGATTATATTGAGAAGGTCAAGGTTTCCCAGAAAAATTGGATAGGACGTTCTGAGGGCGCTGAGGTGGAGTTTAAGATTAAGGACAAGGACGAGACCCTCTTAATCTATACGACAAGACCAGATACATTGTTTGGCGCGACCTACATGGTTATTTCCCCAGAGCATCCTTTGATTGAAAAATATAAGGCTGAAATCGGAAACTATGATGAGATTGCCGCTTACCGTGAGCAGGCATCCAAAAAATCTGACTTCGAGCGGACAGAGCTTGCCAAGGATAAGACCGGTGTGTGTATCAATGGGATTTCGGCAATCAATCCTGTCAATAATAAAGAAATTCCAGTGTGGGTTTCGGATTATGTATTAATGTCCTATGGAACAGGTGCAATCATGGCAGTACCGGCACATGATACGAGGGACTGGGATTTTGCAAAGAAATTTGGACTTCCGATTATAGAAGTGGTTGCGGGCGGTGATGTCCAGAATGAGGCATTTACAGATGTTGCGACAGGAAAACTCTGCAATTCTGATTTTCTGAACGGAATGGAAGTAAAGGATGCCAAGGAAGCAATCACAAAGTGGCTCGAAGAAAAGGGCATTGGTCATAAAAAGGTGAATTTCAAGCTCCGCGACTGGGTATTTTCCCGCCAGCGTTATTGGGGTGAGCCGATTCCCATTGTAAAATGTCCATGCTGCGGATATGTCCCACTTGATGAGAGCGAGCTGCCGTTAAAGCTTCCCGAGGTGGAGAGCTATATGCCCACGGATACCGGCGAGTCGCCGCTTGCGGCAATGCGCGACTGGGTGGAGACGACCTGTCCTAAGTGCGGCGGCAAGGCGGAGCGTGAGACGGATACCATGCCGCAGTGGGCGGGGTCTTCATGGTATTTCCTGCGCTACATCGACCCGGACAATGACAAGGAGTTTGCGTCAAAGGAAGCGCTTGACTACTGGATGCCGGTGGACTGGTATAACGGTGGAATGGAGCACACGACACTGCATCTGCTCTACTCAAGATTCTGGCATAAGTTCCTCTATGACCAGAACTTGGTGCCCTGTGACGAGCCCTACAAAAAACGTACTTCGCATGGCATGATTCTTGGCGAGAACGGCGAAAAGATGTCCAAGTCAAGAGGCAATGTCGTCAATCCCGATGATGTGGTGGATGAGTTTGGCGCAGACACACTCAGGACCTATGAAATGTTTATCGGTGCGTTTGACCTGAGCGCCGCATGGAGTATGGAGGGCGTGAAAGGATGCCGACGGTTTCTTGACCGTGTCTGGAAGCTTCAGGATATGATGACGGACGGCGACGGCTACCGCCCGGAAATGGAGACAAAAATTCACCAGACCATCAAGAAAGTTTCCAACGATTTTGAGGGATTGAAGTTCAACACGGCGATTGCGGCAATGATGGCGCTGGTCAATGATTTTTATAAGGCAAACAGTATCACAAAGGCTGAGTATGCGACGCTCATATTACTGCTGAATCCTGTAGCGCCACACATGACAGAGGAGCTTTGGGAGATGTACTTTGGCAATGGCAGGGCTTACCAGCAGAAGTGGCCGGAGTATGACGAGGCAAAGACGGTGGAGTCCACGGTGGAGATTGCCGTGCAGATCAATGGCAAGGTGAAGGCGACACTGATGGTCGGCCTCGACGAGGACGAGGCTTCTGTCAAAGAAAAAGCACATGTTATTCCAGTGATTGCAGAGCTCACAGCGGGCAAGAACATTGTGAAGGAAATCTATGTAAAGGGCAGAATCCTGAATATTGTAGTAAAAAACTAAACGATTGTGCGGAAACGAATATGTTCAAAGATATTTTGACTCCTATGAACCATAGGGAAATTGAATATCATGCAAAAAGATTGTCGGGGTGTGAAATCCCCGACAGTTTTGCGTGCACAGACTCGTGCGGACAGTCTTTACTCCAATGGCTTGACGAGACAGGCGCGCGTGTTTTTGATGATGATTTGGTGATGGATTACGGCACAGACTGTCTAAGATTATACCTGTTATTTGAACAGACACCAAAGGAGAACGACGCGCCGTATTATGATAGCTGGCAGGAAGGGGCGCTAGAGGGCATCTACAAGTTTCTTGGCAGAACCAGAAGGATGATTCTTGCTGCTGCTCTGTGGAACAGGAGTGGCCATTATCATGAGGAAAACTTTCCGATTCAGAGCGTGCGAAGGCTTGAAGCGGCACTGGAAGCAACAGATGCCCAAATCAGAAAATGTATTCTCCGCGGAAATACCCTGCCAAACCGTCATCATATTGTGGCGGCGCTGATGGAACTGCTGAAGCTTTTTCAGAAAGAATTAAAAACAGGTGATATTATAAATACACTCCACAACCAAGCGGTTGCGGCGGCTGTGCCGCATAGCAAGGCAGAATATGAGACGCCGCAGGAAGCGGAACCGCATTTCAATCCTGATATCGCGGAATGCTGCCGCAGATTTGTGATTCTGCTGGCGCCGTATGCACCGGATTTGTGTAAGATGTTATGGGTGCAGGCAAAAATGAAGGTTGAAATCTCCTTCTCCTTGTGATATATTAAATATAAAGAAAGACATTTGCTTCAACAAATGTCTTTCATGGAACTACCGATAGACGGCTAGCCCGAAACATATATGCAGTATAACCGCTTCGTTTTGCAGACTGGGGCGGTTATTTCTGTGTATGGTTATTATCTTTATTGCCCATGGCATAACCAAGACCGAAGCAGGTCAGACATAATCCGAGCACTGAAATCAATCCTTCTATCGTTAACATCCACATTGCCCTCCTTTCCCAGATTCCTGCAAGCAGGTTTCTATGTAAACGGAGGGTCACAGTCCCTCCGGGGAGGGCTAACCGCCTACCATCTTGATAGTCCGAATAAATATTAACATAAACTCATAGGAATTTCAATCTGATATTTTCTGTATCGAATATAGGAGGGCAAAAAAGCAAAATAAATTTTGGAAATTGTCTATACAATTTCCTTTTTTTGTGTTATATTAGTAATGTTTAAGGGTTACATAAAAAGTATACAGTAGGTGTGAACAATGGGGAATTACAGGGAAATGTATAACAGCTACAGCACTGGTTACGACCCAAAAGCAGTAGAGCATGATTTGCAGTTGATCAGTCAATTGACACATGGCATATCCGGCAAAAAAAAGATGACGATGCATCAGGCGCAGGAAATCTACTATAAAATCAAGAAAGATAACATATGTTTCCAGAGCGAAACCGGAGAGAATTTTCTGTCCAGTCTGTATGAAAGTATGACAGATGCACAGCGACAGCAGATTGACAGGGCAATTCAGCGGAAAAGACAAAAGAAACAAAATAGAAAACAATTGTTATCAATCAATCGGAAAATAGCATGTGTTGTCTCGGCAGTTGTGCTGATCTCGTGTATTGTGTGTATCAATTGGAATTTGTTGATGGATCTCAGGACAAATTACCAGACAAAGAAGCTACAGGCAAAAATCCTTGATACATCCGAGACAGACAGCGGGCAATTAAATACACAGCATCAGACGACAGCAGAAAAGCAGGACGCCGCAGTCCAGACAGCACAGCAGGAGCCTGTGCAGTCTGAGGAGCAAAGCAAAGAAACGGCAGTGATGCTTCCGAAATTTACACAATTGTATGAGGAGAATCCAGATTTTACAGGATGGCTCAGGATACCGGGCACCAAGATCGACTATCCAGTCATGACAAGAAGCGGGGATAACAACTATTATCTTGATAAAAATTTTGAGCAGCAGCATGATAAGAATGGTCTGTTGATTCTCGATTACCGGAATGATATTGAGAATACAGCGGGCGTACCACAGAATTTTATCATATATGGCCATAATATGAGAACGGGTGTTATGTTCGGCACGCTCAAGAATTATAAAGAGAAAACGTTCTGTGATGAACACAGGACAATCCGTTTCGATACCTTATATGAGGAGAGTGAATACCGGGTTGTGGCGGCGATGCTGAGCGGTGTGGCATATGAGGATGAGGATGTTTTTCGATACTATGATGCGATTGATACCAGCACAGAGGAAAATTTTAATGTATTTCGGGAAAATGTGCTGGGCAATGCCATCTACACGACAGAGGAGACTTTGGAATATGGCGATACCTGCCTGATTTTGTCTACCTGTGATAATTACAAGGAAGATGGACGTTTTGTGCTGGTTGCAAAAAAAGTATCGTGATTGATAAATAGAATCAGAAATACATGAAGATAAGAGGGGATTAGTATGTATCGGAGATTAAAAAACATTTTAGGCGTGTCTCTCATGATTCTCGCAATCGTGATATCACAGGTGCCCATGCCAGAAGCGCAGGCGGAGATCGTGAGGGAAATGACAGACGAAGATTTGCAGGTTGATGACACCTCGGCGCATGTCGTGACCTTCAGCATGAATGGGGGAACCTTCCGCGGAACTTACAATGGATACAGTTTTCAGGAAAAGACACCTGTTCTTGTAATTGATGACGGCAAGTCCATTGACAGTTTTCCAGATGATAAGCTGGCTTCTTATGCGGGATATAAGACAGAGCCGGGCATCTGGTATACAGATCAGGCATGTCTGAACAAATATAATACAGACAGTCAGGTGACAAAGAGCACTACTTTATATAAGAAGTGGTACAATATTACCTCGGATGGAACCACCTTGGCAGACAAGGGATTTCATATCAGTGCCGATGGAACAATATTATATCATTATGACGGTGAAGATAAAAACGTCGTGATACCGCAGTCCGTGTCTACGATTGCAGAGGGGGCATTTGACCAGCTAGGGGAAGTGAGGGCGATCACACTTCCTGCGGGAATCAAAACAATTGAGAAAAATGCGTTCTCTGGCGTGAGAGATGGCAGCATCATCTATATCTATGACGCAGGAACAGAGGCTTCAAAAGCATATGGAAAGCAGCTGGATGCGGAATATGACCAGCTTGTGTACAGTGAATATCTTGATGCGGAAAAAACAGAGCAGATTGCAGGAATCCAAAATCTGAGCGATACGCCAAAGGAAGAAGCGCCAGAGAGCACAGAAGGCGCAGGAAATACAGAGAGCAAACCGGACGAGAGCGAGCCAGCAAGCAAACCCGAGGAGAGTAAGCCAGA
>VSNR01000011.1:1910-4718 GCA_009774345.1 Lachnospiraceae bacterium | reverse complement strand
GACGAGAGCGAGCCAGCAAGCAAACCCGAGGAGAGTAAGCCAGATGAGAGTGAGCCGGAGAACAAGCCCACTGAAAGTTCGACGGAAAGTGATAAAACAGATAATAAACCTGAAGAGAGCTCAACCAATGAATCCTCTTCAGTTATCATAATAGAGCCAGACCAGAAGTATACAGTCACCTTTGATACTGGCATTTCAGGTGTCGCAGGTGAGAGACGCCAGGTACTCAACGGAAAAACAATTTCCGAAGAGATCTCAGTGGATGGCAGTCAGCCCAGAATCCTGAGAAAAGACGAATATACGATAGAGAAAGATGACGGAAAGCAGGAGACAACCTATACGTTCAAGGGCTGGTACAAAGATAATGCGTGTACATATGAGTGGGATTTTGCCAAGGATGTGATAGAGCATGATACCACAATCTATGCAAAATGGGATAAGGTGGCAAAGTCATACCATACAGTGACTTACAGTACGACAGAAGGAAATGAGAATGCATCTAATATTCCAGAGAAACAAAAGCTGTATGAGGGAGAAAAGCTTGAGAAGCCAGCAAAGAAGCCAGCAGTCAAAAATAAAACATTCAAAGGGTGGTATACGAGTGAGGAGGATACCAAATCGGCGTATAAGTCTTGGGGAAAACCATTAACAGAAGATATTACGCTCTATGCACATTTTGAGGAGAAGAGCAACACGGTGGTGTTTCATATGAATGGGGGCGGATTTACAGGAACTTATGATGGTAAAACGTACACAGATGTGGCAAGTTTGACGAAAAAGATTACAGTAGGAAAGGGAATTTCGTCGTCAGATTATCCCAAGAGTAGCTCATCTGCGAATTTTAAGTATTCCAATTATTCAACTGATTCGAACTGGTATACAGATAAGGAATGTACAAATGTTTATTCGGAAACGACATTAAAAGGCGATTTGACATTATATAAGCGGTGGTATTATACATCTTCTGGATTTACGACAAATGCTGCAAATAATGTACTGTATAAGTACAGTGGAAGTGTAGCGGATGTCACGATACCAAATACAGTCACAGTAATCGGTAAGGATGCGTTTGCCAGTGTAGGCAGCATTTCCACAATCACATTGCCTGACAAGATCGAAGAGGTAAAAGAGAATGCGTTCAGTGGTGTGAATAACATATCAAAAGATATCACGATTACTGGAAAGACGGAACAAGCCAAAAATACAGCAAAGGGTTTGGCAAACCAATATACGCATCTGGTGTATAAGGATAGTGGTACGTCCAAAGACTCTGATCAGGATAGTTCTGTTGTGACGAAAGCGGAAGCAGGCAGCATTCAGTTGGGGGTTGCTGCGTCAGGAAATGCAGGGACGACAAATACAACAGAAAACGAAGCTAATAAGAATACATCATCAAAAGGAACCATTGCACTTGGCGCAAGCGGTGCAGGGACAACGATTGTCACGAGTGTTCAGCCATCTGCAGCAGCACAGTCCGTGACGCAATCCTCATCGTCTGCAACTGTAGTGCAGCCGTCGGAGGGAGCACAACCGATAACTTCACAGCCTTCTGTTGTACCACAGCAATCATCAACATCTCAGTCCACTGCGGTACGTCAGAATAAGAGTGCAGCATCAGCGCGGCAAAGTGCGTCAGGCTCGTCTGCAATGACAGCAAAAACGACGCAGAAGCCCAATGTTACGTCTGCAAGTGCGCCCAAAGGAACGCAGCATATAAAGGACTCCACGCCAAAGACAGGAGATCCTTTACAGTATCGTATGCTGATTGTATGTGCGATGTTTTCAGTAGGAGTTCTTCTGATTCTCACTGGGAACGGAAAAAAGAAGAAATTTTCTGCATCTTAGCAATATCATCAGAGGTTGAGTGTTTTTTCAGGACAGAGAAAATCAGCTCAACCTCTTCTTTTTGAAAGGAAATGTTATTTTCCTTGCTCAGTTTGCTAAGCGAGAGCAGGAATGCCATCATTTTTTTCTGCCGTTCAGCCTGACTTCCAGTACTGTTGATCGAAGTGCTCTGTATAAACATTTGATTTAGAAAATCAAGTTTTGCCCTGTCAATGTTTTTCAGTTCAGGGTCATTCATCCATTCATTATTGTTTTCCATTGTCATTGCCTCCAAATAGTTTCATCATTTCCATGATTTCATTGAGATTGATTCCACCCGTGTTCTCACTGCCCGGATTGAGGTTTTCCATCATGGAGCCAATATCCATGCCGCCGCCCAGATCAGGATTCAGATTTTGGAAAAGTTCCATCATCTGCTGCATTTCACGCATATTTTTCATTGTTTTCATGGCGGATAGTATCTGGTTAAAACTTTTTTCCTCGCTGGGGGCGAGATACCGGTGTATTGCCTTGTATATTTTTTCAAGGTTCTCTGACGGGTCAGCTGCCTTTGGTTCTGCATCAATGCTGCTGGCGTGGATACCGCCTGATAAACCTGTATTCCCTTTGCCAATCATAGACAGTGTATATTTTAATTCCATATATTTGATCAAGACAGGCAGCATACGGAAGTTGTCATTGTCCATAAAAGGCAGAAGGGACTTTAAGATCTGGATGTGATTCGTGGTATAGAAATGGTCGAATGCCATCACATAATCGTTGTCGTCCATAGTAAACCTCCATTCATTCCCGACCATCTAATCATGTATATGAAAAAATACTGCTCAATATGCCATATGGCAATGATTGAGGGCCCGCTGAGACGGACCCCCATAAGTTATACTTGTGCCAGTATAGAACTTAGCAGCATCCGCATCCGCCGCCGTTGTTGCCGCCACAGCAGCACAGAAGCAGGAGAATCCA
>VSNR01000011.1:0-1810 GCA_009774345.1 Lachnospiraceae bacterium | reverse complement strand
CCGTTGTTGCCGCCACAGCAGCACAGAAGCAGGAGAATCCAAATCCAACTGCCGCATCCGCTGTTGTTGCCACAGCCGCAGCCACACTCCGAAACGTTATTTGTCTGATTGCATCCGCAATGGCTTGCTGATAATTCACTCATGTTGAGTACCTCCGAAGAAGCTTTTTTCTATACTATATGACCGGGGGCGAAAAGTGTTCCAAGAAAAGTGAGAAAAATTCATAGAATTAAATTTCAATAATTGTCAGAAAAGACTTGAAATTGACAGAAAATATAGTACAATAATAACATATATGTAAACTCTTTGAAGATGGAACGTTTATGTCCAAACTGGAATAAAGTTCAAAGAAACGAAGATTTAGAAAGATAGAAAGGACGATAGAATGGCGGAATTACAATGGACCGTAGAGGGAAAGCGCTTTAGGGACGCAGAGGAGTATGAGGCGGCGTTAAGGGACAAACAGCTCATCGATTCCATTACCGGCAGTCTGAAATTAGACAACCCAAAAGATATTGAGAAGCTGTATCTGGAACTGAAAAATGGCAAATACACTTTTGAGTCTGCGGTCGGAAGGCAGTTTGATGACAACATCTTTGAGCTGTATCAGCGGATTAAAGCGACAGAGCGGGAACAGCAGGAAGAGAGAGAAGCTCGAAAGGAAAAGCGGAAGCAGCAGCTTACGAAACTCAAAAACGTGGCAAAAGCTTCTAAAAAGAAAGATAAAGCGGGAAACCAGACGAAACTGGAAGATTTTGACATGGATATGCAGCGGCAGATCGTAGAAATCCTAAAGAAAAAGGAGCGAAAGCGCAAAATACTGATTGCTGCGTGTCTGTTTATGTGTATTGTAAGCTTTGGATATCTGGGCGCATATTATCAGGTATCTGCGAAGAGCGCAAAAGAGTTCGAGGAGCTTTCCGCGATGAAAGAGGCAGGGGCACAGAAGGGTGCTTCTGGTAAAAATAAGGTAAAGATCAATCTGGTTGATGACGAGCTTGTGATTCCAGATATTCTCCCGGAATATGAATTGATACATCAGAAAAATCAAAAGTTGATTGGATGGGTGAAGATTGACGATACAATCATAGATTATCCTGTGATGCAGACCGTGAACAATGAGTACTATCTGGATCATAACTTCAATCAGGAGGAGGATAGAAACGGCTGTATTTTTATGGATTATCAGTGTGATGTCGTCAGGGGATGTGATAATATTATATTATATGGGCATCATATGAAGTCTGGCAAAATGTTTGGAACACTCAATAAATATAGCAAAGAATCCTATTATGAAGAGCATCCGACGATTCAGTTTGATACAATCTATGAGAAAGGGACTTATCAGGTAATGTATGTGTTCCGCTCTAAAGTTTACTCGGAAGAGGAGGTAACTTTTAAGTATTATCAATTTATCAATGCGGCTTCTGAGATGGAATTTGATTCTGCCATGAATGAGATGGCAGCGCTGTCACTGTATGATACAGGCGTTACAGCTGCTTATGGGGATAAACTGCTGACACTTTCCACCTGTGATTATCAGGAAAAGAAGGGGAGATTTGTCGTTGTTGCGAAGAAAATTGATTAATGTGTGTATTACTGGCGGCAAGTCGAAAGATTTGCCGCTGTTTATGTGTTATTTATTACATTTCGATTTGACATAAAAGGAGTATTCTGATAGGGTATGAGACAACATCTGCGCAGTTAAAAGAATACCGAAAATAAAGGAGGACACATCGTCAGTGGCAGTTTCATAACGATCTGCCACTGACTTTTGTTTTGTATAAATATAGACAATAAAAGATACATT
>VSNR01000109.1 GCA_009774345.1 Lachnospiraceae bacterium | reverse complement strand
TGCGGAAGATGGGACTTGAACCCACACGTCGTTACCGACACAAGATCCTTAGTCTTGCCTGTCTGCCAATTCCAGCACTTCCGCGAACAAGATTTATGATATCTTATTTCGACATTTTTGTCAACTCTTTTTCAAAAAATTTATTGCGGCAGCCAAACCTATCGCCAAGCTGCCGCAAAGACTCTATATGACAATCCGTTCAAAATATTTTGGCTCAACCTTCTTGGTCAGCCACACCCCATTTTCAGACAGATAAAATACGTGCCCATCATGGTACATCTCACTGCTGTGAATTTTGAGTACAACGGGCTTTCCATGCCGTTTTCCCACATTGACTGCTGTCCCGGCATCTTTTGACAGATGTACATACAGCCGTCCCATCGGTTTAAGTCCTTCTCTCTCAATGCTGGCAAGAAATCCTGCAGCAGTGCCATGATATAAAAGCTCCGGCGGCTCCTGCTCCTTTAACTCAACATCCACTGGGATGCTGTGCCCCTGATTGGCGCGGATCAACGTCTTATCCTCATTAAACGAATACCGCTGTTTGTTGTCTGTTCGGACGATTTCCTCAAGAAGTTCTCTGTTGATTCGTTTTCCAGTCCTCTTAATTCCTTCTATTAACTGGTCTACCTCTGCCCAGCCGTGCTCATCCAGCTCGATATAAGCTGCTTCTGGATGATGGCGCAGGATGAGGCTGAGGAATTTGCTTAGACTGTCGTTTGACATTTTTTTCATAGATTTTCTCCTGCTAAAATGCGCTTCTACTGTCTATGCCCTTAACAATCCCTCCGCAAGCGCCTCCATCTGTGGAAGATTTTCTGCTTTCATAGCAGACTGGATTGTTACTACGGGTTCTATTATCGTAAGCTGTTTTGCCCCTTCGAGCAGTGTCTTCATACTCTTTGCCGCTGTCGGCGCCCACGAACCGTTTTCAATGATTCCGACCGTGCGCTTCTGATAATTTTTTGATTTGAGACGGTGTAAGAAATCCTCCATCGGCGGGAATACACTGGCATCATAGGACGCTGCTGCTATGATCATATGGCTGTAGCGGAATGCATCCTCCACGGCTTCATGAAGGTCATCTCTGGTCAGATCTGCGAGAACTACCTTCTTAGCACCCTTCTGCTCTAAGATTTCTTTCATTTTCTTTGCCGCCTGCAAGGTATGTCCATGAATGGAAGCACAGGCAATCAGCACACCCTCATCCTCTGGTTCATAGCTGCTCCACACCTGATATTTATCAATATAATAGCCGAGATTTTCTGTCAGCACCGGTCCATGCAGCGGACAGATAATCTTGATCTCCAATGCGGCTGCCTTTTTTAACAGCGCCTGCACCTGCATTCCATATTTTCCACAAATATTCATGTAATATCTTCTTGCCTCGCATGTCCAGTCCTCATCCGCATCGCGCGTGCCAAACTTGCCAAAGCCATCCGCACTAAACAAAACCTTTTCGGTCTGGTCATACGTGACCATCACTTCCGGCCAGTGGACCATCGGCGCCATAAAAAATTGTAATGTATGTTTTCCGGCACAAAGCGTATCCCCTTCTTTTACAATGACTGCCTTTTCGCCCGGATTAACATCAAAAAACTGCTGAAACATCTGAAAGGTCTTCGCATTGCCAACAAATTTCATATCTGGATAGCGCTGCATCAACTGCATGATACTGCCGCCGTGGTCTGGTTCCATATGCTGAATGACCAGATAATCAACAGTCCTTGAGCCAACTGCCTCCTCCAGATTTTGCAGCCATTCCTTTGTAGCGCGCGGGTCCACTGTATCCATCACGACAACCTGCTTGTCCAATATGACGTAGGAATTATACGCCATCCCGTTTTTTACCTCATATTGTCCTTCAAAAAGTGTGAGCTCCCGATCATTGACCCCAATATTTATAATATCTTCCGTAACCTTTTCCACTGTTTTCTTCTCCTTTTTCTACATTTTGTTTTTAAAAACCTTATAGTCTTTAAATATCATTGTACCACAAAATCATGATATGAAAACCCCAAAAATATCGAAATCTAAATTACCTTAAAAAGCAGATTTACAGCATATTATCTGCAAACCTGCTTTTGGTTTCATAAGAATCTTAATGCATCAGTGAAATTTGTGTGCATTTATTTATCAAACTCAGGATTGAACGCATAGAAATTGCGGGAATCGAGATTCTCCTGTGCGATGCGGAGCGCTTCACCGAACCGGGAGGATTGAAGTAGGGTTAAATGTTCCAGGTGATTTCAATATGACCGTCTGCAATGCGAATGACCTTGATAAGCGTATCAACTACCGACTGTCTGTCCTCAAAAGAGAGCGTTTCCCATATTTTTACATGATTGGTGATCTGTTTCAATCTGCCCTCTGTGTCTGTGGCATTTGCCGTAACGATTTCTTCCTGCAAATTTTTCCGCTCTGCGTCCAGTTTTGATACTTTTTCGTCTATGTATTTCATCAAAACGTTACTTGCCCCGGACACTTTGGAGAGAAGTTCTTCGATTTCTTCCTCAATCTGTGTCAGACGGATTTTTTTTGGTATGTGCTTTTTTGACATTACCTGCATTCCCTCTTTTTCTGTGCCAGATATGCAGGCAATCCGGTTTTCTCCGAAAACCGTCTCTTTGAGAGCTGAAAATTCTGACAATCTTTCCCTGATTACATCAAACATATATTCTTCCAAAACATCCGCATAAACCGTACATCCTGCTCCTGTGCAGCCCGCTCTGCAGCTTCCTGACTGGCTGCAAACAAAGTAACGTCCCCACTTTGTTTTTGCCTTGCGTATGATCAGCGCATAACCGCATTTGCCGCATTTTACCTTGCCTGCGAGCCATGAATTTTTCGGTTTGCAGGTCTTTGTGGACTGTCGGTTGTTCAGACACCGTTGCCGGCAGGCTAACCACGTCTTAGAGGGGATAAACCCCTTATGCGGCGCAAGCACAATCTCTTTGCCGGACAAATCGTTCTGCTTTCTTGAGTTGGAAACCGTACCTTTGTAGAGATAGCAGGCATTGTAACCCGTGAAATCGCTTGCCGGGTTATAGATGTTCGCGCCTTGACTTTGAAAAAACTGATACACGTCAATATCGGCTTGCACATACACGGGATTGCGGAGCATTTCACTGATCCGGGCGGTATTCCAGTTTGCGCCGCGCAGATTCTTGATTCTATGTTCATTCAAGTACCGCACAATATCCCCAAGGGAATTGTCCATGTCCGCATACATGGAATAAATCAGCTTTAGCTGTTTACTTTCTTCCGGGATTTCCTCGTACATGGAAGTGCGGATATTGTCAATGACCGTATTTGTCAGACGGTAGCCGTAGGGGATACGCCCGCCCATGTAGAAGCCGCGCTTGCACCTTGCATAATAAGCATCCGTTACCCTTTTTTGTATGGTTTCCCGTTCCAGTTGGGCGAACACGATACAGATATTTAACATTGCCCTGCCGATTGGCGTGGACGTATCAAATTTTTCCGTGGAAGAAACAAACTCCACATGGTATTTCTGAAAGATCTCCATCATGTTTGCAAAATCCAAAATGGAACGGCTGATACGGTCGAGTTTGTAGACAATGACCCGTTTGATTTTTCCTGCGCGAATATCATTCATCATTTTTTCAAAGCCGGGACGGTTGGTGTCCTTGCCCGAGAAACCTTTGTCTGTGTATTCCATACAGGCTTCCCCGTGGGTTTCGTATCTGCAATACTCAAGCTGGCTCTCTACGGATATGCTGTCCTTTTTTTCGATGGACTGTCTTGCATACAATGCATCATACATTGGCATATTTTCTGAAAATCTGATAGAGCCGCGCTCCGATTTCCTGTCGGGTTTCCTGTTTTGATTTTTTCTGAAAGGCGGGATAGATGTTGGTAACGGTCAGTCGCATATTATCTATGGAAAGACTTTTTTCCACGAAAAAGCTGTCCTTTTGTATCTGGGTATCGGGTGTAGGAGTGTCATCCGCTTTTGGCATGAATGTTCTCCTTTGACGGTTTCCCTATATTTTATGAGAAGCGGCAAGTACACTATGCGGGAATAGTGGAATCGTTTCGTTACAGTTCAGCTGTGCTTTTTTATACTCTGTTGAAACTGCCATACTCTTATGTTATACTAATATATACTGACGATCGAAAAGACTGACCGCCAGTATAAAGTTATCATCAGGAAAGGATGTGTATCCATGCCAGCATTACAACCACAACCCGATATTATTACCCTGAGACAGTACGAGGCTCTCCCCGAAAATATCAGGGCAGAAGTTTTTGACGGACAGATTTCCTATATGGCAAGTCCATCACAGGATCACCAGATCATCTCTATGGAGCTTTCAACCTTACTAAACACCTATCTCAAAAGCAAGAATGGTTCCTGTCGTGTATTTCACGCTCCGTTTGATGTAAAATTAAATGATAAGCCTCTCACCATAGTACAGCCCGATCTTATGATCATATGCGACAAAAACAAGCTGGATGGAAAACGATGCAACGGTGCTCCTGATTTTATCATTGAAATTGTTTCTCCCAGCAACCCTTCGGATGATTATATCCGAAAACTCTACTATTACAAAAATTATGGTGTTCGCGAATATTGGATCATAGACCCACAGCGAAAAAATATTACGGTGAACTATTTTGAACAGGATCTTCTCAATGTACCCTACACATTTGATGCTGTGTTAAAAGTCAATATATATGAAGATTTATACATCAATTTCTCTGACATTTCCAAACTGCTCCATATCTAAAAACCACCAGAAGGTATACCCTCTGGTGGTAAAAATCTACTTCACCTTGTAAGCATCGCTTCACCGAAACGCTGGAAGTGCACAATTTCCCTTGCGCGCAAGAACTTGATTGGATCGCAGACATCGGGATCCTTGACCAGACGAAGGATATTATCATATGTCGTCCTTGCCTTCTGCTCTGCTGCCATGTCCTCTGTCAAATCTGTGATCACATCACCCTTGGACTGAAATTCACAGGCATTGAACGGGATACCGCCTGCCGCCTGCGGCCAGAGTGCAAGTGTATGGTCCACATAGTATTTGTCAAATCCAGATTCTTTGATTTCTTCTGGTGTGAGATTTCTCGTCAACTGGTATACGATTGCGCAAATCATTTCGAAGTGGGCAAGTTCCTCTGTGCCGATATCTGTCAATACGCCTGCTACCGTGTTGTATGGCATGGTATACCGCTGTGCAAGATACCGCATGGATGCTGCAAGCTCGCCGTCCGGACCTCCATACTGGCTAATGATAACCTGTGCAATCTGCGGATTGGTCTGGGTAATCTTTACTGGATACTGTAATCTCTTTTCATAATTCCACATTAGTTATAGCCTCCTTCCCACGGCCAATCCTGTGTGGCCCATTTCCATTCCCTGCTGTCCATGTCAACAATACTCAGAACCAGCGGTCCGTACTTTTCAGTATAATCCTTTACCAGTTTGTTCTTGAGTGCATTAAATTGTCCGAACCGCTCCATCGCCTGCTGGTCATAGGGATGGGTGTCGAGATAGAGATTCAGCTCTTTCAGTACAAAATCAACTTTGCTGATCTCCTGTAAAAGTTTCTGCCGTTCTGAGTCCATACAAGGTTTGCATCCTGCGCTCATCCTTTCACTCTCCTCCCTAAAAATGGTTTGTTGAGTTCTGGGAATATCGTACCTGTCTTAAACGCTTCATCGAGATTTTCGTACATCGTACAAGTTCTCTGCCATGGTACATATGCCATTGCCACGGGAAACTGTTCTACAAATGGCATCTGTGGTTTCCATTCCTGCATATCTGTACCGCTCCTTGTTCTTTTTTCATAGTTATTATCATAATATGTCAGATTTGGGGGAATGCTACTATATTTTATACTCACGACAGCTAAAATCCGCCGTGAGTATAGCATACTTTCAGCACAATTCCATCATCCCTTTATCCTCATCAGAATTTCCCGCCGCTGCGGCATCTTTGGGTGAGATACCCAGCCAGCTGCACAGCACTTTTACACCATTGGCTTTGTCTGCTTTTGCAGCCACTATCTGTAAACAGTTTCCTTCGATAAAATATCGTATTCTATCCATATTTAAAGAGAGACGACTCAAGATTTCCTCTGCCTCCTGCAAACACCACGATCTATGTCTTGGGCGAAACAGCGTGGCTTTGTAAAGTGGTTCATGAAGTTTATTGATGTTTCTATACAAAAGTATACGAAAACCAAACTCGCTGCGCAGAACAGATAAATCTGTCACCCATGAATCATCTATTTCATAAAAAAATTCTCTCAAATCGCCCCCACTTTCTAATACGAGATGCGCTCCGCCTGCAAAAATGCCGCCTGCAAACAAATGGCGGATTCTGCGGCAACGCTCCATCGCTTTCTCATAAGGCAGTGTCGTCGCAAAAAATAACAAAACACCCTCTCTTGCAAGCGCGTTCAATCCCTCCATAACACCATCAGAAACCCTGTCGCCCGCCGCGTCCGGCAGCAAAGTGCCCTCAATGTCCAAAAATACCGCTTTCGGACGGCGCGGAATACGAAACAGCGGATAGGGGCCAAACAAGATCTGATTCATAAAGTCCGCCCTTCCTCCGTATGCGAGATAACACGAACACTGTTTTCTGCTGCATTCTGGACTTGGAAAACTGTCTATGGTATCCCGCCAGCTAGTTTGTCTCAACACAGCACTGATATTACAAGTGTGAAGTTTTCCGTCCGCCTCCACAAAGAGCCGCCCTTGGCACAGCGCTGCATTGGCAGGAAGCAGCATCAGTTCCCGCTCAAAATAAGGGTCAATCTCCAAAAATGCCTCCCGCTCCTCCTGCGTGTATGCCCGCCGCAGACCGTCCATTTTATTTACCCAGAGGTAAATTCCATCCAACTGCTGTTTGAGCTGCCGCAATAAACTCAGGTTCTGCGGCACGCCGACACTGCCTGCACAGAGTTGAATCCCCTGCTCCTGAAGCTGCCTGCACTTGGCGGCAAAATCTGACACGGATGTCATTTCTGGATGAAATGTAGCCCATAGCCGTAACTTTGCAAACGCTCCGCCTGTCCTCGCAAAGCAATCCGCGAACTCCCTGACACCAAAACTCAGATTTGTCTGTATCCCAACTGCATCCATCTTCGCACATGCGCTAAGCTGCGCCAGCCCTTCCCAGTACCACGGATGAATCATCGCCTCCCCGTAAGGCCCAACCATCAATGCCCCGATCTGCATCTTTTCTGCCTTCTCCTGCAAACTTTGGACAAAAGAAAACCACTGTATCCTGTCGTTCTCAAGCTCCCGCGCCGACATGGGACGCTTGGAAAAAGGACAATAGGAACAGTGGTAATTACAGCTTTTCAGGCTTCCCCGATACAGAATCATATGTCTGTCCATGTATAACCTCCCATTCATGCATTGCCTTGGCGACTGCCGGTGAAATCAGCTGCGGTCCAAGATAATCAGAAACGCCCAGTCCAGCCTCTGTCAGCGTTAAATATCCGTTTGGCTCCAAGGCAGCATATCCCTGCGCTATCCACACACGCAGTATGGAGAATGCTTCCAGCACATCTTCACCAAAAACTTCCTGATAACGGTTTCGTTCCAGTCCGGGACGAATCAATAAATGCCGGATAACATAACGCCTTTTTAATTCCTCTTTGGACAATATCATTCCATGGGTAATTTCCATAAAATCTGTTGTATTCTCATAATCTCTAAGCCGCGCCAGACAATCCTTTCTGGTGATGGCATACGGACTGCAAAAATGAAGATTCCCCAGATAGCTTCTGCCGCCGCATCCGAGTCCGATCGAAGTGCCAAAACCGCATTCCGAAAAAGTGCGTGTGCCTTCCTGCCGCACAAAACGGCGCATGGAATCCTGACGATACCCGCTGCCGCGCAGGAAACTGCTCGCCGCCTGATACTGCGCAAAGGCAGCCTCCGGTTCCAAAACCACCCCTTCACGCACCATACGCGCCCCGTGCTTCACATACAGCGGATACAAAAAAATTTCCTCCGGCTCAAACTGCAAGACTTCCTTTAACGATGCCAGCAGGCTTTCCGCTGTCTGCCCCGGAATCCCATAGATGAAATCTACATTGACGCAGGGAAAAGCAACTGTCTTTATCAGCGCCAGTGCGTCCCGCGCCTTCTTCGCATTGTGCTGCCTCCCCAGCGCAGATAGCTCCTTGTCCGAAAAGCTCTGGATTCCCATGCTGATTCTCGATACCCCCGCCTGTCTTAGAATCTCTAGCTTCTCTCTGGTAGTCTGATTCGGCGCTGTCTCCACCACCAGACTGCGATTTTCACAGAATCGAAAATCGCGTGACAAAATAAAAAACATCCGCTCAAGCTGCTGTTCTGTCAGATACAAAGGGGTTCCCCCGCCAATCACCAGCTCAGAAAACTCCGCTCCGACAGCCGCCAAAACCTCATGGTACTGGCGGCTCTGGCGCTCAACCACATCCAGATACCGATCCACCGCCTCCTGCCCCAGTCCCGTCACAGAGAACAGATTACAATAACCACATTTGGACTGGCAAAACGGGATATGAAGATACAGACCATGCCCTTTGCCTGCGAGTACCGATGCATAATCCTTCAAATAAACACCCTTCAACGGTCGATATGCTGTTTTATGCGGATAGCTATACATATATTGAACATACGGATTCATAAATGCTGCCCTTCCTGATTTTATCTTTTCATGTGCGAACTACCGTTCACACCCTGTTGTTTCGTCATCGCATCAAATAAAGAAATGCTTATAGGGAATGGTATTGACAACTGGATGGTTGACACCGTGAAACTGGCAGCCATCCTCCCCATAACAAGTGCCATGATCCGAACAGCAAATCACAAATGTACTGCCCCGCAGCTTTTTCCACTCTGTAAACAATCTTCCCAGCTCTCCATCGACATAGCGAAGCGCCGCCGCATGACTGTGAACACTGTCCCCATGAGCACCCTTGAGATAAAAATAGTTCGGATAATGGATTGCGTCCACATTCAGATACAGAAAAATATGCTGGTCTGGGTCTGCCTTCGATACTTTTTTCAAGATAAAATCCACTTGGTTTTTCGTGCTGTCCTTCACTGGGCAGCTAAAGGAAGGGTTCCAATAACTTTTTTGAAAATAAGATGGAAAGACTTTGCCTAAATCCGAACGCTTATCAAAAAAAGCCACGCCGCCCACACACCACGTATCATAGCCTTCCTTTTCAAGCCCTTCCATAATCGTGCTTCCTGAGAAGGCGTATGCACCCTCCGGCGTTTTGTTTCCAAGCCCTATTGCTTTTGGGAAAAATAAAAGCTCTCTGTCCGCCACGCTTTTTGCATCAAACTGACAAGGCAGAAATCCCGCAAACATCGCATGATGTGATGGATATGTAAAATTTCCCGGCGCTTGACATTTCTGCCACGAACCATACTGGTTCAGCACAGGTGTGCCGCCTGACGCTTCCTCCTGCACTGCCACATCGTAGCGCAGTGTGTCCAGACACACGAACAAAATATCCGAAGTCCCAACCACCTGCGCCATGTCCACAGACGGTTTCCGAGACTCTCTCGAAGGCGCAAACAAACGAACAGGCACCTCCTGTTCCGTTGATCTGACTGTATCTTCACTCATTTTTATTTTCTCCATTATCATGATCAATTCTTTTCATATTCATAGTGCTTCTTTCATGCTTCCATTTGCAGCCAATTTTTGATCATACGCGCCTGATGACTGTAAATTACATTTTCATGATAAATATCTTGATAAATTAAATCTCCCTGCGCATTCATTTCTATAATTCTTGGCCGCATATGCCCTTTTTCCAGCAGAATATCAATCCCCGCACTTCTAAGTCCCGGATACACCTTCATGCAATCCCGGCACAATATCGCAATGTCCTCCAACAACTGCTCTGACAGCCCCAGCGCTGTAATCTCCAACGGGTGATTGTTCAGATGAAGGTTTGTGATCGGACCTCCCTTTGAAAGTCTCGCCAGCAGAAAATCTACTTTGCCCTCCTGCACGACTGCCCGCAGATCATAAGAACAACCCTGATACACCGCTTTGGGATACCATCGCTCTATGATACAATCCAGTCCCAGAATCTCACGCAGCAGCGGCAAAATATCCTTGGCTTTTGAAAAGCGGTGCAGACACTTGGTATTGATAAGCCCTGCATCTGCATTCAGCATCGCACAGGTATAGAGTGCCATTTGCCCTGTACGCGCATTCCACCGCAGCGCGGATACTCCTGCTGCTCCTGACCCCATTACTGGCTTGATAAACACCTGATGCACCCGCAGTCTGCGCATCTCCTCCAACAGCATCTCCACCGTCAGTTTTCCATCGTTCGAGCAATCCGACAGCCGTATCGTTTCCGTCACAGGCAGCCCCGCCTGCTGTAATCTCTCTTTGCAAGCCCGCTTGTCCAGCAGTCCCGCAATCACAGAAGGCTCATTTAAAAACGTCACAGCCCGACATCTCGCCAGTCTGCTCAACTGTTCAAGCTCGTGCATGTAGCCATCTGCCAACTGGTTGAGCTTCTCAAGAGAACAACTGGTCCAGCGCGGCGGGTCGATTTTTACCAGCAGTTCTTCTGCATCAGGCAGCTCGTGATACGTCTCCCACTCCTGCCAATCCACAAGTGTTACAGACACCCCTTCCTGTGCTGCTGCTTTTTCCAGATAGATCGTCCTCTTGGTGTCAGAGCTGCCTAATATCACTGCCTGTCTCATTCTGTCAGCAGCGCAATCCTGCCATCATCCCCCCATGACTGTTCGATCTCAGACGCATCGACTTCGATTGGAAGCGCTTCTAATTTTTTTGCCATATTCACTGACAGATAGTTGTAATGTATGTCCAGTTTCCTGATATTTGGGTATTGAGGGATTTTTTCCAAAAGCAGCGCACCGCCCTTGTCTGTCAGCGTACCATTTGACAAGTCCAGCGTCGTAATCTGCTCCATAAATTTGCTGCCCAGCACCACCTCTGTCAGTTCATCCTGTATCTCGCTGTTCGTAATGCCAAGATAGGTCAGCTCAGGGAACTGTGCCTGTGTCAAAAGTTCTTTGATTGTATTCTCGTCTCCATCAAAACCATACTCCTCTACACCGATAAAAAGCAGCAGCTTTTTCAGCTTCGGAAGCTTTGCATTTTGTATCGACTGAATGACACTTACAGGAAGCCCGCCGCAGATGATTGTCAACGCCTCAAGTTCCTCATGACAGATCTCTCCCAACACTAACTCATTGCTTCCCTTGATGGTCAGCTCCTTGAGCTGCGGCATCGCAGCCCACAGTTTGCTGTAATCTCCCTGCTCAATCCATGATACCTCGCACTCCTCATAACCCATATTCCCAATGAATACTTTCTGAATATGAGAAAACTTCTCTTTATTTTCAACAATCCCGTCAATGATCGGCGGGCAGCTGCCGTTCCACACTCCCCAGTTGCCAATGACCAGCTCGTCCAGCCCAGGAAACGCCTTATGCGCCAGAATGTCCTCAATCATGGTTTCAGGCCCCTTGTCCTCTTCTTCATATTCCTCATATTCATAGTAATAAGTTTGTTTGGTTACGTTGATATTATCTTCCTCTACCAATTCAAATTTCAATGGTGCACCCTCCTTTTGTATAAACTTTCGTTCTGGTTTTTAACATATCTCTATCATACTACGTTGATGGAAAATGCGCAACTGAAAAGTTCATATTGACTTTAAATCACTGCTTCCACAATGGTTTTGTTCCCTATCGTTATTGTTTTTATGCCAGCTTCTTTTTTCTTATTAAAGTTAAAACTAAGCAAATATCCCCTGTTCTGATGAAAATAATCTAAATACTCTGTAAGCTGCCGTTCTCCACGCTCATGATACTCGTTTCCACGCCAGATTTTCATTTCTATAATAAACTGCTCTCCTGCATAATCTACAATCACATCTGTCCGCCGTTCATCCCTCGTCTGTGCTTCAATATAATAATTTCCTGTACCATTTATTATAGGTCTTAAATATAACAGGAAAAATTTGCGTCCGCAGTCCTCTATAAACTTATTGTTGTTCTCTCCATATATATCATTAAAATGTTCCACAAATTTTTCCAATATACGTTCCATATTCAGCCTGCCATTATAAACAAACTGGCTTTTATTTTCTTTTGCCTTCCTGCATATTGCGTTTGAAAGCTCTTCCTCTGACAAAAAAAGATTGTACAAACGCGTTTCAAAAATACGGTTTGCCACTTTAACACGATTACCATCATCTTGAATGTATCCAAACATACGCGCAAGTTCTATTGTATGATTATCTTGACTGTATACAATCTGTTCTCCTTTAAAAAGCATCGCATACAGCAGCTCTTTCAACTCTGGGTATTCCGTAATATGCTTTATCATACTGTCAAATAGAGTGGCCTTCATCCTCAAGATAATCCTGACTGCCGCTTCGATTCCTTCCATCGTCCAAATACTGTGCTCATCTGCAAAAGCATCTTGTAACAGCAATTTTTCATCTATAATTTTGCAGAGTGCAGACACAAGATATGGATACCCTGATGTATATTGATAAAGATATTCTGCGACAGCCTCAACCTCCATACCTGTGTGGTGATCAGTTTCATACTCTCTTAACATAGCCGCAATCTGTTTTGCTGAAAAGCTCATATCAACATCAAAATCTGCGGCAATATTCCATGGACTATTATATTGATGTTCTGATTGTGAACGTATTTTCAATTTTAAGTTGACTATATCATACACGCCTGCAAGAATCACCGAATGAAAAATCGGGCTGTCCTCTCTATCCAGATAATACCCCCGAAGCTGTGCAAGAAAATCAATGAATACCTGATTATTTGACGCGCTATCCACCTCGTCTATCATCAAAACAATCGGTTTGTTAGATGCCTCACAGATCTTGCTAAGTCTCACAAACAATTCTCTCAGGCTTCTGTCCGCTGCATTCTCAACGAAATCTCTCAGCGGCTTCAGCAGCCATTCCTTTTCGTCATGCCTCATCAGCACTTTCTTAAAAGCTGACAGAAAGACATTTGCAAAGGCCCATGTAAAAGTTTCCGCACTTGCAAATTCTTCGCTGCCGATTCCCTGAAAATCAATCGAAACCACAATATATTCATACTGCAAATACTCTGCAAGCGCACGAAGTGTTGTTGTCTTGCCATATTGACGCCCTCTGTTGATCACAAAGTACTTCTCCTGATCGACAAATTGTTCCTTTATCACTTTCAGCCGTTCCTCCAATGGCACCATATAATGTTTTTTCGGAATGCAGCGTCCCTCTGTATTAAAATAACGTAACATTTTCTGTCTCCCTTCAATGATGAAACATCATTCCGTCAATGCAATGATCATATAAAAATTGTTTTATACCAGATTGATCCCCCGTCTCATAATATGATACTAACAACTTGTAAAAATCTTTTATATCTTTTTGCGCAACAGATATAATTCCCTGCCCGTTCTCAATCATCAGCTTATTTCCTATCAGCATCGCAATTCTTTTATTTCCATCATAAAATAACTGCGCTCTCATCAGATATAATGTCAGATCTAACGCTTTACTGATGGGAGCGGTTTTGCTTTCTAAGATATTCCATATTTCACTTTCCGCCCTTTTTTCATCGGGCAATTCAGGTATCCAGTCCGTACCGCCTATTCTCACCTCATCCCGCCGAAAAGTTCCCGCATTGATGATTGTATACTTTCCTAATATCATATGTACTTTCTTGACTAATGCCAAATTAAGCGCTTCATTTATGTTATCAAGTAAAAATTGCCAGGCATGTTTTAAGTCATTGATTGCATTAATATCCTCGATTGTATATCCAGATACTGCCATTCCATTGTAAATTGCCTGCGTATCTGGATACGTTACACCGATTCCCTCAAGATTCGCGCTCTTCCATATATAATCAACAATATTGCGTTTTGCCAGAAAAATATTTTCCTTTTGTGTCATATTGTATTTTGATTCCATCTTTCCTCCTAGAGCTCTAACGTTTTAATACACTTTTTCAGGCAGTCTTTCAAAGGCTGCACTTCATTATTTAAGTACCAATGATTTAACGTTCTGTTAAATTCCTCTGCATGGTCTTTTCCAATCGTCAAGATGCCCTCTCCATTCTCAATCAAAATTTTACTGGCAACCATTGTCGAAGTCCGTTTGTTTCCGTCCCAAAATAACTGCTGCTTACAGGCATATGCGAAATATTCCAGTGCCCGTTCCACAGGCGTATTGATGGCGTTGATGCGGTCAATTTCTTTTATAACATCTTCTTTCACTGGAATCGCCGGCAGAAAGTCCCCGACACCGACAGTTCCTTTTCTCAATACGCCCCACTCCAAACTTTCATTTCTTGATACATATTCGTTCACTTTACAAATATACGCAAGTGTCAATGGCGTATCTACGGAATGGATAATAAATTTCCATCCATCTCTGAGATTTAAAACGGTCTGTATATCATCCACAGATACGCCATTGATCACCGCGCCATCTATTATTGTCTGTGTCTGCGGAAAAGTTACATTGCACCCTTCTATATAAGCAGTGTTAAATACCAGTTCTGTAAAGGTTTTCTTTGCCAAAAAAATATTTTGCTGCCTTGTAAGCATTGATATCCCTCCAATAGTTGACGATAGCTTATTTCTATTGTATTTGTAATTCTATTATAATCTTTTTCCAGCTTAACACAAGGTACTTTTTTGAGGCATTTTCATAGGTTCTTATATTGTCAGTTTTTCAATACTATCACTCTCACTTATACACATCTG
>VSNR01000108.1 GCA_009774345.1 Lachnospiraceae bacterium | reverse complement strand
CTCTGTCTCTAATTTGTTCGTTAATCATTAAATCGCTAATAACCTTACACCTCCATAAAATAATCATAAGAAAATATAATAAAAATAGTAAAAAGTGGATAACCGCAGGATTATCCACTTCATCTTTATCCAATATATGCATGCAAAAAACATAATAGAATAAAATCAAAATCGTAAACGCCTATAAGCCCGATTGCCATAGGGTGAGAGTGGATACTCTGCTTTCCTGTATTGTCTGAGCTGCCTCAAACATGAATACTTTACCACAGTATCTGCTCTCTGTCAAGTATTATTTCTCCGCGGAATATCGTACTACTATTTAATCTTCCATTGTTTTGATTGAAGAATCATTTTATCCATGTTATAATTGGGCTGTATAATTGAAAAGAAAGTCAGGATGCGATTTAGATGCCCTCTAGTCTTACGAAAGAGGGTGGTGCCTATGAGCATAATGGAAGTATTGACATTATTGCTTGTTATTTTTACGGCTCTGTCTTACATAGACAATCATAAAAAGAAATAGCATCCCACCAGCCAAAGTGAATGCTATTTCTTTCATATAGTACTTTACTGAGGGCAGATCGGAACTTCACGTCCGATAAACCTTTCTGATTAGATTATACACCAGAGCCGCTTGTTTTGCAAGCGGCTCTTTTTGCATTTGAGATTCTGTTATTTATTTCTCGCGGAATGTCGCGCAGAGTGTCTCACCGCTTGTGCCTGCATGATTTCCCTTGATGTCAACATGCTCTGCACTGCACCGGTAATCCGTGTTGTAGATACACTTTACTGCCTCACAGTCGATGCTGATGTGCTGGCTTGGATGAGAGACAGCACTTGTAAAGCTGTCACCGCTTCTCTTATGAAAGCTCTCACAACACGTATCCTCACAGTCACAGGAATGCTTGCCGCCCACCATGATATCGCCCTTACAGCAGCAGTGGTCTTTGTTATAGGTACAATTGCATACGCCACAGGTTAATTCAGACATAGTTACCTCCTATTTGTCACAGTCTTTATTCTGTACTTCCGACAGCAGCTAATAAATGAGTGATCTGCCGCTGTCAGAAGTACATCTTTCACACAATGAACTTTGGAGCTATGCAAACATACAAATTGCACAGTTCCTTCGGTTAGTATGTCTGATTTGCTGGCGCGTTATTCCTGATTTTTTTGTTTTTTTGATCTTACTTTTCCTCTGAAGGCATCTCTGCGCGGATGGTCTTGTTCCTGATTTCCTCTGTGATTTCCGCGATAAAACTGTCAAGAGACTTTGCACCTTCATCGCCTGCAAAACGGCTTCTGACAGACACGGTACGGTCTGCCTCCTCCTGCTGCCCGACCACCAGCATATACGGCAGCTTATCCAGCCTTGCCTCGCGAATCTTAAATCCGATTTTTTCAGAGCGGCTGTCAACTGTCGCGTCGATGCCTGCCTTTTTCAACTCCTTGCACACTTTCTGGGCGTACTCCTCATACTTGTCAGAAATCGGAAGGACGCGCACCTGTTCAGCGCAGAGCCATGTCGGGAACTTTCCAGCGTATTTTTCAATCAGCCATGCGAGCGTGCGCTCATAGCAGCCCATAGAGGTTCTGTGGATGATATAAGGGCGCACCTTATCGCCGTTCTGGTCTATATAGTACATATCAAACTGTTCTGCAAGCAGTGCATCCCACTGAATTGTAATCATGGTGTCTTCCTTGCCGTACACGTTCTTCGCATTGATGTCCACCTTAGGGCCATAGAACGCCGCTTCCCCGACATCCTCCACAAATGGGATGCCAAGCTCTGTCAGAATATCTCTGATATGCTGCTCGGTCTCATTCCATACTTCCGGCTCACCGATATACTTTTCCCTGTTCTCTGGATCCCATTTCGACAGATGGTATGTCACATCTTCATTGACCCCCAGTGTCTCGAGACAATATTTTGCAAGTGCAAGGCATCCCTTAAATTCCTCCACCATCTGGTCTGGCCTGACGATCAGATGTCCCTCAGAAATCGTAAACTGGCGCACCCTTGTCAGTCCATGCATCTCGCCGGAATCCTCATTTCTGAAAAGTGTGGAAGTCTCACTGTATCTGCATGGAAGGTCACGGTAAGACTTTTGGGAATTTTTATATACATAATACTGGAACGGGCAGGTCATCGGACGAAGTGCATATACTTCCTTGTCCTTCTCCTCATCGCCAAACACAAACATGCCTTCCTTATAATGATCCCAGTGTCCTGATATTTTATACAAATCCGATTTTGCCATGAGCGGCGTCCTCGTTCTCATATAGCCCCACTCATTGTCCTCCAAGTCCTCAATCCAGCGCTGGAGCTTCATAATCATCTTGGTTCCCTTGGGCGTAAATAATGGAAGTCCCTGTCCGATGACATCTACAGTAGTAAAGAGTTCCATCTCGCGCCCAAGACGATTGTGGTCGCGGCGTTTTGCATCCTCCATCCGCTCTAAGTGCGCTGCAAGCTCTTCTTTTTTGTTGTAAGCAGTTCCATAAATACGCTGCAAACGCGCCTTGTTGGAATCGCCTCTCCAATATGCCATAGAGGAGGAAGTCAGCTTAAATGCCTTCACGCCCTTCGTGCTCATCAGATGCGGTCCTGCGCACAGATCGACGAAACCGCCTTGATCGTAAAAACTAATCTCGGCATCCTCCGGCAAATCCTGTATCAGCTCTACCTTAAAAGGCTCACCCTTCTCCTCCATATATTTGACTGCCTCTGCTCTTGGCAACGTGAAGCGTGTGATCTCATGACCTTCCTTGATAATTTTCTTCATCTCCGCCTCGATATTGTCCAAATCCTCTCTGGAAAACGGCTCGGAATCAAAATCATAGTAAAATCCGTCGTCAATGGCAGGGCCGATCGTCACTTTTGCATTTGGAAACAGACGCTTGACTGCCTCTGCAAGCACATGGGATGCCGTGTGCCGAATGACATAGAGCGCTTTTGGGTCTGTCGCTGTGATGATGTTAAGCTCACAGTCGCTGTCTACCACAGTCCTTAAATCCACCATCTCGCCGTTTATTTCGCCTGCACAAGCCACGCGCGCAAGTCCCTCGCTAATGTCCTTTGCGATATCAATAATTGATTTTGCTTCACTGTACTCTTTTACAGAGCCGTCTTTTAATGTAATCTTCATGTTGCTTTCTCCTTTTTCATTCCTTATTTTTGACTTGATACGTATTACTTGTCCTTGCGTGCGCCGATCATCATGTCGTCCGCCTTATTGCTGCATCCATTTTTCGAACCGATGGTATTGTTGCTCAGCACACATATTTTGCCGCTTTTCACCGGTGATAATAAAAATCCGATCAGGATTCCCACCACAAGGCATAATGCCGGTAATAGGTACTCTTTGTAGTTTGTCTTGATTTCTTCCATCATATATACACTCCTTTTAATAAAAATTTTGATTCATCCATTTACTTTTTTATTTTTTCCACATATCCATCTTCGCCGCGGATTTTCTTGAACTGTTCCAGCACACTGCCATCATAAGAGCCAATCTGAATATCAGAATAAAATTCTCCCACTCTGAGCCATGCGATCGTCTTTGTGTCCTGATTCAGCATGACCGCGCAATACCTGTTATAATATCCGTCAAAGCGGACAAAGAGCGGCTGAAAAGATTCCTCAAGCAGCTCTAAAGCCTGTAGTTCTCTTGCGGGATACCCCTTAATCCTGTAGGTACCGTTAACAGGTATCTTTCCGATCGCTTCCACGGCGGCGCTTTGAATCATCATCTCACAGAAGGATTCCATACAGTACTCATACTCCCAGACTGCATCTGGTATGCTTTCCTCCCACAGCATACTGTGCGGTTCTGTCAGGTCTATGCCGAGATAGACTTTTTTGCGTTTTCCATGACAGAGCACCGCCAGCACATTGTCCTTTACGAACAGTTCCTCAGGCTTTAGCAGACGGCGCTTGCTGCCCGTCAGCACATAGTCTTTGTCAACTGCCAGATACAGCGCCCTGACTGCATCAGGCAATTCGATGCCCAGCCTGTCTTCTGCGGTCTCAATCTCTCTATTGGCAGTTTCATTCTTCTGCAAACCAAGCATCTTGGAAACGATTTCTATGAATCTGACCATATTTTCAATCTCTTCCTGACAGTTCGTATGATTCTGATAAACTTGCGGCGGTCTGCCGCCGCGGGACTCATTCAGGATCTCATCTGGGAAATACACCCCCTCAAAAATCTTTTCGCCCTGCATCTCTACTCTGTATTTGCCGTACATTTCCTTTTCCCTTTCTCGCTGCATGGATCTGTACAATCGTATAGGGCAGCGTCATCTTCCACTACTCGCGCGCCGGGCACCTGTCAGCTTCTGCTGACAAATTTCATCTGGATGCCCGTGTGCAATCGAGTAGGGGAATGACCTTCTCTCCTACTCGCCGCGCGCCCCATGCGCCGCCTTAGCGGCATATTTCCTTTGCATGGGGCTGCGCATAAAAAATCCCATGCACTACTTTTCTGTAATGCATGGGACGTGTCAACGCGGTTCCACCCTGCTTGCCTGTTTCTATCCTATGAAAATATTTTATAAAATCTAATAAAAACAGACCGCTCATTGATTATAACGGAATCACCGGACTGGATTGGAGTCACTCCGAGGTAGTTTTCAGATCTCTCCTGCAAGAGCGCTTTCAGCACAGACGGCGCTCCTCTCTGATGCATTGCAATACCTTACTCGTCTCATCATCGTTTTGTGTCATTCATTTTTTGATACTATTATATTATCCCCAAAAAAAGAATTTGTAAAGACCTAATTTTTTAATATACTTTCAAACGCGCTTATGCATTCGCGATTTTTTGACTGGTCCAACACGGCATGGAAAATAAAATCAAAATACTGTCCCATTCCCTCATCTTCCAACAGCTCTTTCCACCATGCTGCAATCTTTTTCGGGTCATTGCGGAATACGCCGCAGCCGTAAGCACCCAGCACGAGATTTCTCGCCCCCTGTCTGGCAAAGATTGCAAGTGCCAGCTTCATTCTCCGCCGCATCACACGCTCCGCCTCCGCGCTGTCCTCGCCTTTTAAAAGCACCTGCCCCATATTGACAGCCGGCAGCGTCAGCACGGATGCCTTAAAGGGCTTTTCCACCAGCTGAAACCTGCCATCTCTGAAAAACACAACGTCAGGCGAATAAATGGCATAATTCGTGTACATCATGGAACGCTGCGCGCGGTTCTCCCGATAGTACTCTTCATGGACTGTCAGCGTCCTGTACAGAGTGCTCGATGCCGCCAGACTTTCCTCCTGCGCCATCGCGCCGTTGATGAAGCCGCCGCCCGGATTCTTGGCGCTGGCAAAATTCAGTACACCGATCTTCTCTTTACCTTCTTCTGTAAGTCTGCGTACCGCCTCCACCGTAGCAATATTTTCTGTACGTACAGGAACTTTTGCTGTGCTCCCAGACACATTGTACATAGCAAGCAGCTCTTCTGCCTGCTGCGGCGTGATCAGAAAACTGCCGCGCACAGACGCTTCCAGCGCTGAACGGATCTCAATCTTACTGTCCCCATATTGATAATATCCTTGTTCCATGATTGCAAGCGTCTGTCTCGCTGTCTCTTTTCTGTCCATATCCAGCCTCCGTTTTCTAAACGATTCTTCTTATCACAGCTATTTATTTTTGCCGCAGCACTTTTTATACTTCTTGCCGCTTCCGCAGGGACATGGGTCATTCGGATAAATCTTCGTCTCTTTTACAACAGTCGTCGATGCTTTCTGTTCCTTGTAGAGTGCCTTTCTGGTCTCCGCATCAAAGATCGTGTTCCACTCTTCGAGATTGTACAGCCAGTCCGCCTCTGCTCCCACCATGTTCTTGTACAGAAGCGCCTTGTCAAATCCAAGACTTACCTCTGTATCCTCGTTCATCGTCTCGATCGGATTCTCTGTCTTTAAGCTCTCATTGATACCATCGAGAAAGCCTGTCATCGTCATGATATCCACATTATATTTTTCTGCCAGTCCCTTGACTGTCCCCCGCACCTCCTCGTCGGGATTGGTCAAAAGCTGTTGATAGATTTCTTTTTCTTTCTGGAAATAATCAATCCAAAGTTTTTGAAGCGTATTCTTGTCTGTCTGCTCATTGTAAGCCATCCCTCGCCACTGGTCTAATAAAGTCTTTTCTTCTGCCATGATCTCTAACACCCTTTCGTTTTTTATCTTATATTTTTAGATATTTCTGCTCTGCTGCGCTTTATCATACTTACACAGACAGTAACAGTATATACTAAACTTCATGGAAAGTCAAAGGTTTCTGCCTTGCTTTTGCTTGCTTTTTTCTATGCGGAAGACTATAATCACTCTATCAAAACACCCACAGAAAGGTCCGGTATTTTATTATGAAAAAAATGATCAAGAAAAATCTCAGACAGCTTATTGCTGCCGCTGCGCTTATTGCCATTGCATTGCTGCTCATCGCATTTGTGATCTCTGCATTCACAGCAGGTCCGGGCGAGGCTGGAAACCGTTTTATGGCGCTTTTATTTGGCATTATTGCAATACCGCTGCTGGCATGGATTTTATTATTCTGTGTTGGCAGAATGCAGCAAAAACATACAATCGCCGAATTTTTCCCCGAACAAGAAAGCACGGACACAGATCATAACAAAAAGTCAGGACAAAAATTATAGTAGACATTCGGCTGACATCGTGCTATAATTATTCTGCTGAAAAATAAAATACAGACAGTTCGAAACCATCCTGTCTATAAACAAAACTATGGATTTTACGGACACATTTTATGTTCCTGTCTTTTTTGCACGCAGGCGCATTGTGTATTCTATTTAAAATTCGGAGCTTTGTGCTCCTTTTTGTTTTGCACACTATGGAATCTGCTGTCTGCGGGTTCTTTTTTTATGCACACGGGCACCCAGACGAAATATGTCAGCGATGCTGACGGGTGCCCGGCGCGCGAGTATGGAAGATGGCTCTTCTTTACTCGACTGCACACGGGCACCCAGACGAAATATGTCAGCAAAACTGACGGGCGTCAAAAGGAGGATTCATCTTATTATGGAAAATGATTTACTGACAAGATACGCAGAAATACCAGTGAAAAACAAACGGGAAATCGTGCTGCTGCGCGGCTCAGGCTGCAAGTGGCAACGATGTACCTTCTGCGATTATCATCTTGATTTCAGTCTGGACGAGGACAGGAATTATGCGCTGAATCAGAAAGTCCTGCAAAAAGTGACAGGAAAATACAGACGGCTCGAGGTCATTAATTCCGGCAGCTTTGTCGATCTGGATTCCAAAACAATTCAACGGATTATAGATACCTGCCTTCAAAAAAAGATCACGGAAATTCACTTTGAATGCCACTGGATGCACCGAGATGCTGTCGCCAGCCTGCGGGATACCTTTCAGGCACAGGGTATTCACACCAATATCAAAATCGGGGTGGAAACCTTTGACGCCGCCTATCGGGAACATGTGCTGCACAAAGGGATTGACGAGACAGACCCTGCAAAGATTGCAACGGATTTTGATGAAGTCTGTCTGTTGTTTGGACTGGAAGGTCAGACAGAAGCTTCCATGCAGTCTGATATCGAGACAGGCCTTTCGCACTTTAAGCGAGTCTGTATCAATATCATGACGGAAAACACCACACCGATAAAACCCTGCCCACAGGTTATTGCATGCTTTATAAAAAAGCTTTATCCGATCTATAAAGAGAACGCCCGCGTCGATATCCTGCTTGAGAATACGGATTTCGGTGTTGGATAAAGCAGCATGCAAAAGTTATAGAAATGCAAGATAAAACAATGTAAAAATGTTAGAATGGAGGAACTTTTATTATGCCTAACGAACTTTTATTAATTCTGAGTCTGATTTTAATTTATGCCTGCGTCGTACTTTTTTACCGTTTTCTGGGAAAATCCGGTCTGTACTGCTGGACAGTGCTTGCGACAATTGCCGCCAATATCGAAGTGCTAATTGTCGTAAATGCCTTTGGCATGGAGCAGACACTTGGCAACATTTTATTTGCCTCTACCTTCCTCGTGACGGATATTCTGAGTGAAACCGAGGGAAAGCGCGCCGCAAACAAAGCCGTTCTGATTGGCATTCTCACCTCCGGCGCTTTTATCCTGATCTCGCAGTCATGGATGCTCTACACACCAAACAGCAATGACTGGGCATCCCCTGCGATCGCGTCGGTATTTTCCAACACGCCGCGCCTGATGCTCAGCAGTATCATTGTCTATGCGGTTGTACAGGCATTTGATGTCTTTGCGTACCACGCCATCTGGGCAAAGACGACAAAACTTTGCAGCGACTCCCATAAATTCCTGTGGCTGCGCAACAATGGCTCCACGCTGGTCTCTCAGTTCTTTAACACCTTTTTATACACCTTCGCCGCATTCTGGGGTGTCTACGAGTTAAAGACCTTGATGAATATTGTGCTCTCAAGCTACGTCATCTTTATCTTTACAAGCCTGCTTGACACGCCGGCGGTCTATATTGCGCGGAGAATGGCTCCCTCTGCAAAAAAAGAGCCCGAGGACCATTACAAAAACGCTGCTTAAAATATTCTTGACATATGATACCTATCATCCTGTTGCCAAATTTTCCGGTTCTGTCACCAGAAAATTTGGCAATTGTTATTTCGTTTTAGTCCACTTTCCAATAATCTCACAAGCCTTGCACTTTTCTCTTTTTGAAGCATCTGATAAAGCAATTGAGAATACTTCTCGTCCTCCTCTTTCCATTCCAGCAATACTCTCATTGCCAGTTCCCGTACTGAAACTTTTTTCGCTTTCAGCAGGGTCATAACATCTGCCTCCCAATCTTTTCGCTCACACAGAATATGATATACTTCATTCATTACAAGTGGTGCGGTGTCATTCACATAACTTAAAATTTCCTTTTTGTAAGTCTGAGGGGCTTTCCCTAAAATATGTACACCAAGAGAACGCCCCTGTTCATATGCCTCAGAAAATACTTTCAGTGTTTCCTCCCTATTTTCCTCCAAAAATTTAGAAAACACTTTCTCTCCACAATGAAAAAGTCGCTCAATTTTCGAGTCATCATCATCGGATTCGTTGTACAAAAAAGAAAAGGCTTGTAGTTGATGCGCCGCATCTAACTGTTCTTTCGCAAGATTCTCAAAGAAACGCTTAATATTGGCATCATTTTTTAACAACGAACAATCCTCAATTTCATGATCCAAGCGTCGGAATTTCTTTAGAATAAGAAACATGCGACACCGATTTATAAAGGCTTCATCCCCGCAATGCTGCCTAAATTTCTTTATACGAAAGCTATACATCTCAAGGGCTCTATTTGCGCATCCATCGTCAAACTCCTCGCTGTAAGGATACAATTCTGAAACTTTGCAATTTCCCCGCAGATATTCTTTTGCCAGTTCAGCATGTGGCGTAGGCGATACCAGTAATCCAATAATAAATTCATAATTTGGCATTAAATTTCGTACTTGCTGCTGATATAAGCTTGGATTTACTTCCAGCAGTACATCCTTTAATGTATCCAAAACATACTCCGTTATATAAGAATCCGTGACATATCCCCATGCACGCCGACAGATAGATAACTGTCTTTGGCATTCGTCCCGATTCATCATCTGCAAATAAATTTTTTGATGTTTCTCAAGCTGCCGCATCAAAATTTGATTGTATTTTTTATAGGCTGCCCAACAGATATACAACGCTGGATCAATATGAAATACTTCATCATAATCCCCGCCATGCACAGCCATATTTGTTCTGCATCCACGAGCGCCTATGTACACACCATCAAGAACACGAAGTACCATTTCCTGATTTACAACAACACATCCTTGCACCAGCGCCAGCATTCCATCCGAAAGCTGGAAATTTAGATAAGCCAATGAACAGATAAAAGAAAATTGTTTTTTATCCTCCTCATTGATATTTGTAAATTCTATCCTGTGGAGAAGTCCTTCTGCCGTTTTCTGTTCCCGCAATGTCGTCACCACTTCTCTATGTTCTGTGATTCCCTGTTTTGCAAGCCATGCATCAAAACCCCCCAGCACAATATTATCATACTCTGTGATAAGTGCCGTGTCCTCTGCCGCCACCTCACCAGCATTTTCATACTTTTCACAAAAATATATTGCCAGCACCACCGCTCCATAAAATTCTGATTCTGCTTTCAAAAAAGGAACTACTTCTATTAAATTTCGTATATTGTATTGTGCCCTATCCATTAATAGATCGTATACATTATGATCCCAATAGGCTGAACGTTCTATTTGTTTTGTTAGAAAAACGATTAGCCTTTTATATAGCGCACATTCCTCAACATCATCATACAAACCGTACGAATCCAGATGATAACAAGAACCATGACCAATCGCATAAATTATATTGAAAAAACGCACACAAACTGCCCTTTTCCTTATTTTCTCCACTTGTTTATTGATTTCATATAATTCATAGTTTACTTGAAAAACAGGCTCTACGAATCCCATCCGCTCAAATTCATCTAAAATCTCGTCACCGACCTCCGCCGACAAATACTTCTCTGCAAGTATACAATCATGCTGTGAAATGCCTAATTTATCCAGTACCTCTATTATTTTCATAATCAATTTAGTGTTTGATTTAGCTGGCATAGGATTCTTCCTTTCTTTTTTCCTTTGGGTGCCCGTGTGCATAAAAAAGAGGAATATCCTGTCTGTGGCAGCGATATGCCTCTTTTTTTATAGTTTTTATTTGATATACGTTGGTATCACTATACCTGCACCAGTCCTATCGTCTCCTTCTTTTATCTGTGTTATCAATTCTCCACGTTCGTCTTCGTTCAGTTTTCGTATTACATTTGAAAACCATGTAATCCATTCATTCAAGTCATTGGTGTGCATCAGCTCTGCGATGCCGTCTGTCCAGTCCTGCTTGTCCGTTTCTTGTCAGCCAAGAAATTTATCGATTGTAATCATAGTATCACAGTTTTTGTTATGTTTCAATCAGCAAATGCTTTATGATATCTTTCCACCCATTAACCCCACACAGTCTCTTTTTTTGAGTAAGAAACTGTCGAAAAAAGCATCAGTTAAATATTGTGCTTAGCCTTTAAATGTGTTATTGTATTTAAGGCTGAAATAATATCTACAGTCGCATAAAGGGAAAACCTCAGAGGTTCAAAAGATACTGATATTGGAATGAGTGTATCCCAAAAAACAAAAATCACGAGGAGTATTTATTATGAAAAAATTATCAAACAAGAAACCCCAACTTTTATTATGCTGCGCGACGCTGGTTTTATCCATGTCATTTCTGACAACCGGCTGTGCTGGCAATTCGAAACAGGAACCCGTTTCAGCACCTGAGGCAGATACAACGCCTGTAACAGATGCGGCACCTGAAACAGCTACAGATGCATCCACTACAGACACCGCACCTTATAATGAGGCTGATGTCTCTTCGGATGTCACTGTTTTAGGCGAGGGCAGCGTCTCCTTTCCATTGACTGTTGTAGATGGAGACGGAAACACGACGCAGTTTGAGATTCACACCGACAAGGAGACGGTAGGACAGGCACTGTTAGCGCTTGAACTGATTGCCGGAGATGACGGTGAATATGGATTGTATGTAAAGACTGTCAACGGCGTCACAGTAGATTATGACACCGACGGAAAATACTGGGCTTTTTATATAGATGATGAGTATGCTATGACTGGCGTTGATTCCACCCCTATCACAGATGGCAGCAGCTACACTTTTAAAGTAGAGTAAGCATGAAACCTACAACGAGAGAACTTGTCATTTTTTCTATGCTTGGTGCGGTCATGTACGCCTCCAAAGTCATCATGGAATTTGCTCCCAACATTCACTTAATTGGCGTATTTACGATTGCTTTCACCGTTGTTTACAGAAAAAAGGCATTGTATCCAATCTATGTCTATGTCTTTCTGACAGGTATGTTTCATGGTTTTGCGACATGGTGGGTCCCTTATCTGTACCTGTGGACTGTTCTGTGGGGCGCGGTCATGCTGCTGCCGGCAAATATGCCTCGAAAAGTCCGTCCCGTCATCTACATGATCGTCTGTGCTGCACACGGCTTCCTCTACGGAACACTGTATGCCCCGGCGCAGGCGCTGCTGTATGGACTGAGCTTTCAGAAAATGATCGCATGGATTATTGCCGGACTGCCCTTTGACTGCATTCACGGTGTGAGCAACTTCTTTTGTGGAATATTAATCATGCCTGTTATCTCTATCCTGCGGCTCGCTGAGCGCCATATGGATCAAGGAATCAATTAGGGTACAATAAAAAGGGGCTGTCAAAGCCCCTTTTTATTGTACCCTAAGAGAAAAGCCTTCATAAATTCCAACAGGCACATCTTCCTCAAAAGAATATTCCTCCATTATTTCTTTTTCAAATCTATATACCATCACCAGTTCTCTTGTCGGATCAACGATCCAATATTCCCTCACGCCTGCTGCTTGATATCGAAATAGTTTTTTGAAATAATCCATCGTTTTATTGCCTGGTGACACGATTTCAATGATCCAATCCGGTGCGCCATGACAACCTTTTTCATCCAATTTAGAAATATCACAGATCACTGAAATATCCGGCTCATAATAGTTTTTCTCATCATTATTCAAGAATACACCAAAGGGGGCAGCATAAATTTCGCAATCTCCACCCCGAGACTCGATATAATTCCCTATCATTCTTGATAAAGCCATACTGATTCTCTGATGCGTTCTTGTAGGCGTTGCCATATAATAAATCTGACCGTCAATCAGCTCTGCCCGTACCCCATCAGGCAATGCATAGATATCCTTGATTGTATAAGACTCCACTCTTCTTGCTACATCCATCGAAGCGACCTCCCTCCATATACAACCATAATACAATATCATAAATATTTTGTCAAAAACATTATTCTGTTATGCGACTTGATTTTATCTTAAATTTTACAGCCTTTTCACCTGCATAGTCCCCTTTTCCCTTAAATATTACAACTGCACTTCCTTTTTTGACATTATTTTCATAACCAGATATTTCATAATCCACGCCATAAACCAGCTCTTTTTTATTTTTCCTATCTTGATAGACGCAGAAATGATGTCCTTAGGTCCTATCGTGACGGCTTTTCCCGTGTATGTTTTCGCACTGACCTTTATACTGGCTGACGAAAATCTTGCTCCACGCACTTCATATGTCTGTGTAGCTATGCCTGTATAGTTACCCTTTCCCTGTATTGAAATCGTTATTTTCGTATTGTTATCTGAAATGCTCCGCTGATCCTTTACCGCACTATTTACATGATAACTTTCTATCGTATAATCTTTATTCAATATCAGTAACTTTCCATCTTTATCCATAATAACTGGTTTGCTTTTATATTTTTTTACGTTCTCAGTATATGGTACATCTGGCACTCTTATAGTCAAGTCCGGGCTATTGATTGATTTTGTTGTAACCATAAATGGAACTGTAATACTTCCTTTGAAAGTACCCTTACCTTTTATGATCATCAATGCATTAACCCCTGCTTTGTTATTATTCTTATAACGCACTGTATAATCTGTATCCTTTTGTAAAGTATACCCATTTGCTATAAGTATCGGTTCAGGCGTTGCGCCACCTTTTACTATTTCTGTTTTGGCAATGGAATTTTTGTTTTCTACCATACTCTCTGTAATTGCAACAGGTGTTTGTTTTATAGTAAAAGTATATTTCTTGGTACCTGCATATGCTCCAACTCCCTTTATAATCAAAGTTGCTTTTCCAGGTTTGTTATTGTTTGCATAACTTACGATATAATCAATATCTTTTCTCAACTCGCATTTAGCCAATGTTACCTTGATCAAATGATCAGGCAATTCAACTGTTTTCCCACTGATATATTGTTGTGCTGGAATTTTAGAAACTGTTGCTTTAGCAATATTTCTAGCTTGATCAGTAATAATTACTTTAATGTTATCAATATTTCCTTTAAAGTTTCCTATTCCTTTTATTTTAATAATATAAGTACCTACTGCAATATAATCACCTTGTCCAAAATCAGTGACAATATAATCCTTGCCTTCTTTTAATTTTTTTCCATTAAAAGCCACTGTTGGTACCCTTTTGTGCATTTTGTTATTAAAGGTATAAACTGCATCCTCAACAATGACATTTTCATCAGTTATTTCTCTTGGTTTTATCTCAAAATTTTTGATCACAGAACCTGTCAGATTGCCTTTTGCCTTAATAATCAAATGAGCTGTTCCCGCTTTGATGTTATTTTTATATGCTAGCGTGTAATCAATTCCTTCTGTTAAGGGAACTTTATTGTAATATAATTTATAGCAAACGACATAAATATTTTCTATTTACTTTCCAAATATTTCTTAGTAAAATAATACTGAGGTGATAGTATGAATATTAGAAAGTTTAAATCGGACAAAAACGCTTTGATAGCAGAGGGTAATCGGATTGTTTCATCCTCAGATGATGCCAGATTCATAAGAAAAGTGACTATTGTTAATCTCCTGCTCCGTGGTATGAGCGCTAAATTGCTCGCCGATGCCTCTGGCGAAACCGACCGGACTCTTTCTAACTGGGTCAGATCCGTTGATGAGTATGGGTTTGAGTCTCTCCGTCCACGTAAACAGCCTGGGCGTCCGCAATCCCTCACTAAATCTCAAAAAGAAAATATTAAAGTCGCCGTAGCTTCTGACCCCAATGCTTTTGGATATACTGTCTGGGATGGGCCATCCTTATCGAACTATATTGCTTCGCAGTATGATATCTCCCTGTGTGTAAGGCAATGCCAGCGGTTACTGCATGAACTTGGATTCTCTTTGATACGCCCACAGACGTTTCCTTCTAAAGGCAATGAAGAGAACCCATTGCGTGATGAATTTAAAAAAACATCTCAGAGCTAGAAAACGACCCGGACGCAATCATATGCTGCCAGGACGAGGTTCACTTCATGGCAGAATCCACAGTTACCCGCGCATGGTATCCGAAAGGCAGCTGTCCTAAGATCAAGTCATATCCCGGGCATAAATCCGTTGCTTATAGCGGTTTTGTGATTCCAGAAACGGGCGAACTCTTCGTCACG